>JADLBE010000433.1 GCA_020847915.1 Saprospiraceae bacterium | reverse complement strand
GTTAGCCGTTAGCCGTTAGCCGTTAGCCGTTAGCCGTTAGCCGTTAGCCGTTAGCCGTTAGCCGTTAGCCGTTAGCCGAAAAAAAAAGAGAGCATGGGTATATACAATACCCATGCTCTCTTTTTTTTTCGGCTAACGGCTAACGGCTAACAGCTAAATTAAAATCCGTCGCCATCCACCAGCCTTCCGAGCGGACCGAGTACACTGCCGCTTTCTTTGCCGGAGTTTCCGTATTGTAGGATACGTGCTGCCAGACGGCTCACAGGGAGCGATTGCAGCCAAACTTTGCCGGGACCGCGCAACACGGCGTAAAACAAACCTTCGCCGCCGAAAACCATGTTGCGGACGCCTTTTACAAATTGTATGTCGTAATCGATGCGTTGGGTGAATGCAACGATGCAGCCTGTATCCACTCTCAGTGTTTCACCTACCTGCAAATCGCGCTCGAGGATGTAACCGCCTGCGTGTACAAAAGCGAGGCCATCACCTTCCAGTTTTTGCATGATGAATCCTTCGCCACCGAACAAACCGGTGCCCAGTTTGCGTTGAAACTCGATGCCGACTTCAACCCCTTTGGCTGCGCAAAGGAAGCTGTCTTTCTGACAAATAATTTTGCCGCCGAGTTGTTGCAGATCCATGGCAACAATTTTACCTGCGTATGGCGCCGCAAACGCCACATGTTGTTTGTCGGGCCCGTGGTTGGTGAAGGTGGTCATAAACAAACTTTCACCCGTAAGCAGGCGTTTGCCTGCGGTCATTACTTTTCCCAAAAAACCCTGTGCCCTGTCGCTGCCATCGCCAAATACGGTGGCCATCTGCACATGGTCGTCCATGTACATAAAGCTTCCCGACTCCGCGATGACGGTTTCCTGGGGGTCGAGTTCTACCTCGACGCATTGCATTTCCTCACCAAATATTTTGTAATCAATTTCGTGGTTGCGACGCGTGTTCATCATGATTTGTATTTGTGGTTTGATGATAAGACGTTGCAAAGAAGGGGTCGTTGACGAGGTCCGTGCAGAAATTAACGACGAGCCTGGACAAACTTTCGATCAATCCCACTTGAAATACACCCCGCCGCCAATGCCTGGACTGGCGGGAACCCATTGGCCGGTTGCTGCTCCTGCAAAAGATACCACAGCGCCCCAGAAACGGTTGATCTCAACCACGCTTTTTAGGCCGATCGACACCCATCCCTGATCGTTGACGTAAAGACTGGTGAGCCTGTTGTTGAACGGCAGTTCAATGTTGCCGTTCCGCATGGGTTGTTTCCACTGACTGAACAGCATGATCCAAACCTGGCCAATCTTCAATCCGCCTTCTGCGCCTAAGTCGAGAAAATCGCTGTAGTCGCTCGTGCGAATCCCATAACCACCGTAGACATACCAATAAAACTTATCATAACCTCTGCCTGTACTCAGCATGGGAAGGAAGGTAAGTGCGTTGTATCCTGTCCTTAAACCAGTGGCATCGTTGTAGGCAGACGCTGCAAAGTCCGTGCGTAGTGAACCTGTAATCGGCATCGGGCCCTTGTTGAACTGGTGGCGTACACCCACACTAATGTTGCCAAAGCCGCTCAAACTGCCTTGTTGGGTATAGGGTTGGGCAAAATTATCCAGAAACTCGCCGTTTTTCAAAAATCGGATGGGTAAAACGCCCGTAATGGTGGTTCTGGAACCGATACCGTATTCGCCATACCACTCCAGAGTACCTTCCGACAAAGCCCTGTCCATAACGTGGTATTCCCCTTCCGGCACAAACACTTCGGAATATTCGGGGATGAAATGCCAGGCTACTTGAGTGTAAAATCCGGCTTTGCTGCGTGGCCAGGGGCTTTGTGCCTCAGCCAATACGGGAAGTAAAAAAAGCAGCAGAATGGTGTGTTTTTTCATCAAAATTCAGCTTGGAGAGCATAAAAAAATCCGTTTAAATCTGTGTTCGTAGACCCGTGTCATTTGTGTACCAATGACCAACGCAAGGGGACACAGATGACACGGGTCTACGAACACAGATTTAAACGGATTTGACGCTAAAAGGGTATGCTATGGTCAAGGCTTGTATTCACCCGTGATCGACTGCTTCACCACACGCATGTATGTTTTTTCATCAATCATAAGGCGAACAATGTTGCCGTCGATTTTGGTGATGCGGCCGATGATGCCGGCGTTGGTTACCACTTCCATACCTTCTTTGAGGCTATCGACAAATTTCTGCTGGTCCTTCTGACGTTTGATTTGTGGACGGATGAGGAAAAAATAAAAGACCACAATGATCAGAAAAGGAAAAAGCAGGCTGATGAGGTTGTTGCCGCCACCCGGGGCGCCCTGGAGGAAAATGAATGCTGACATGGTTGAAAAGGCTTGGGCGTTTACACGCCGTGTTGGTTTAAAAAGAAAAACGCACCCGGACATTGAGAGCATGTTATGCTCCGGAATTGGCCGGGTGCGCAAAAGTATACTTTTCGCAGCAAAGCGAAAGGCGACTTACTTCAAAGTAAACATCGAGTCTTCGATGCCCTGGTTGATTTTGATTTCGTTGACGGTTGCTTTCATGGGAACCGGGAAGATACCGCCGAGCATCAAGGTATGCGGAAAACGGACGCCGTTGATCTCCTTGTAGTCGGAGAAGTCGGTTACAACCGCCTGCATCGTACCGTCCTGGCCTTCCTGCATGGTGATTTCCCGCACTTTCAGGCTGGTTTCCACGTCGTAGTATTCGGTAACTTTGTTGCCGTCGGCACGTTCCACTTCAAGGACATAAGCGGCCTTGCCGTTGAGCTCCTCGATGTTTTTTAAATTGATTTTATACGAACCGTTCAGGTAGGCGGCTTCTTTGCAAAAAGCTGCCTGCTCCTGAATGTCGAGCAAATCGGAACCTGTAAGGTCCTGCTGTGCACCGCCCATGCCGGTTTCAATGGCTTTGACACCGTTGTAGATACGTTTGCTCATCGACTGACCGTTCATGCTCAGATCGAAGGCGAGTTTGGTGCCGCCTTTTTGCCACGTTTGGATCACAAACGACGGACCGCCGCTTTTCATCGTTGTGTTGCTGTAGACGTCTTTCAGTTCAGCAATTTTCGCCATACCGCCAATGGCATTGATGTAATCCTGAACAACACTTTGGGCTGTAACGCCGGCGGGAATGTTGGTGTTGACATTTTTAACAGGATCGCCGTAGATGTCGTAAAAATTCACTTTCCCTTCGGGCGAAAACACCTTGATTTTATCGGCCACTTCTTCCTTGTTGCCCACCACAAGGATGTGTGCATTGTCGGGACGAATGTATTTTTTGGCCATGGACAGAACTTCTTCTGCCGTTACGCTTTGCAGGGTCTCGAGGTATTTTTCGTAATAATCGGCCGGCAATTTGAAACGGGCGGTGTTGAGGGCGAAGTTGGCCACGGTGCCGGGCTCTTCCAGGCTTTGTGAAAACTGGCCACTCAATACATTTTTAACCACCTGAAGTTCGCTTTGAGGCACTTTTTCGATGCGCATGCGGCTCAGTTCTTTCATAAACTCAATGATGGAACTGTCGGTAACGGCATTGCGTACGCTTGCCGTGGCATTGAACGACCCAACGAGTTCGTCGGGGCTAAGTGCCGAGCGGGCGCCATAAGTGTACGCTTTGTTTTCGCGCAGGTTGATGTTGATTCGGCTGTTGAAATAACCTCCAAGTACCGCATTCATGAGCCTGGAACGGATAACATCGGGTGTGCCTGGCGCCAGTTCTACGGGGTAGGTGATGTTTACCACGGATTGTACGGCGCCTGGTTTGTTGACAAAATCCACCTGTGTTTTTTCGGGCGCACGGGGCAGCGTATAATTGTGTTCCGGCACTTCACCACGTGTCCATTTGCCAAAATATTTTTTTGCCTGAGTCTCAGCTTTGGCGCGGGTGATGTCGCCCGTTACAACGAGGTAGCTGATGTTTGGCTTGAAGTAAGTTTGGTAATGTTTGCGGATTTGGTCGAGGTTGATTTTTTCAAGTGTCGCCTCTGTCATTACTTCGCCGTATGGGTGGCCTTTGCCGTAACGCAGGATGTTCGCGACGTTGCCGGCGATGGCATTGGCATCGTCTTTCTGGCTGGCCAGGTCGCTTTCGCTGCGGCGTTTGGCTTTTTCGAGCTCCTCCTCAGGGAAGACCGGATTGAGCAATACATCCGACATTACCTCGAGCAGTTTGTCGGTGTGTTTGGAAAGACTGGCGCCCGAAAGTCCGTTGGCATCGGAATAAAGCGATGCGCCGATGAAGTCCACTTCTTCGTCTATTTTCGATTTGGTGCGCGTTGTGGTTCCCTTGGTGAGCAGATCGCCCATCATGCTCACGTAACCGGCGGCTTCCTTTTCCATAACGGGGTCCGAGTCGACGAAAATACGGTAAGAAACGCGGGGCAGTTTGTGGTTTTCCACCACAATAACGGTGAGGCCATTTTCAAGCTGGAAGGTTTCGGCCTTTCCGATCTGAATTTTGGGGGCATCACCCGGATTGGGTGCCGCGGCGCGTACGTTGCCCGTTGGCATTGGAATTTTTGGAGCTTTGCCGGTTGCTGCAGCAACGGGAGCTTTGTTGGTGTCGGTTGCCGTGGTTTTGTCACCTGTTTTGGGTGAGCAGGCAAAAATCAACAAAAGGGAAAGTATGGAGAAAAACGATGTTTTTTTCATGGTGTATTTTTAATGGCAGTTCAGCAATGGGTCTTCTTTTTCAAATGACCCACCTTAGGGCTGTTTTGGTTTTGGGAGCCAGTAGATCACCACGCGGGCGTCTTTGCGGAAATATTTGTTGGCAACACGGCGCAGATCCTCACGTGTCACCTTGCGGTAACGGGCCAGTTCGGCATTGATCAGGTTGGCGTCGCCGTAATACATTTCGTAGTTTGCGAGGCTTTCGGCAATGCCTGCAACCGTGGTATTGGCTGTGACAAAGTCGTTTTCAACCTGGTTCTGGATTTTTTGAAATTCTGTTTCTCCGACAAGGTTGGTTTGTACTTCGTTCATAACGGCATCCATGGATTTTTCCAGCTCAGCAGGTTCCACGCCCATGTTGGCGATGGCATACATGATGTTGGCGCCCGGATCTTCGAGTTCGAGTGCGAAGGAGCCGGCAGCAACCGCCTTTTGCTCTTCGTCTACGATTTTTTTCTGCATGCGGCTGCTTTCACCCTGACTGAGGAGCATGCCAAGCATTTTTAAAGCATAAAAGTCTTCGGTGCCTTGTGCCGGAATGTGGTACGACATCAGAACGGCGGGCAATTGTACGTTGTCGTAAACCGTATCACGGGTTTCTTTTTTCATCGGAGGTTCAACCACATTGGGGCGGAAAATCTGGCCTTGTCCACGTGGAATCTCCTTAAAGTAAACATCGATGAGTTGTTTGGTCTGCTCGATGTCGATGTCGCCGGCAATGGAAAGGATGGCGTTGTCGGGACGGTAAAAATCCTTGTAAAACGTTTTGTAGTCGATTTCCTGGGCTGCATCGAGGTGTTCCATGGAGCCGATCACCGAGTGGTGGTAAGGGTGTACGGTAAACGTACGCATCATGGTTTCTTCCAGCAATTTACCGTAAGGCTGATTATCGATGCGCTGGCGGCGTTCTTCTTTCACCACCTGGCGTTGTGTTTCGATACCCACCGTTTCAACTTTGGCGTGCAGCATACGTTCGCTTTCGAGCCAAAGGCCGAGGGCGAGCTGGTTGCTGGGCAACACCTCGTAATAATAGGTGCGGTCGTACCAGGTATTGGCGTTGTTCATACCGCCGGCGTTGTTGATGTAATCGTCAAATTCACCGCGTTTGATGTTTTCCGAACCTTCAAAAAGCAGGTGTTCGAAAAAGTGTGCAAAACCCGTCCGATCGGGCTTTTCGTTTTTGGAACCCACATGGTACATCACTGAAACAGCGACGATGGGTGTACTGTGGTCTTCGTGCAACAGCACTTTAAGTCCATTGGACAGTTCGTATTCCACGAACTGAATGTTTTGCGCCTGGGCACAAACAAGAAAGGCAGCCCATAGCAGGGCGGGCATGGTAAAACGCTTCATAACGATGTTTTTGAAATGGAAGTGATGAACAGCCGCTCAAAACGCAAATGAGAAACAGGCAAAAGGGTGCTCTTGCCTGTTGGTTATTCGCTTTTTGCAGCACCTGCTTTCCAGGGTGCGAAGTTGCGCACAATTCAGACTAACGCGTTAGGATTTCGATCAACATTTGTCGTAGTTCGGCAAAAGACGTCAGAAGGCAGGCTTAATCGAGGGGTGAAGAATCCATACCTTCGACCAGGGCGGTCGGAGGAAAGATTTGCCGTGTGCACAAGGATCGGCAATCAGATCACCTTATCGGCGCATGACGACGAAGCAAAAGCATCGGGTTTGGCTTTAAAAACAAAACCCATGCTCAAGATGTAACCCATGGCTTCTTTTAAGGCTGTGTTGCTTTCAAAAGCTGGGTCGGTGTTGATGTCGGCATGCACTTCCAGGGCGATGTTGTACTTGTCGAGCAACTCACAAAGGGCGTAAGCCACCTCCACCGAACGACCAACCTCCAGGATCATCCGTTCCCGAATGGTCATTTTGCGGTTGTTTCTATCGTTGGAAATGAACATAAACCCACCTCTTTTTTCCCTTAAAAACACGATTACGGATGCAAAATGAACTTCCTCACCAATCACCTGCGAGTCGGTTCCGATGCACACCTTCAACTTGTAGCCTTCGGCCGTTTCGCGCCGGATGGTTTCTTCAACAGCAGTCAACAAAGGCTGTTCGATCCGTTGGCCATTAAGCTTTCTCCATTGCATAGGTTGAACATTTTAAGATGAATGACACTCAAAAATGCACTGTTTGCCGGATTATTCATTTGCTGTACAACAAACTTAACCGTTTTTTAAACCAAACATGCATTATTGCACCAAAGTTCTTACCGTTGTAACCATTATGAACAAAAAAAAATTCCGGAGCAACATCACTTCTCCCTTCCGTATGGGCACATATCTTTTTTGGAAACTACCCGCCGCCTGGTTTATGGGGGTTCGTATCGTGTCCTGCGACGATGACCAATGCACTGTTAAATTGCCCTACGGCTGGCGTTCCCAAAATCCGTTCCGCTCCACTTATTTCGCCGCTCAATGCGCTGCCGGGGAAATGTCAACAGGTTTGCCTGCCCTTGCGGCCATTCAGGATGGCCCGCCGGTTTCCATGCTGGTTGTAAAATTCGAAGCTGAATTTTACAAAAAAGCGAACCAAACCCTGCTATTCACCTTCAACGATGTACAAGCCCTGGAAAAAAACATCGCCGCAGCGCGGGAAGGCGCTGCGGCGACGGAGTTCAAGGCTGAATCGGTGGGTAAACTACCCGACGGCACGGTGGCAACCAGGGTTTGGGTGACCTGGTC
>JADLBE010000432.1 GCA_020847915.1 Saprospiraceae bacterium | reverse complement strand
TACGCGGGTGAATACCTGATGAATGTCGAGGCCTGGTGTGTTCAGGTATTTGAGAATGGCGCTTGTGTACGGACTGTTGTTGCCGATGCCGTCAGAAGCCTCGGTCCCGGGTGCGGTAGCGAAGCCTATGAAGGTGCCCCTGGGCGCAAACATGTACGCCAATCCTTTACCACCCGATCTGTTCCAGGTTTTGGGAAGAGGATTGTTGCGACAGGCATCGAGCAGCATGATTTTGGTTGCTGCGCGGGCTTCGCTCATGTGGTCGATGATTTGTTGGGCATTCAGGCATTGGTATTTCACATCGGCCTCGCGTTGCGGATTGGCATCCACCGGAATGAGGTAGTTTTCACCACCAACCTGAATGCCGTGACCGGAGTAAAAGCACAAAGCCACGGCGTAGTTGCCCGATTCAATTCGGGTGGTAAACTCGTTCAGTTTGGTTTCAAGTTCCTGAAGCGAAGCGTTTTTCACCTTGATGACGTCAAAACCCACACCTTGCAACGTCCTGGTTATGGCGTCTGCATCGTTGAGGGT
This sequence comes from Saprospiraceae bacterium, assembly GCA_020847915.1. GTDB lineage: Bacteria > Bacteroidota > Bacteroidia > Chitinophagales > Saprospiraceae > M3007. Next base: position 2,185 of record JADLBE010000432.1, on the reverse strand, counting down.
ATTGGTGAGCGGGTTGCCGTATTGGTACGCTCCGTTGCCGATGACGAGGGCGATGCGTTTTGGGTCGCTGGATGAAACCTCGAGGTCGCGCTGGGCGTGCAGGAGGCTGGAGACAAAAACAAAAAAAATCAGCATTAAAATGCGCATGATTTGGGGATTGGGGATTTTGTAAAAAACCTAAAAAGATACCGCCCTGGCGAGACGGAAGCCAAGATCGCTACGCCGAAAGTCCGGCGAATTGATGATGCGATAGGCGACGCGGCAGTTCCGCGGAGTGAAGAGCCACGAACCGCCACGATTCACTCGGCTGGAGCCGATACTGGGACCGATAGGATTGGTTTGGCTTCCGGAAGTATACACGCCGTACCAATCGTTGCAACATTCCCACACGTTGCCGGTCATGTCGTGCAGGCCTAGCTCGTTGGGAGCTTTGCCATTTATTGGATGTGTTTTATTGCCTGAATTGCTGTAATACCACGCAACATCGTCAATATTATTGCTTCCAGCGTAGGTGTAACCATTGCTGCGAGCGCCTCCACGGGCGGCGTATTCCCACTCGGCTTCGGTGGGCAAACGGTAGGTGACGCCCGATTTGCGACTTGCCCAGGAGCAAAAAGCCACCGCATCGTTCCAGCTTACGTGGATGACGGGATGGTTGTCTTCCGAGCTCGGGCGTCGGTTGCCCTGGGCGTCGCAGCGCCAGTCCACGCCAGCTTTTTTCTCCCATTCGGAGCCGGTCCAGAAGTAACTTCCGCCGTCTTTTTCTGCTTCGGTTTGGTAACTTGTATTGTTTACAAAATCGCGGAATTGTTTTACGGTAATTTCGGATTTGCCCATGTAGAAGTCGCTTACCGTCACGTGGTGCACCGGTTTTTCATCATCCTCGCCGTCGTTGCTGCCCATATTAAAGGTGCCGCCTTTAACCAAAACGAAGATGCCTACACTAGCATCGGTGAGGGTTGCGGGATTGAAAGGCTTCAATTCATCCAAACGCGCCTGGGCAAGTTCCACGTAGGCGCTTTTTGGAAAACGGTTGATGAAATTTTGGTAGGCGGTTTCGGTGTTGGCGGTTTTGGCGCTTTCCCAGGCGCTATCTTCGTCGAGTTGTAGCAAAGCCTTGTCGGCAAGGCGTACAAACTCGCCGTTGGGGAATTGTCGTTTGTAGTCGCGGTAAGCGGCTGCGGTGTTGGTGTTTTTGGCTTTTTCCCAGGTAGCGCGGTCCTGGGCCAGACTGCTGCTTTGTGTCTGTGTTGGCGTTGCCATGTTACTGCTGCTGTTTTTTACACGCAACACCGGAAACGTGCCGCCCATGCTTTTTTTGATGCGCATTTGCTGAGGAGCATCTTCGCCCTGGGTGTGGATACGCACGGCTTCGGACAGGTATGTTTCGAGGGCGGCGGCGCCAAGGAAGCCGTTGGAGTCGGTCTGCGGCTTGTAAGTTCGGTTGGTGACCTTGTCCTTCACGCTTTTCCCTTCTATGCAATCAAGCAGCGTTTGAGCAAAATAACCGTGTTTGTATTCGTGCCATTCCCACGATGTTTGGTCCGACGACGACGAAGCGATCACCATGGTTTGTTTATCGGTGCTGCTCAGGGCATCGGCGAGTTGGCGTGAGGCTTGTTCCACCGTGAGGGCAAATTCATCGTCCGTGAGGTCTTTGCCGTACAAACTTTTGGCGAAAGAACCCGAATGGCAGGCATCAAGAAGCACCATGTAATTGCAGCCCATTTTGGCAAATTTTGACTCCAGGTCGTCTTTGGTAAGTGCTGTGGCAAAACGGTCGTCGGAATTGAAATCAAAAGGGACCAGGCCTTTATCCATGCCGTGACCACTGAAGAAAAAGACAACCATGTCGTTGGGTGTCACGAGCCTGGAGATGCGATCAAGTTCATTGCGCACGGCTGAACGGGTAGCCTGAGCGTCGGTGAGTACTTTTACGTTCACCACATCGTACAGGTCGGTTTGGAGCCGAAATGCTTCCGCTACGTCGCGGGCGTCTTCCACACAGTAATTGAGGGTGCGCACCTTGGGATCGGCGTATTTTTCCACGCCTACGGACAGGATGAAAAGTTCGGTTTTTTGGGCAAATCCACTCAGGGATACAAAAAGCAACAATAAGAGGAATAAGTTCTTCACGGAGCAGCTTGGTTTTTCTGATTTCGGCACTAAAATAGGATCAGGACTT
>JADLBE010000431.1 GCA_020847915.1 Saprospiraceae bacterium | reverse complement strand
GGCGGAGGTGATCGTGGCGACCGTGGCGGAGACCGCCGTGGTGGTGGTGATCGCCGAGGCGGCGGCGGCGGCGGTGATCGTCGCGGAAGCGGCGGCGGTGGTGGTGGCGATCGTCGCGGTGGCGGCGGTGGCGGCGACCGTACCAAACGCCGATAAGCACCAAATATTTAACGGTCTGTCGTCAAAATCGATTTTGAAAATTTTGGCAATAGTCGTACCTTTGCATCCGCTTTTTAAAAAAAGCACACCTGCAGATCACAAAATATTGATTGACAGGCTTTTAAATTGCCACTTACAATGCTACAGCCCAGACGTCAGAAATATCGCAAGCAGCACAAAGGCCGAAACCGTGGCCTGGCGCACAAAGGCAGTTCCATCGCTTTCGGCTCCTTTGGCCTAAAATCGCTGGAATTCAGCCGCATCACCAGCCGCCAGATCGAGGCAGCCCGTATTGCGCTTACGCGTCACATGAAACGTGAAGGCAAGGTGTGGATTCGCATCTTCCCTGATAAGCCGATGACCTCCAAACCCGCCGAAGTACGTATGGGTAAAGGTAAAGGCGCCGTCGACCACTACGTATGCGAGGTTCAACCAGGCCGCGTATTGTTCGAAATAGAAGGTGTCAGTGAAGAGCTGGCCTACGAATCGCTCCGCCTGGCAGCCCAAAAGCTGCCGGTGGTATGCAAAACCGTCACCCGTTACGATTTCGAAGGATAAAACCTTACATTTCGTCAAGCATCATTTTTGAAAAAATGGCTAAGGAAAAACTGCAAACCGCCGGTAAAGAAATTAACGAGCTGATGGCCGAAATGGCCGGTCTCGAAAATGAATACCAGCAAATGAAATTCGACCACGCGGTGAAAGGCCTCGGGAACCCGATGGAGATACGCGAAATGCGTCGCAACATCGCACGGATTCAAACCGAGCTTCGCCAACGTGAATTGTCGGCCTTTTCGCCCGAACAACTCGAACTCCGTTCGAAAATTCGTGCGCGCCGCAGCCGTCAAAAGTAATTTTTTACACCCATTACATCTACATAGATGGAAGTCAGAAATCTCCGCAAACAAAAGACCGGCGTGGTCGTATCCAGCAAAATGGATAAAACCATCGCGGTTCAGGTCGAGCGCCGCCTCATGCACCCGATTTACGGCAAGTTCGTGAAGCGTTCCAAGAAGTTTTTCGCCCACGACGAGGAAAATACCTGCAACGTCGGCGACCTGGTACGCATCATGGAAACCCGCCCGCTCAGCAAAAACAAACGCTGGCGCCTGGTCGAAATCATTGAAAGAGCGAAGTAAATTACAATTGCAATCCTGCGGCTGTTTAATCCGAAGGTGACCAATGCAAAACTTTTAAGTCATGATTCAGCAAGAATCTCGTTTGAATGTGGCCGATAACTCCGGCGCCAAAGAAGTGCTCTGCATTCGCGTGCTGGGCTCCACCGGACAGCGTTATGCCGGCATCGGCGACAAAATCGTGGTGACCGTGAAAGACGCCACACCAGGCGGTATCAAAAAAGGCACGGTATCCAAAGCCGTCATCGTGCGCACCCGCAAGGAGATTCGCCGCAAAGACGGCTCGTATATCCGCTTCGACGACAATGCCGTCGTGCTGCTTAACAACGCCGACGAACCACGCGGTACCCGCATCTTTGGTCCTGTTGCCCGCGAATTGCGCGACAAAGACTACATGCGTATCATCTCGCTGGCCCCGGAAGTACTCTAGGCATCAAGCGGTAACAACTTTACATCACCCCGGGCTTGTACCGGACCGTTCATAAAAAGCACATTTTTTATAAAATGGCTACCAAAGCACAAACTAAACGCCACACGCCCAAACTGCACATCCGCAGAGGCGATACCGTTATGGTCCTTGCGGGCGATGACAAAGGCAAAACAGGCGAAGTGACCCAGGTGTTCCCCGATAAAATGCGGGCAATCGTCGAAGGTGTCAACATCGTCAAGAAGCACGTCAAAGCTACGCAAACCGAAGAAGGCGGTATTCAGGAAATGTCCGCTTCGATGCACGTATCGAACCTGGCTGTCGTTGATCCCAAAACCGGCGAAGCCACCCGTGTTGGCCGCAAAATTGTGGACGGTAAAAGCGTCCGCTATTCTAAAAAATCCGGAAATATCATCAACTGATGAAATACATACCGCGTCTTAAAACAAAATACCTGCAGCAGGTAGTTCCTTCAATGATGGAGCAGTTTAGCTACTCCTCCGTCATGCAAGTGCCACGCCTGGAGAAGATCTGCATCAACCAGGGCATCGGCGAAGCCACCGGCGACAAAAAACTTGTCGACATGGCCGCAGTCGAACTGACCACCATCACCGGACAAAAAGCTGTTCCGACCCGCGCACGTACTTCGGTGTCGAACTTCAAACTCCGTGAAGGTATGCCCATCGGCGTACGTGTAACCCTCCGCGGTGAACGTATGTATGAATTCCTCGACCGCTTTATCTCGATCGCCATGCCGCGCGTTCGTGACTTCCGCGGACTGAACGACAAATCCTTCGACGGCCGTGGAAACTACTCCATCGGTGTAACCGAACAAATCATATTCCCTGAGATCGACATCGACAAGGTGAACAAGATCATGGGTATGGACATCACGTTCGTTACCACAGCCAACACCGACGCCGAAGCGTTTGCATTGTTGAAAGAAATCGGTATTCCGTTTAAAAAATAGACACATGGCAAAGAAATCTGTCATTGCCCGCGAGCAAAAACGCGCCCGCATGGCTGCAAAATACGCTGATCTCCGCAAGAAATTGAAGGAAGCCGGCGATTACGAAGCTCTTGATAAACTGCCGCGTAACAGCAGCTCCGTGCGTCAGCACAACCGCTGCCTGCTCACCGGCCGACCAAAAGGGTACATGCGCAAATTTGGCATCTGCCGCGTTATGTTCCGCAAAATGGCCCTGGACGGAAAAATCCCGGGTATAACCAAAGCATCCTGGTAATCTTTACCAACCTGCGTTCATCCGGATGTTCAAAGCATGTCAAAACACTTTGAACCCTTTGAACACTCCTGAACAATGTTGAACTTTAAAAAGAAATTTTCGATAATATGCAAGTCACGGACCCGATAGCAGATTATCTGACCCGCATCCGCAATGCTCAAATGGCAGGCCATCGCATCGTCGAAATTCCAGCCTCCAAATTGAAGCAGAGCATCACAGAGATCCTGTACGACCAAGGTTACATCCTTAAGTACACGTTCGAAGATAAAGATGCCGACAACAAGCAAGGGCTGATTAAAATCGCCCTGAAATACGACCCTGTGACCAAGTCGCCGGTAATTCGTGAGCTTGTACGCGTCAGCAAACCAGGCCTGCGCCGTTTCTCAGGCTCGAACAACATCCCGCGTATCATCAACGGCCTGGGTATCATGATCATTTCGACCTCCAGAGGCGTGATGACGGATAAAAAGGCCCGCGAAATGAACGTCGGCGGCGAACTGCTCTGCTACATCTGCTAAGCATACGCTCCGAACGTAACTCAAAACTCAGAACTTCATCAATTAAGTACTGTATATGTCACGGATTGGTAAAATGCCCATCACACTCCCCGAAAAAGTGGAAGTGACGGTCGCCTCCGACAACACGGTAACCGTAAAAGGTCCTAAGGGAACACTTTCTCAGAAAGTGGACCCCGACATCACCGTAGCTATGGAAGATGGCAAGCTGGTAGTAACCCGCCCCACCGAACAGAAACGTCACAAAGCCCTTCACGGCTTGTACCGCTCTCTGCTCTTCAACCTTGTCAACGGTGTTAGTGTTGGTTACAAAAAGGAAATGGAAATCATCGGCGTGGGTTACCGCGTCGAGAACCAAGGCAACCTTGTGACCTTAACCCTCGGATACTCGCACCCGGTTATCTTTTACATCCCTTCCGAAGTCACGGTAGTTACAGGTATGGAAAAAGGTATCCCCCCGTACATCCGCCTGGAATGCCATGATAAGGAACTCCTGGGTCAGGTATGCGCCAAAATTCGCGCCTTCCGTAAGCCCGAGCCTTACAAAGGAAAGGGTATCATCTTTAAAGGTGAAGTTGTTCGCCGCAAAGCAGGTAAAACTGCTGGTGGTAAGAAATAAGCACAACCTTAACTCGGCGCCGGTCGGTCATCGGCGCCACACATAAGTCACCAAGGTCATGAATCGCACCAAAAAAGAAAGTCGCAGGCGTATCCACTTGCGCGTTCGTAAAAAAGTAAACGGTACCGCCGAGCGCCCCCGCCTTTGCGTATACCGCTCCAATAAGTCGATCTATTGCCAAATCATCGACGATGTTACCGCAACCACCCTCGCCGCTGCTTCAACGCACGACGAAGGCACGAACAACGGAAACAAAATTGAACAGGCAATAGCTGTTGGCAAAGTAATCGCGTCAAAGGCAAAAGCTGCCGGAATTGAAAACGTAGTTTTCGACCGCGGTGGTTACCTTTACCACGGCCGCATCAAGGCTTTGGCCGACGGCGCCCGCGAAGGCGGTCTGAAATTCTAAAACACCCACGAAGCGAAAGCTTCCAACACCATTACCATTTCTCAAATTGCACCATACAATGGCGAAGCAAGACGAAAATAAAAATAAATCGGGAGAAGGCTCAGAGCTCAAGGAACGCCTTGTGTCACTCAACAGGGTGGCTAAGGTAACCAAGGGTGGCCGTACTTTCAGCTTCGCCGCTGTTGTGGTGGTGGGCGACGGTAAAGGCACCATTGGCCACGGCCTTGGCAAAGCCCGCGAGGTGTCCGACGCCATCGCGAAAGCCGTGAAAGACGCTGAGAAAAATCTCATTCGTGTACCGCTGCTCCACGGCACCATCCCACACGAAGCCCACGGCAAATTTGACGCTGGTCGCGTGTTGATCAAACCCGCTGCTCACGGTACAGGCGTAATCGCCGGTGGCGCCATGCGCGCTGTGCTCGAAATGGCCGGCGTACAGGATGTACTCGCCAAATCACAAGGTTCCTCTAACCCGCACAACGTGGTTAAAGCTACCATCACGGCCCTCGCAAGCCTGCGCAGTCCAGTTGAAATCGCTCGTCAGCGCGGTATCAGCCTCGATAAATTGTTCAACGGTTAAACCACTTCGTCAAGCTATGAGCAAGGTAAAAATCACCCTGGTTAAAAGTCCAATCGACAAAACCAAACGCCAGAAAGATACCCTGGTTGCCCTCGGCTTCCGCAAGGTCAATCAAACCGTAGAACACACGAACAATCCCCAATTACAGGGCATGCTTCGCGTGGTCAACCACCTGGTTCAGGTAGAAAACGCCTGATCCACCAACCATTCGCAAACCTTACAGTTCAAAATACAGCCATGGAGTTAAATAACCTTCGTCCGGCATCAGGTTCCATCAAAAAGCGTAAGCGCATCGGTCGCGGTCAAGGCTCCGGCCATGGTGGCACCTCCACGCGTGGTCACAAAGGCGATAAAGCCCGTAGCGGCTCGTACGTCAAACGCGCATTTGAAGGCGGTCAGACACCCATGCAGCGCCGTTTGCCAAAACGCGGTTTCCAAAACGTAAACCGTGTTGAATATGTACCCATCAATCTGAGCAAACTCGAAGCCCTGGTAAAACTCACCGGTAGCACAACACTCGATGTTCAGGCACTGGTAGGTGTTGGCGCAGCCAAAGCCACCGAAAAGATCAAAATCCTCGGCAACGGTAAACTCAGCACCAAAGTGCAGGTTTCGGTTCACGCCATCTCGGAATCCGCCAAAGCAGCCATCGAAGCTCTGGGCGGTAGCGTTCAACTCGTCTAAATACCCGCTGACGTAATGAAACTGTTTACGGTAATCAAGAATATCTGGAGCATCAAAGAACTCCGCCAACGCATCCTCTACACTTTGGGCCTGTTGTTGGTCTACCGCGTCGGTTCGTACGTGGTGCTCCCGGGCGTTGTTCCCAACGCTTTGAAAAACTTTTCCCAGGCCAATCGTGGCGCCAATGACCTGTTGGGACTGATCAACGTCTTCACCGGTGGTGCTTTTGATGCCTCGGCTGTTTTCGCGCTTGGTGTGATGCCCTACATCACCGCATCCATCATTGTACAGTTGCTTGGCTTTGCCGTTCCTTATTTCCAGCGCCTTCAAACCCGCGAGGGTGAAAGCGGCCGCAAACGCCTCAACCAAATTACCCGCGTACTTACCGTTGCCATCGCACTTGTGCAGGGCGGCGGCTACCTGCAAATGGTTCGCGGTATTCCCGGCGCAGTTTCACCCAACATCCCGGATGCCCTGTTTTGGTTCAGCAACATCATCGTGCTGACTGCAGGTACGGTCTTTTGTATGTGGCTCGGCGAACGCATCACCGACAAAGGTATCGGCAACGGTACCTCGATGATCATCCAGGCCGGTATCATTGCCCGCCTGCCCCAGGCCTTTACTTTTGAATTTACCAAGCTCTTCGGCGAAAACAAACTGCTTATTTTCTTCGTTGAACTTGCAGCTTTTTTCCTCATTACCCTGCTTACCATCCTGGTTATCCAGGGCGTACGCCGCATCCCCATCCAATTCGCCAAACGAATGGTTGGCCGCTCCGGCGGTTCGATGCCCAGCGCAAGCGCCCGCGATTACCTGCCCCTTAAAGTGAACTCGGCCGGCGTAATGCCCATCATCTTCGCCCAGGCCCTGATGTTCCTTCCCGCTACGGCATACCAATACATTGCCGGCAACGACGGACAGGCAGGCGGTCGGATTACCATGCTTACCGACATCTATTCTTTCGGTTACAACGCTACCTTCTTTGTGCTCATCGTTGTGTTTACGTATGTCTACACAGCTCTGATGATCAACCCGACGAACTATGCCGAGTATCTGAAACGCAGCAATGCCTTCATCCCTGGGGTAAAGCCCGGTGAAGCTACGGCTGAATACATCGACAACATCATGACCCGCATCACCCTTCCAGGCGCTGTTTTCCTCGGACTGATCGGTATCCTGCCATCCATTGCCGCCACCATGGGCGTCAACCAGCAGTTTGCCCTTTTCTTCGGCGGAACCACGTTGCTCATCATGGTCGGCGTAGCACTCGATACTCTTCAGGTAATTGAAAGTTACCTGCTCACTCAAAAATACGATGGTCTGATTAAGTCGGGTCGAATCCAGGGCCGCTCCTCACAGGGCGTACAACTGGGCCAGCCTCAATAAGATCTTCGACTTTCATACATAAGCATGCACGGATTATTCACCAACGCGGACGGCAAAAAAGTCATCCACAAAACAGACGCGGAAATCGAAAAGATGCGCGCGTCTAACCTGGTGGTGTCCAAAACCCTGGCCTACGTCGCCAGCCTGCTCAAACCCGGCATTACGGGTGAGTCGGTAGACAAAGCCGCCGAAGAATTCATCCGCGACCACAACGGTCGTCCTGCATTCAAAGGTTACAACGGGTTTCCTTTTACCCTGTGCATGTCGCCCAACGATGTAGTCGTACATGGCTTTCCCGGCAAACGTGAGTTTCTGGAAACCGATGTTGTAAGCATTGATTGTGGTGTTGAACTTGACGGATTTTTTGGCGATTCGGCTTTTACTTTTGCGTTTGAAAAAGTAGAAGAACCGGTTATGGAATTGCTTCGTGTTACCAATACTTCCCTGTACAAAGGCATTGCACAGGCGGTAGCGGGAAATCGGCTCGAAGACATTTCTTTCGCCATTCAAAACTACACCGAACGCGAAAATGGCTACGGCGTGGTTCGCGAACTGGTAGGGCACGGCATTGGTCGCTCCCTGCACGAAGATCCGGAAGTTCCGAACTACGGTCGCCGCGGCAAAGGAATGCTGCTCCAGGAAGGCATTGTGCTCGCCATCGAGCCGATGATCAACATGGGACGCAAAGAAGTGTTCCAGGCCAACGATGGCTGGACCATCATTACGCGCGATCGCAAACCCAGTGCACACTACGAACACTCTGTTGCCGTTCGTAAAAACAAGGCTGATATCCTGTCGGATCACAGCTACGTAAATGAGGCAATAAAAAATAATCCTTTTTTGAAGGAAATTTCGCTAAAAAGTTAGAACTTTGCAGCCCAAAATTCAGAAGGGCCTTTTATGGCAAAAGAAGATTTGATCAAACAAGACGGGGAGGTAATGGAAGCCCTCTCCAATGCGAACTTCAAGGTTCGTTTGGAGAACGGCCACATCATACTGGCCACCATTTCCGGCAAGATGCGCATGAACTACATACGTATCCTGCCTGGCGACAAAGTATCCATTGAAATGTCGCCGTATGACCTCACTCGCGGAAGGATCATCTACCGCTATAAATAAGCCTTTGTGCTTACAACTGACAGAGATTTAACGCAACTGAACCTTTAAGACATGAAAGTTCGTCCGTCGATCAAAAAGCGTTCTGCCGACTGCAAAATTGTACGTCGTAAAGGCAAACTCTACGTGATCAACAAGAAAAACCCGAAGTTCAAACAGCGCCAAGGGTAAACAGCTCCGGAGCTTAACCGCTTCGAACACATTTAACAAACTCGTTAATACAAATTAATATGGCACGTATTGCTGGTGTTGACTTGCCCCGTAACAAACGCGGTGTTATTGGTCTTACCTACATCTACGGTATCGGTTTGTCGACTTCTCAGGCCATCCTGGCTTCGGCAGGCATCGACGAAAGCACCAAGGTGGAGCAGTGGACTGATGACAACATCAAGACGATTTCCCGTATCATCGGCGATGAATACAAAACCGAAGGTCAGCTGCGCTCGGAAGTTCAACTGAACATCAAGCGTTTGATGGACATCGGCTGCTACCGCGGTCTGCGTCACCGTAAGGGTCTTCCCCTGCGCGGCCAACGCACCCGTACCAATGCGCGTACCCGCAAGGGCAAACGCAAAACGGTGGCCAACAAGAAAAAAGCAACGAAGTAATTGTGACGGAAGAACCGTTCAGCGTATTTCGGTGGTTTCCCACCTGGTATGCAAACGAAGCTTCCCTCAGCATCAAACCTTTATATAATGGCTAAAGGAGCATCCAAAAAGGTTGTTAAGCGCAAAGTAAAAGTAACGCCGGAAGGACTCGTGTTCATCCGTGCAAGCTTCAACAACATCATCATCTCCATCACCAACAAACAGGGTGAGGTAATTTCCTGGGCTTCGGCCGGCAAAGCCGGATTCCGTGGTTCCAAGAAAAACACACCCTATGCTGCCCAGGTAGCAGCCAATGACGCTGCCAAAGTAGCCTATGAAGCCGGTATGCGCACCGCCGAGGTATACGTGAAAGGTCCAGGCTCGGGCCGCGAATCCGCCATCCGTGCCGTCGACCAATCGGGTATCAAAGTAAGCACCATCAACGACATGACACCCATGCCGCACAATGGATGCCGCCCTCCCAAGCGCCGCCGCGTATAACCACAACCGTTTTTTGACCACATTTTTTTTCCATGGCTCGTTATACTGGACCAACGACTAAAAAAGCCCGCACGTTCGGTGATGCGATCTACGGGTACGACAAATACTTCGAACGCCGTAAGTATCCCCCGGGACAACACGGTCAGACGCGTAAGAAGAAAGCTCCATCGGGTTACGCCCAGCAGCTTTCGGAAAAGCAAAAAGCGAAGTATACCTACGGCATTCTGGAACGTCAGTTCCGCCGTACTTTTCACGAAGCTACCCGCAAACACGGCGTAACGGGTGAGGTATTGCTCCAACTGCTCGAAGCCCGTCTCGACAACACCGTATACCGTCTGGGCATTTCGCCTACCCGCCGCGGCGCCCGCCAACTCGTTGGCCACCGTCACGTTACGGTTAATGGCAACATCGTGAACATCCCATCGTACTCCCTGAAACCGGGTGACGTGATCTCTGTTCGCGGTAAATCGAAAGGCCTCGAAATCGTAACTACCCACGTCGGCGCTAAAACAAACGATGTGCGCAAATTCGGATGGCTGGAATGGAACCCCGACAAAATGCAGGGCACCTTCCTCACCTTCCCGCAACGCGACCAGATACCCGAGAAGATCAACGAGCAATTGATCGTTGAACTTTACTCGAAGTAACAGATACAACAAGGCGAAGGTTGGCGTTCGGTTTACGAACGCCAACCGTTTTCGCATTGTATGCCATCCATCCTGCATCCAGTATCTCTAGCATCCATCCTATATATGAGTATTCTCAATTTCCAAAAGCCAGACAAAATCCTGCTCCAAAAAGCAACGGACTTTGAAGGCATTTTTGAATTCAAGCCCCTGGAACCCGGTTTCGGCCAAACCGTAGGAAACTCCCTGAGGCGCGTACTGCTCTCCTCACTCGAAGGTTTCGCCATCAGCGCTGTGCGCATCGGCGGTGTAGACCACGAATTCGCCACCATGCGCGGCGTTGTGGAAGACGTGGTCGACATTGTACTCAACCTTAAACAAGTTCGCCTGAAGCACGTTATCGGCGACGACAAAACCCAGCAGGAAAAAATCTACCTGACCATCAGCGGTCGGGAAGAGTTCCGTGCCGGAAACATCGAGGAGTTTACCAACGTGTTCAAAGTGATGAACCCGGACCTGCTCATTTGCCGCATGGAACCGTTCGTCAACCTCGAACTCGAACTTACCATCAACAAAGGTCGCGGCTACCAACCCGCCGACGACATGGCTCCGAAAGATGCCGCCATCGGCGTTATCCCCATCGATGCCATCTACACGCCGATCAAAAACGTTTCCTACAAGGTTGAAAATACCCGCGTAGGCCAACGTACCGACTACGAAAAACTTACCATCGAAGTCAAAACCGACGGTACCATTCATCCCGAAGACGCTATCCGCGAAGCCAGCCGTATCCTGATCCAGCACCTTATGCTGATCACGGACGACAACATCACGTTCGATACGCCTGCCAGCCGCGAAGAAAACGTTGTGGATGAACACATTCTCCACATGCGCAAATTGCTGAAAACGTCGTTGGAAGACCTCGACCTCAGCGTTCGCGCCTACAACTGCCTCAAGGCCGCCAAAATCAATACCCTGGCCGAATTGGTACGTTACGACACCCACGAGCTGCTAAAGTTCCGCAACTTCGGCAAAAAGTCGCTCGTTGAAATAGAAGAACTGCTCCAGGACAAAGGCCTGACCTTTGGCATGGATCTTTCGAAATACAAACTCGACGAAGAGTAACAAGCAGGCAGCAGGCAGCAGGCAGCGGACAGTTTTTACTGCCTGCTGCCTGCTGACTACTGCCTGCTATTTTTTCACAAGTGGGGTAACCGTAGAGCGCCTTCAATGGCAGCCCCGGTGCTCCCGCCTAACATTAGGTACTTACCGTTATGAGACACGGAGATAAAATCAACAACCTCGGCCGGACCGCTGCACACCGCCGCGCCCTGCTCGCCAACATGGCCATTTCCCTGATCGAGCACAAACGCATCACAACCACGGTTGCTAAAGCCAAAGCCCTTCGCCGCTACGTTGAACCACTGCTGACCAAAGCCAAAGACAACTCCACGCACTCGCGCCGTGTTGTATTCAGCTACCTGCAGAACAAAGAAGCCCTGAAAGAACTTTTTGGCCCAGTTGCTGCAAAAATTGGTGATCGCCCAGGCGGTTACGTTCGCGTGATCAAACTCGGATTCCGTCGCGGTGACGGCGCCGAAACGGCCATGATCGAACTTGTAGACTTCAACGAAACCTACAACCCGAATGCCGGTAAAGTAAAAGTTGCCAAGAAAACCCGTCGCGGTGGCAGCGGCGCCGCCAAACCAGCCGTAGCAGCAGCTCCTGTAGCTGAAACACCTGCAGCTGAAGTAGCAGCACCCGTAGCCGACGTCGTTGAAGAAACTGTAGCCCCGGTTGCCGAAGTTGCTGAAGAGCAAGCTCCGGAAACTCCTGCTGCAGAAGAAACCAACGAAGAAAAAGAAGCGTAATACGCTCTTTTTTACCAGGTTTTTAAAATACAAAAGCGCCGCTCCGAATTTTCGGGGCGGCGCTTTTTGATTTGGAAAGTTGTCATCCCAACGAAGTGTGGGAACCGATTGCGGAATTTGTCGTCCTTAAGAAGCATGGTAACTGTTTAAAAGGAAACACCTGGTCTTGTCAAAAGGCCAGGTGTTTTTTTCTCCATTCCCAAGCTTTTGCCCTATTCCGCATTCCCTGTTCCCTATTCCCAATTCGCTCTATTCCACAAAATCTTTCCATCGTCGCATGTACTGGATAAACGCTTCGCTCAAATCCGCATCCCGCAAATGCTGGACGGAATAGGGCGGACGCTGGGGATCGAACCCTGCATCGCGGGCGCGCGTTGGCCAGTCCGGCACACCAATGCCTGCTTTGCCCAGGGCGATGATGTCGGCGCCCATATCCAATACCTGTTGTGCGTCTGATGCAGACCAAATGTTACCGGCGGTGATCAAGGGCACGTTAACCGGTAGTTTTTCCCGAAAATACGTCACAATAGATTTGTCCGAATCCGGATATTTTTCTGGCTTTTTAAAGGTGTCCCATGGGGAAACATGGATAAAATCGGCGCCATCAAGGGCAAGCAAAGCAGCAGTTTCCAACGCCTCATCGAAATCGATGCCTTTGTAAGTGAACAGGTCCTCGGGCGAAAGGCGCACACCAACCATGAAAGACGCCGGAACAACAGCTTTGATGTCTTTCAGGATGTTCCTGATCAAACGGGTCCTGTTTTCAAACGTTCCTCCCCATTGGTCGG
>JADLBE010000430.1 GCA_020847915.1 Saprospiraceae bacterium | reverse complement strand
TATCGTGGTGCGAGCAAAGCAAAATGGTGGGTTTGCCTTCGGCAAAATGTTTGTTGGTTGCCCACACATTGTTGCCTACGCGACTCGTTTTTATTTTGTTTTTTGCAAAAAAAGCTTCCAATACGTCTGCTGTGCCCGCTTCTTCGCGGCTGAACGAAGGCGTAGAAATCAATTTGCCAAGCAGTTCGAACGCTTCGCAAAAAAGGTGGTCTACGTCGACCGCATCGGGTTTCAAATCAGTTCCTGGATTCATGGTATCAGTCTTGTCCCGGCTTCAGGGTTGTTCATCAAAGCCAAAGCTTCGCCGATCATAACCCTGTGGACGCCGGTTTTTGCAGCCGCAAAGGCATTGTCTATTTTGGGAAAAATGCCCCCCGACAAAGCTTTGGTTTCGCGTAAATGATGGTAATCGTTTTCTGAAAGTGACAAAAGGGCGGAGTTTTCATCTTCAGGATCGGCCAAAATGCCCTTTTTTTCAAAACAAAAAAACAACGACACACTGTGCAAAGGCGCCATGGCCTGGGCCAAAATGGCCGCCATGGTATCGGCGTTGGTGTTGAAAATCTGGCCCTGACCGTCGTGGGTGAGCGGCGCCACCACAGGCGACAAACCTGCGGCAAACAAAGCGTTTAAAAGTCCGGTGTTCACGTCCGAAACCGCAACATCACCCACCCAACCGTAATCCACGGCGCCTACCGGACGTTTGACGGCGCGTAAAAGGTTGCCGTCGGCGCCGGTGAGTCCAATGGCGTTGCAGCCCAGGGCTTGCAGGGAAGCGGTGATTTGCCGGTTGATGCGACCGCCGTACACCATGGTCACCAGTTCGAGCGTAGGCGTATCTGTTATGCGCCGCCCATCCACGTAACGTGCCTGTATACCCAGTTGGATGCCAAGCGTTGTGGCGATTTTGCCCCCGCCGTGGATCAATATTTTATCACCCTCCAATTTTGCATAAGCGCGCAAAAAGGCATCGAGGGCGTCGGGTGCATCCAGGATGTTGCCGCCTATTTTGACGATGTTGAGTGTTTTTTTCATAAATTTTTCAGCATTTGAGCCAATACAGCCTGCGCGGCCCACACACGGTTGCCGGCTTGTTGTACCACGATGCTGTGTGCGCTGTCGAGCACGGCGGCACTTAGTTCCAGGTCGCGGCGCACAGGCAGGCAGTGCATGACGCGTGTGTTTACCCCCAGTTTTTCCGGCGTCAGCATCCAGTCAAGGTTGCCCGGCAATACCGTTCCGTAGGGCTCCAGGCTGCTCCAGTTTTTCACGTACACAAAATCGGCGCCTTCAAGGGCTTCCTCCTGGTTGTGGGTGATGTGGGCGCCATGGGTGTATTGGGCATCCAAATCGTAACCTTCCGGGTGGGCTATGGTAAAATCGGCGCCGCCCCAGGCATTCACCCATTGGGCAAACGAATTGGCCACACAATGGGGCAGTGGTTTCATGTGTGGCGCCCAGGTGAGTGCTATGCGCGGCTTGCGTTTTTCAAGCCACCGCTCGCGGATGGTGATGAGGTCTGCCAAACTTTGCAACGGGTGCAGGGTGGCGCTTTCCAAACTCAGCATGGGTTTGCCGCTGTATTTTAAATAAGCGTTCATCACCATTTCACTTTCGTCCTCCTCCCGGCTTTTTAAAGACGGAAAAGACCGCAATCCGATGATGTCAAAATACTGTCCAAGCACGGCTGCTGCTTCCCGGATGTGTTCCACGGTGGTACCGTTCATGGGCACGCCATCGGCAAATTCCAGTGCCCAACCTTCGCTACCGGCATTAAAAACCACCGAATTCAAGCCCAGGTTCTGGGCGGCGATCTGGCTGCTCAGGCGGGTGCGGGTGCTTGGATTGAGAAACACCAAACCGAGCGTTTTACCTTCACCGAGCCGGACCTCGCGCCGGGGATCGGTTTTAAATGCCAGGGCCTCGTCAATGAGGTCGGGGATGTTTGGTACGTCGTGTGCGGAGCGAAAGTGTGTCATAGCAGGCAGTAGGCAGCAGGCAGCAGGCAGTATTTGTTCTGTGCCCTGGTTTAAGATTGGTGGAAGGCTTTTTCCAACTTTTCCAGAAATTCGGTTGCATCTTCTTGAGATAAAGCCATGGAAGGCAGCAGGCGTACCACGCCGCCTTTGGCTTCGCCGGTGAAGACGTGTTGTTCAAAAAGCAAATTTTTGCGCACCTGGGCGTGTTCGGGAGCTACTTCAAACCCGATCATGAGGCCTTCGCCGCGCAAGGCGGTGATTTGTGGGAAACGCGCCAGTTCGGTTTTCAGGTAATTTCCAACTTTTTGCACGTTGCCAATCAAATCCTCGTTTTCCATAACCTCCAAAACGGCCAGGGCGGCCGCACAAGCCAGCGGATTGCCGCCGAAGGTGGTTCCCAACATACCGTGTTTGGCTTCAAAATTAGGAGCAATAAGTACACCGGCAACAGGAAAACCGTTGCCCATACCTTTGGCCGTGGTGTAGATGTCGGCCTGCACGCCTGCACGGTCGTGGGCAAAAAACTGTCCGCTGCGCCCGTAGCCGCACTGCACGCTGTCGGCAACAAACACCGTATCGGTAGCGTCGCACAGTGAGCGTATTTTTTGCAAAAAGACATCCGACGCCACGTGGATGCCACCGATGCCCTGAATGCCTTCTACAATGACAGCTGCAAACGTATGGTCGCGGAAAGCCTCTTCAAGCGCCGCGATATCGTTGAAAGGCGCAAAAATCACGTTATCCGTGGCGTTTACAGGCGCCTGGATGGCCGGATTATCGGTAACAGCCACGGCCAGCGAGGTGCGTCCGTGGAAACCTTTGGTAAACGCCAAAACTTTGCTGCGGCCAGTGTGGAACGAGGCCAGCTTGAGCGCATTTTCGTTGGCTTCGGCGCCTGAGTTGCACAAAAACAAACGGTAATCGTGTTTGCCGCTCACCACGCCGAGTTTTTCCGCCAGTTCTTTCTGAAGCGGAAGATGCACCGAGTTGGAGTAAAACGCGAGTTTTTTCAACTGTTCCTCAATACGCGCCACCCAATGCGGATGGCTGTGCCCGATGGAAATGACGGCGTGACCACCGTACATGTCGAGGTATTCCTGGCCTTTGTCGTCCCAAACCCGTGAGCCGAGGCCGCGGGTAATGGTGAGTGGTTGGAGGGGGTAAACGTCAAATAGTGTCATTGTCTTAACCCGGATTTTAGGGATTTTTGGGATGGGGATTTTAAGGTCCCACGCTTCGCTGGGATGACAAAAGCGGATTGGGATGGATGGGATTGGATTTTAACAGAATAGGATTTTGGGGATGGGGATTTTAGATGGATTTGGAGATTGGGATGGATGGGATTGGATTTTAACAGGTTTGGATTAGGAAGGATTTCAAGTTGATATCCGTATCAAAATCCATTAATCCTTTCAAAAATCCAATCCCAATAAAAATCCAATCCCATCCATCCCAATCCGCTTTTGTCATCCCAGCGAAGCGTGGGACCTTAAAATCCACATCCCCAAAATCCCAAAAATCCGGGTTAAGACTAAAATGCCGATGCCTTAAGCTGTAGCCCGTCCGTTTCGTTGATGCCAAACATCAAATTCATATTTTGCACCGCCTGTCCCGAAGCGCCTTTGAGCAGGTTGTCGATGGCGGCGTGTACAACGAGCTGGCCGTTGGCCATTTCGAGGTGAACCACACACTTGTTGGTATTTACAACCATTTTCAAATCAATCATGGTTTCGCAAACGTGGGTAAACGGGTGATCCTTATAAAATTCGGTGTACAGGTTGTATACTTCCTGTTCGTTGAGATCGCACGCTGTTGTACACGACACATAAATACCCCTTGGGAAATCGCCCCGCCAGGGCACGAAATGCAACTCGGCATCCGGGGCGGTTTGTTTCAGGGTACGTATCACTTCGCCGTAGTGCTGGTGACTGAGGCTTTTGTAGGCAGAAATGTTTGCATGCCGCCAGGGGAAATGCGATGTTTCCGATAGGCTTTGTCCCGCCCCCGTTGCGCCCGTGATGCCGGTGGCGTACACCGTGGCGAGTTTGCCGGCCTGGGCCAGGGGCAACAAAGCGAGTTGCAATGCCGTGGCGAAACAGCCCGGATTGGCCAGTCGTAAGGCGTTGCGTATGGCTTCGCGGTTTTTTTCCGGAAGACCGTACACAAACGATGCATCGGCGCGGTGGTCGTGGCTCAGGTCGATGACTTTGAGGTTGGCTGGCAGTTTTTGGACGTTTAGCCATTTTCCCGCTTCGCCGTGGGCGAGACAAAGGAATACCACATCAACTTCCTCAAGTGGCGTTTCAGCACTGAAAAACAGGTCGGTTTCGCCGAGCAGGTCGGTATGGACGGCGCTCACGGGTTTGCCTGCCTGGCTGCGGCTTTGGGCAAATACGACCTTTGCAGCAGGGTGACGAACCAGTAGACGCAACAGTTCGCCACCGGTGTAACCTGCGGCGCCCACGATGCCGGCTTTAATGTTCATGTTCGGCGGCTTGTTGGTTCACGGCGTGCCAGATGCGGGTTTGTTGGCCAAAAATGCGGGTAAAACCTTTCACGTCCTCGCCTGTCCAGCCCTGGTTCATTTCGCCGTAGGCGCCGAATTTGGCCGATATGAGGTCGTGTTCGCTTTCCACACCCGTCACCACAAAACGGTAAGGATGAAGCTCCAGAAACACATCACCCGTCACATTTTGCTGGCTCCGGGTAAGGAACGCTTCAATGTCGCGCATCACAGGATCGAGGATTTGACCTTCGTGCAAGTAGTTGCCGTAGAATTGGGAAAGCGTGTCTTTCCACTGCAACTGCCACTTGGTGAGTACGTGTTTTTCGAGGGCGTGGTGGGCCTTGATGATGACCAACGGTGCGGCAGCTTCAAAACCAACACGACCCTTGATGCCGATGATGGTGTCACCCACGTGTATGTCGCGGCCGATCCCGAAAGGAGCTGCAATGGCGTGCAGGGCTTTTATGGCTTCTACAGGGTGATCAAAAACCTGGTCGTTTACGGAAGTGAGTTCGCCTTTTTCGAAGTGCAATTTCAGGCTTTCCGGGTTGTTTTTGCTCACCGGCGTTGGCCAGGCTTCTTCGGGCAACATGCCGTTGGAGCGCAGGGTTTCACGGCCACCCACGGAAGTGCCCCACAAGCCTTTGTTGATGGAATAAGCCGCTTTTTCGGCGCTGTATTCAACGCCGTTTTTTTGGAGGAAGGCCACTTCGGCTTCGCGACTCAGTTTGAGGTCGCGGATGGGCGTGAGGATCTCCACACCGGGCAATTCGATTTGAAAAATCATGTCGAAACGCACCTGGTCGTTGCCTGCTCCAGTACTTCCGTGTGCCACGGCATCGGCGCCGATTTGGCGTGCCTTGTCGGCAATGGCCAGGGCCTGCACGAGTCTTTCAGCGCTTACCGAAAGTGGGTACGTGTTGTTTTTCAACACATTTCCATAAATGAGGTAGCGCAGTATGCGGTCGTAGTATGGGCGCACGGCGCGCACAGTATGGTGCTCGGCCACGCCAAGGGCGTAGGCGTGTTTTTCAATACGCGCGAGTTCTTCGTCGCTGAAACCTCCCGTATCCACGGTGACGGAAACAACCCGGTAGCCGAGATCACGCCGGAGGTAGATGGCACAGAAGGTGGTGTCGAGACCGCCGCTGAAGCCAAGGACAACATTTTTCATAAAGCGATGAGTTGGATTTTGCGTTTTGGGGCAACTTTTAGCGTGGTATCGGGTACGCCGGGATCAAAAAGCATGGCGGTGCACATACAGTTTTTACGGCCTTTGCTCATCAGGATTTCGTAATTCACACAGCTTTTACAGCCTTCCCAAAAGGCATCGTCGTCGGTAAGTTCGGAATACGTGACGGGTTCATAGCCGAGGTCCGAATTGATTTTCATGACGGCCAGGCCGGTGGTAAGTCCGAAAATTTTGGCGTTTGGGTAGCTGGTTCGCGAGAGTTCAAAAATGCGTTTTTTGATGGCGGCAGCAACACCGTGTCCGCGAAAGGCGGGGTCCACGATGAGGCCCGAGTTGGCCACGAATTTTCCGTGGCTCCAGGTTTCAATGTAGCAAAAACCTACCCAATGTCCAGTGCTGGTGAGGGCTATGACGGCTTTGCCTTCGCGCATTTTTTGCATCACGTACTCCGGCGAACGTTTGGCTATACCGGTTCCGCGGGCCTGGGCCGAGCGGGCCATTTCATCGGTGATTTGAAAAGCATAGGGTTCGTCCTCTTGCTGAGCGACCCGAATAATGATGTGATCTGTGTTTTCCACGGCAGGTGAAAAATGCTAAAACGATGAAACAATGTTGGGAAAATGGGCCCGGTTGGGCAAAATAATGATGACGGTGCTGCCCGGCAAACGCGGGGCAACAAGGCAACGTTACCGCATGAATCAATCGGAATAGCCTTAAACCCGGGTCACGGTCGTCGGAACGAACGGCAGCACGGTCGGTCGATCGGCATGGAGGGCCGGTAACCGTTGTGGGCAGTGGCGCGGAGGTTGTTGGCGCC
The DNA here is from genome assembly GCA_020847915.1 of Saprospiraceae bacterium. Taxonomy (GTDB): domain Bacteria; phylum Bacteroidota; class Bacteroidia; order Chitinophagales; family Saprospiraceae; genus M3007. Next base: position 3,797 of record JADLBE010000430.1, on the reverse strand, counting down.
AAAAAGTATGTCGTGCTGTATCTTCAAAGTTCGGTGTGTAAATCAGAAAAAGATTCTGATCAGAGAACACAAAGTTATGGGCATGTTTCTGATATCTGCCATTAAATTTATTTAACAAAAGACAAACGATGGAATATTTTGAAATTTAAGGTATAAAATATTTTATATTTTTAAAAATTATAAAAATGTTAACTATTATTTTGTAAAAATTACATCCGAGCCACTGCAATTGACGATCTAAAGGGCGACTTTCATTTGATGGACATGTTTTCGGGGCTTCAGCCCCGCCTTATTCCCACAGCGCCTTGTCATCCCAGCGAAGCGTGGGATCTGTTCCTTTAACGTGGATCCAAATGGACCAGCCTTATTGGTTGATCTTTAGGCTGGTGCGAAAAGAGGCAGAAACAGCGGGTAAGGGAGCAGTTCCCACGCTTCGCTGGGATGACAAGGATGCCTTAACCCCCTTAAAACCTGCCTTCCAAAAACGCCATAACGTCCTGAACACTTTGGACGGGGTTTTCCTCCTGGGGCCAGTGACCCGTATTTTGGTAAATTTTCAGAAAAGCACCTCGAATGCGGCGGTGGAACTCGTAAGCGAATTCGGGCGAAACGAAGGTGTCTTCGGCGCCCCAAAGGATGAGGGTGGGCGTGGTTATGTTGTCGATGAGGTCAACGGGCGGCCGGTTGTCCCACACCTGTGCACGGTCGGTAAAAGCTTTGCGGTTGCCGGGGCGCAGGAAAAGGTCGAAATGCCGTTGCACGAGGGCAGCGGAAACATGGTTGTCGTCGGCGTAAACGTTTTCGAGCATAAGCTCCACAGCATCGCGGGGAGTAACTTTCCAAATGACGCGGTTTACAACCGGGGTACTTGCAAAACGCACAAGCCAGGACGTAGATTTTTTTTCAAATCCGGGTGCATTCAGCAGGATAAGCTTGTTGAGGTGTTCTGGGTATTCGGTGGCATAAAACCAGGCGATCTGAGCACCCAGCCCATTGCCGGCGAGTGTAAACTTGTCCAGCCTGAGGGTGTCTACAAATTTGTCCAAAAAGCCGGCATACATAAATGCGCTGTAACTGCCTTGCGGATGGGGGCCCGTGAGCCCGAAACCGGGCAAATCCACGCTGACCACCCGGTATTTCTGCGACAACGAATCGGTCCAGCCGTCCCAGGTTTGCAGGCTGCTGCCAGCGTCGTGCAACAGAAGGATGGTTTCTTTGCCCTGGCCACTGATGCGGTAATGGACATCCATGCCATCGATGGAAGCCACGCGGGAATCTGGGTAACTGTATTGTTGAAACAGGGTGGCGACGGGCACATCGTTGTGCCAGTTGCGGTACAACCAAACGGCCAAAAAGATGTAGATGGACCAGCGGAGGATGCGTGAGATGCTGAAAATGCCCAGCCACCGGCGAAGCACTTCAACGCGTACATTGGTTGATCTTTTGGTTGGGCGTGCCATGGTTGGAAAGGATCAGTCGTTTTGTTTGAATCGCATGGCGGCGGCGATGGCGGCTGAAAGGGCGAAACCACCCAGTGCGCCCATGGACATTTGCAAAAGTACGGGGCCCAGCGGTTGTTTAAGGTCTTTGGTTCCTTCCAGATTTTGAATTTGCTCGCGGATTTTAGCGGCCTGCTCGGGGTCGCCGGTTCCGTCGGTAAGCTGTTTTTTCAAAAATGCCAGTTGCTGCCCGAGTTCCATGCTCAGAAGCTCGGGATCGGCGAGGTGCAATCCGTAATAAAACATCCAATAGCCCAGGTTGATAAGCACGAACACCGTGAAGGGTGCACGCACGATCTCACGGAAATCGCGGTTGGCTCCGTTGGCTGCCACATCGTCCATCGAAGCTTTCACCATGAGGGCAAGGTAGATCACCATCGAAGACCATTGCGCAACAGGGTTGAGAAAAAGCTCCTTTTTCGCCGTGTAAACAAGGAAGAAATAAATGACAACGGCAACAGCGCCGAGCAAACCGTATTTTAAGCTGATGTTTTTCATAATCAGCGCAAAAGTAGTTCCGTTGCGCGAAGTTGCCGCTTACAAGTCCAAAAACCTTCGTACTTCGGCGATGAACTTGTCATTTTCACTGACAAAGGGTTCGTGCCATGAATTTTCGAAATACACGATTTCCTTTTTTGGACAGTTTTGAAGCAAGTTGAAGGTTTCCTCGGCTACACCGACGGGCACCACGCCGTCCTTTTTTCCCCACAACAGGGTTACAGGTATGGTAATGTCTGCCGGCACCGCACTTTGGTCGTAAGAGCGCAACGCTTTATCGTACACATCCTTATAAGCCGCCGGATGTGAATATTGGGCGAGGGCAGTGTTGGGTGAAAAAAAGGCGTATTCAAGCACGAATTTTTTGTCGTCCAGCAAAGAAACCGGGTTGCCACCCAGGTCAAGCATGTAGCGGTAGAGTTTTTGCCAGTCCATCGTTGCCACCGATTCCGGCGTAACGGGGTTACTTTCTGCCCAGGCTTTTGCTTCACCGTCGTTTTGGATTTCTGCTTCTTTCAGAACCCATTCCCGCACATGGAACAGCCACCTGTACGTGGAAAAGGTGCCGTTCACAAGCATCAGACCTTTTACCATGTCCTGGCGTCCTTCGACGGACAAATATTGCCAGGCGAGTTCGACACCAAAACTGTGTGCAAGCAGGTAAATTTCGGCATCAGGATATTTTTGTTTTAAAAGGTTGATGGCCAAAAAAGCATCTTCCCCAAACTGTTCATAGTTTAAGGTTGCAGGATCTACATTCCCCGATGATGCCCCGGCAACCCGCTGATCCCAGTAGGCTACGGCAACATCTTTTTCCAAAGATTCAAAATAATAGCGGTAACACATGGCGCAGTCGCCCGGACCACCGTGCAGGTACAACACGATTTTTTGACTGCCGATGTTGCCCCGCACCCAAATGGGCATGTCGGCGCCTTTGTTGCGCAAAACGAGGTTGTCTTCTACAACACCTTCGGGCTTGTTGCAGGCTACAAGGCAGAAACTCAGAAACAGCGAAAAAACAGCCGTGATTTTCATGGTTTGGATTTTTTAGGGACTTCAGGATCTGATGATTTTTTTTGCAAAACCAACCTCCAGGCCTATCCGGTTAAGGTAGGATGTGTTGTATGGGTATTGACGCAGGTAATGCAGGTTTACAAACCAGCTCAGGTTGATGTTGCGTCGAACGGACAAATCATGCCCCGTGCCCACGGATATGCCGGGCATAAAAGCCCATCGTCCGGCTAGCGGCACCTTTTCCAAACTGTTGTTTGATGTGGTTGTGTAGGTTTCCGCTTCGTAAAAAGATCGGAAAAGTCCGGGCGACAACGCTGCCTGCACCATGCCGCCTTTACCTCCTGTACGACGCCATCCAAGCGATGGTGTCAGGATGATGCCTAAATGGTTTTGCGGGTGGCGGTAAAGGGTGAGCGAGAAATCTCCTATAAGTTTGTTGCTTACTGTGGAACCGTTGGTTTTGGTTTTTGACGATTGGGCCAGGTTGAATTCGACCCCTCCACGCAGACCGTAATGGGTAATGGTTTCACCAAAATAAGCAAGGTGGACACTTTGTCCGTAGACATGGATGGTCCATAAAAACAGGATTAAGGTCAGCAGCGATGTTTTCATAGTGTGGTTTGGTAGCAATGGGTTGGTTTGGAGTCACGACGGACCGTATTTCCGTGTGGTTCACTAAAGCATAGACCCAAAACTGCAGTAATTGGTTACAATGCAACCATGCCATCATACATAATGTCTCGCTGACGCTCCAAATGTACCTTGCTTATTGGGGGTGAAATGGCG
>JADLBE010000429.1 GCA_020847915.1 Saprospiraceae bacterium | reverse complement strand
TGGTAGTCGTTGCCTTCCAAAACTTCGTCTGCACCGATGGTATACACACAGGTTGAGTCGAGCGAAACCTGTACAAGATCGTTGCAGGTAAGCGCATTGCTTATCGGAACGTATTCGATTACGAAGATATTAAACGTGCAAGTTGTCGAGTTACCAGCCTCGTCGGTGATGACGATGGTGATCACATGATCTCCAATTTCGAAGTAACTTCCCGAAGGCGGCGTCATGGTAGTATCCACCACTCCGCAGTTGTCGCCCGCAAAAACAGGTCCATAACTTACATAGCGGCCACATTCACCACCCGTGAGGTTGATGAAGATGTCCTGCGGACATGTCAGTATCGGATCCTCCACATCATTTACCGTTACGTCAAATGCGCACTGGTGCACGTTGCCCGAAGCATCGGTCAGGGTATAGGTCACGGTGGTTGTACCTACACAGAAGAACTGTGTTGTAACGTAACCACCTTTACCCAGAATCTGACCGCTTTGTGGTACACATTCCGCATCCAGACTGGTGTAAGCCACCGAAATGGTGCCGTCGAAACAATTGTCCACAAACAGCGGGTGCGTCCACGTAAAGTTCGTACCACATTGTCCGGGAGCGTTGGGAAGCACCTGATCGGCAAGATCAAAGGTGTCGAGGCAATTGATTTGCAGCGACCAGCTCGTTACTGTTACACTTTGTCCGGCATTGGGTACAACATCGAGTGTCCAAACGCCAACTGCTTTTTGTGCAAAAAGCACTGCAATGGAATCGTCGGGCACTTCCGTAATGTTCACCTTGATGCCACGTGGGCTTATCAGGGTAATGGTAGAGTTGTTCGGACGGGCTGTACCGTTGATGTTCAAAACGATATCGCCGATGATGCAGCTTGTGTTGGGTACGGTGATGGTCGAACGGTTGCAGGTAGCGGCGGTGAGGTTGCCGATACCGGGTCCGTTGTAGGTGGTATTGCTGGTCAGTTTGCCACAGAAGGGATCTTCCACATCGCGGATGTCAACGCTGAATGTGCACGTCGATTCCAACGGCTCGATGGACTGCAGGGACGTCAGGGTACCGTTGTCGGGCATGGCCTCAAGTTCTGCATTGAGCGAACCGATGGTTAATGGCTGGCACAATTGTGCAACCACCCAGTCGGCAGCATTGTCGGAATCATCTTCGCAGGTACGGATCACATCGCCTGAGGCAAGGTTGCCGCCAAAACCAGCACAACCAGCGAAACCATTTACGGCTACCTGATCAAGTACGATGCCCATGTAACCAATGGTGTAACAGGCAGGCATGTTGGCCGCTCCGTCAAACGTGAAGTTGAACACACGGACACCACCTACCGGCAAAATGCTCGGCGCAAGCGAAGGCAACTGTGTTACCGGCGCAAGCGATTGGTTGGCTGCAGGGTTCGAAGCCGCACGCGTCACTTCCAGACAGCTCAGGTCGATGTCGGCCGGGCCCAGGTTGGTGATCTCGATGCGGTCTACCCCACCCGATTGGTGTACTTCGGTGATCAGCAGCAGAGGTTGGTTTTGCACCGTGTATTTTACATAGCTCAAACCTTCTTCAAAAAACTCACCGCTCGCATCCCATACACCGCAGGAAATGCGGTTGGTAAGTGCTGCGTCGGAATAAATCGAGTACGTAACTGCCAGGTTATCCTGGCATGGGCTGCTGAATTCAGGCGCAATGTTGTTCACAATGGCACCACATTCCCAGAGGTCGTTGTTTTGAACCACGTTGTTCGGACAATCAAGTTCCGGAACGTGTTCAAAATCATTTACAATAACTTTTACCTGACAGGTGTCGCGGTTGCCTGTGAGGTCGATGGCTTCCCAGTACATGATGGTTGTACCCACCGGGAAACGGTCGCCGGTGGTCAGACCGGTGTTGTCGATTTGTGTTACCACGGGCACGTCGCAGTTATCGGCTGCCAATGGCAAAGCAAAATTGACGTAAGCGTCGCAAAATCCACCTTCAGCGTTTTGTACAACCGGCGGATACGGGCAGTTGATGAAATACGGCGGATCGTTGTCGGTTACTGTGATTTGGAATTCACAGGTAATGAAATTGCCCTGTGCATCTTCGGCATAGTAACGAACGATGGAAATACCGCGTTGGAATTCGTAGGTAGCGTCGAAAAAATCGGGCAGCGGAGCACCTGGCGCTGTATTCAAAAGTGCGTCGAGGTTGTGTGGTCCGTCGATGCTGCCATCGGGGTTGATGATGCGGTAGTCGTAAAGAATCACACCACAATTATCGTATGGCAGCGGGTGCGTCCAGTCGTACTGGCTTTCACAAAGCAGTGCTTCCGTGGTCAGTGTATTGTTGGAAGGTGGGCAGGTAATTTCCGGGCCTTCGGTCAGGTCGTCGTTGTCGCACGATCCGCTGCGGAAAATTTCGCAACCGCGGGCGTCAACAATGGTAAACGACCAAACGGCCGTTGTGTAAACCACGCGCAGTTCGCCGAGATCTTCGGTGAAGTCGTTGATGTTGTGACCGTTTATTGTGTCGTAGGTGTATTCGCCGTCGTTGTCTTCGTCGATACCGTCGCCATCAAGGTCCAGACGTACGCCGGCATACTGGATGGTGTAAGGTTCCAGGCCACCGGTTACGACACCAAGGTCAACAACCCGTTCGTCGCCGTCGAGGCATTCGCATTCGGGCGATCCCATGTCGAGGGGCTGGCGAAGTTCGAATACGTCGTGCGCCAGTTCGTAGCAACCTTCGATGAGGGCGCCTACCTGAGATACCTGCGCACCGATGGTGAGCAGGTAAGTAATGGTTACATAACCATTGCCGGCGCCAGGTGTATAAACACCCGTAAGAGGATCAATGTATCCGATGTCTTTGGGATCAGCTGCGGAAGTACCCATTTGGGTGCCCGATCCGGGGGCCGGCCAGAAGGCCGTGATGGCAAAATAGCCACCCACATTGGGACCGAGGCTGCCAACTGCTGCATGCGGAACAACTGTTCCGTTGGGTTCGGTAATGACCAGGTAATTGGAAAAATCAAGTTGAACCGGATTGTTTGCTTCGAGGCAAAGCTCAGGTACGTCAAGATCGATTTCGAAACCATTGAAAAAGTCGATCACCACAACCTGTGCAAGACAGTTGCGCTGGTTGCCGGCTTCATCTGTTACACGAAGGGTGATGGTGTTGCTGCCTACGTCGCTGCAGTCAAACGCCATGCTTGGGCCAAAACCTGCCGTTCCTTTTTGTACAGCCAGGGAAACATCGCCACAGTTGTCGCTTGAACCGCCATCTACCTGAACGGCAGTAACGGTTGCACTTCCTGTGTTGTCGAGTTGTACCGTAAGGTCCTGACAAGCCACAACGGGCAACTGGCGGTCTTGCACGGTCACCGTGAAAACACATGTTTGTGTTGTTGGGGCGCCGTTTTGGTCAGGTGCATTCAGGGTGTATTCAACCGTGCTGGTGCCCAAACCGAAGGTGGTTCCGCTGGCATCATCATTGCCGTTGGCAAAAACATCACCAGGAGCAGGTACGGCATCAGTGCCTTCCCATGCCCTCCAGGTTACTTCAGCACCACAGCTGCCGAAACCTTCAAGTGTGCTTATACCGGTAACCACACTGGTGCAGGCATCCACGTCGTTGCCTACAATGAGGCTGGGCGGACAAACCAGGTCGGGTTGTTCTCCGGGAGAAATGGTTACTGGGAATGAGCAGTGGTTGGTAATTCCGTTACAAGCCGTGGCTTCATAAACGATGGTATAAACATTGGGTCCGTTGGGATTGTATTCTACGAACTGCCCTGGTGTCAGGGTTGGTGCAGTTGGAATCGTTGCCGGCCAAAGAGATGGGTCGGTGAGTTGAACCACATCGGTAACCACGCTGTAGTTGCAGTTGTCGGTAGCAACCGGGGCCGACCAGTTGGCAAAAGCCGAACAGTTCGGACCGTCGCTGACCACGTAACCCGTAGGGCAATTCACAAACGCCGGTGGCTGGTCGTTGTACACGAAAACTTCATAGTCCTGTACATCCGAAAAACCAATATTCACATCGCACATGGCAAATTCCAGGATGCTTGTGATGGTAGGTCCTACAATAGGAATGGCATCAATCGGCAATACTTCCAACAGGTTAAGCGGTGCTGCAGGATCCTGGCATGGGCCTGAGGGTGCGCCGTTGGCTGAACCCAAAATGCGTACCGTGATTTTACCTTGTCCGGGAACGTTGTTCGGCACCGTATTCGTCAACAGATTTCCGAGGTTTTGCTCGTCAATCAACATGTCGAAATTGCCGTCACCGTCCGTATCTGCCCAAACCTGGTAGCCCTGTCCGTTGCCAAAAGCATCAAGCAGGAAAGTCAGGATATCGTCGTCGCAGAAACTGCTCGGAATAAAGCTGAAGGGGCGAATTTCGATGCTTCCAAGGAAACCGAGGTCGACGCAGATGCAAAACTCAAGTAAGTCGCAAATGCCACTTACCAGGGGCAAATCGCCAAAACTGGGCAAATCGCTTTGGTCAAGGTCGCCGAGTTTGAACTGAGCGTCGTATTCGATCTCAAATTCTTCGGTCTGACAAGAAATGGCTTGCGATTGGTTGGGATCCGCCGGTCCAACTTCAGCAAAGAATATATCCGGCGTATTGATCGAAAGGAAGGAACAGTTCAACGCGATGGATGGGTTCGAGTTCACATCACAAACGGTTGAACCTTCGATGCCCGGACAATCCGTTTCACAATCGGGCAAACTTACGATGGAGATGCTTTTACAAATAGTCGATTTGCAGGAGTCGACGGCAACGTTTGTACCACATGCTCCGGCCGGTGGCGGGATCGATTCGATCAAACAAACCTCCAAACTCCCGGCGCTGTATTCGGGCGCGCCGTTAAAGTCTACCATAATGGTAGGCGTCGCCGTTGTTTCTCCGGAGATGAAAACATTGAGTCCACCCGTTACAGATGCTTCCCAACTGTAAACCGGCGTAACGCCGTTGTAGGAGGCATTGGCTACGGTCACCGATATGGTACGGGGCGCTGAGCCGGCCTGAAAACAGTCGTTGGCGCCCGCACCAAAAGCAAAATCTGCTTTGGGCGACTGTGTTATCAACAACGACGCGTCATCCTGAAGGATTGCGTTGGCACAACCATCGGGGTTGGGTACGTTGTAACGTATGGAAAAACAACCTGGATCCTGATAACGCAGGTCGTTGCTTTCAATGACGGCGCCTGTTGTGGGCGAGGCAAAAGAAAAAGTACCGTTTGAAGTCGTATTGGCCGTCAGCATAGACAGCAACGACACAACACCGCTGTCTCCCATCATACATTTGGCTGCAAAATCGTCGATGGTCGCATTGGGCGGATTAACGATGACGTAACGCAGGATGGCGGTGAAACTTCCGTCTGGAAGAGCACAAGGATAAGTTACGGTGATCAGCGCATTTACCGCATCGCTGGGCATTACGTTGGCTGGGGTAAAAGTGGTACCCGAAACGCCGGGACCGCTGAAACTGCTGGCCGTTGGCACTACCAAACTAAGGTTGATGGGCGTTGCGTTGCGGCATACGGTAATCGGGGGGGGGGGAGGCACCGACATTGGACGCACCGTGGCTGCCGTATTACATGTTGAAGTGCATCCGTTGGCATTGGTAACCACAACCGTAAATACCTCGTTGTTGGAAACATTGCTCGCAACCGGTGTGCGGCTGGTTGCATTGTCGAAAGTAGCGCTGCCGCTTCTCGTCCAGCTCCAGGAGGTTCCTGTGCCGCCGTTTTCAGAAAGGTTTAGCGGAGCACCGGGACAAATCGGACTGTTGCTGGAAGCCGAGCACGAGGGATTCACATTCACAGTGATAATGCGCGTGGCGTATGTCAGTGTAACTGCCATACCAACCGTTACCGATTCCCGAAAATGAACCGTTCTGGACGCTCCGGCAGGAAAATTGGCCGAACCGCCTGCAACAACAAGGGATGCATTGGTGCCGAGATCCGTATCGGTTCCCGCCTCGTAGGTGTTGTTGCTGTTTTGGTCCAGAAACCACTGCCTGCCACTGCCTCCGGTGAGCCCGTCGGCCGTAAGCGTAGCTGACGCTCCGGAACAAATGATGCCGTCGTTGTTGGTGTTGCCCGACATGTCGGTTACAGAGATGCCCGTAACCATCATTTTCGTTGGTTCAAGGGCAAAACCCGTGAAACCAAGCACCATCAACACAAGCAGAAAACCTGTCCGAAGCCCCAACGGACCCGTGGCAGATTTTAATTCAAGTGTAGATCTTTTGATTTTCATGAAATTAGATTGAAAAGAATTACGACAGGAAATAATTATTAAAGCCGGAATGCCTGGCTTATGCCTGGATCCGGGAAAACATCAATTGATAGCATTTCGGAGAATAACACCTGGTCGCTTAAGTCTGACGGCTTAGGCATTGCATGACCATTGGAAAAGCAACAAAATATGACCTGTGTACTGATGCGTACAAACAGGAGCATACTGCTGCACATGCAGGAGTACATCTCTTCATGAGATTAAAGGAGTAAAACAACTAACTCGTTGATCGGCTTGGCCTTAGCCAGGAACTGGCTAAAAAAATCATAACTCGGGCTTGCTGTTATTGCAGTTACCCATGATTAAAAGCCAAAAAGACATATTTGCCAAGCGTGTGTGAAGCTATTTGTCTTTTTAACCAGCCCTGTTGTATACACAACAGAATTCGTGTCAAAGGAATGGTAAACTTTTCAACCGACCAAACAATCAGTTGAGTTTTTTTCAAATATTTTGTAAATGTGGCCAGGTAATCAGGTTGTGGGATTGAAGCAATCAAACCTGTAAATGCCAAGTTTATAAACCTGCCAAGTCTTTAGACTTTCCAGGTCTTAAAACTTGGCAGGTCTATAGACTTAGTGCCCCAAAACGTAAGTGTCTGATTCTGAACTAAAAACAAAGCGCCGCCCCGGAAACCCGGAGCGGCGCTTTTGTTTGTCATCCCAGCGAAGCGTGGGATCTTGTCATCCTGTTAAGGATCACTTGGTCTGTATCATCTTCATCGTCGCGCTGTGTTCCGAAGTCGAAACCTGGTAGTACAACACACCGGTGGTGTTTACAAGCGCTTTATCCAGCGTAAAGGCGTTGTGTCCTTTGGCGAAATCTCCCGTTTGGTTGTACAACAGGCGACCCGTTTCGTCGTACACGTTCAGCGTTGCTTCCGTTGCCTCAGGCAGGTAGAAACCGATGAT
>JADLBE010000428.1 GCA_020847915.1 Saprospiraceae bacterium | reverse complement strand
GAACATGGTTTAAACATGAACCGCCGCAAATTCTTGTCGCGTCTGAGCATTGGTCTGGGCAGTGCTGCGCTTGGTTCGTTGCTGATTCCCGACTTGTTTGGCGACGGTGAGGAATCGCTGATGGCTGGCTTGCCACACTTTGCCCCGAAAGCAAAGCGGATCATTTACCTTTTCCAAAATGGCGCGCCGTCCCAGTTGGACTTGTTCGATTACAAACCCAAATTGCGCGAAATGCATGGGCAAGACCTCCCGGCTTCCATTCGTATGGGCCAGCGCCTTACGGGCATGACCTCGAATCAAAAAACTTTCCCGTTGGCGGGGTCAAAATTCGCCTTTCAACAATACGGACAACACGGTGCCTGGCTCAGTGAATTGCTGCCCTACACCTCCAAAGTGGTGGACGATTTGTGTTTTATACGAACCATGTACACCGAAGCCATCAACCATGATCCAGCCCTGACTTTTTTCCAAACCGGGGCGCAGGTGGGCAACCGACCCAGCATGGGGGCCTGGTTGAGTTACGGATTGGGCAGCGGGAACAAAAACCTGCCCGCCTTCTGTGTGCTGCTCTCCAAGGGCAAGGGCAACAGTCAGGGTGTGTATTCAAAACTATGGACCAATGGCTTTTTAGACTCCATCCATCAGGGCGTGCAGTTCAGCAATGGTGAAAACCCTGTGCTTTACCTGAACAATCCGGAAAGCATAGACAAGGCCGACCGCAGACGCATGCTGGATCGCGTAGCCAGTCTGAATGAGGAGAGCTACCAAACCTTTGGCGACCCGGAAATCAGGGCGAAAATCCAGCAGTACGAGATGGCTTACCGGATGCAAACTGCCATCCCTGAAGTAACCGATGTGAGCAACGAGCCTGAAAGCATTGTGAAACTTTACGGTCCGGATTGTCTGGTGCCGGGCACGTATGCTGCCAACTGCCTTTTGGCCCGAAAACTCTCTGAAAGTGGGGTGCGCTTTGTGCAACTCTACCATCAGGGTTGGGACGCGCACGACAACCTGCCTGGTCAAATCGTCGGACAATGCAAAGACACTGACCAGGCCTCGGCTGCGCTTATCACCGACTTGAAACAGCGTGGTTTGCTGGATGAAACCCTCGTGGTTTGGGGGGGAGAATTTGGTCGAACCAACTACTGCCAGGGCGTATTAACGGCCGACAATTATGGCCGCGACCACCACCCGCGTTGTTTTACCATTTGGATGGCAGGCGGTGGCGTCAAACCAGGCGTGTATGGTGAAACCGACGAATTTGGTTACAACATCGCTGCCGATCCGGTGCATGTGCATGATTTTCACGCTACTGCGTTGCATTTGATGGGGCTGGACCATGAAAAATTGGTGTACAAACATCTGGGCAGGCGGTACAGGTTAACCGATGTTCACGGGAAGGTGGTACAAGGGTTGATTGCTTAACCAAATACGATGCAACGAAGAGACTTTTTACTCAACACCTCCCTGGGCATGGCAGGCGCCCTGCTTGTCCCGGATATTTTATCAAATAGCGAAACCATCCTCGGACACAACAACAAGCGCTACCGCATCAACACCCGCTGGAGCCAGGCTGATGTGAGCCGGTACCCGGTGAATGACTGTCACGAAATGGTTCAGGATCAAAAAGGGCGCATCCTGTTGTTGACCAACGAGACCAAAAACAACGTTCTGATCTACGATAAAAACGGGACATTTCTGGATGCCTGGGGAACGGAATACCCGGGAGCTCATGGACTTACGTTGTTCAACGAGAACGGTACGGACGTTTTGTTTATCTGCGATAACAACCGGCACCAGGTGATAAAAACGACCATTGACGGGCGTGTTTTGATGACCCTGGATTATCCCAAAGAAACGGGCCTTTACACCAACCCTGAGGAATACATACCGACCGAAACCGCCATTGCGCCCAATGGCGATGTGTATGTTACAGATGGCTACGGGAAGGATTTTGTGATTCAATACGATGCTCAGGGGCGGTATGTCCGTCATTTTGGTGGACGGGGAAATGGTGCCGAACACCTGTTGAATGCACACGGCATCTGTTTGGATTTGAGGGACCAAACCAAACCGAGCCTGGTGGTTAGTTCGCGCCAACAAAATGCGTTCAAACGCTATAATTTGGAAGGTAACTATTTGGGAACCATTGCCTTACCCGGCGCATGGGTATGCCGTCCTGTTATCAGGGGTGATTATTTGTACGCTGCTGTTCTGCAATCTGAAAGCCGGCAAGGGCAGCAATCAGGTTTTGTCACCATTTTGGACAAACAAAACAAGGTGGTGTCCAACATTGCCGGATCGGTTCCGACTTACGACGAAACTGGTCTTCAGGAAATGTACCAGACCGTCAAAGTTTTTCAATACCCGCACGATGTCTGTGTAGACGATGAGGGGAACCTGTATGTGGCACAGTGGAACTCCGGAAAAACCTATCCTTACAAACTTGAACCTGTACCATGAAAAAATGCTTCCAGGTTCTGTTGGTTCTTTTGGCGGGTTTGCCTGCCATGTCCCAGAATACGTTTCAACTCGCCCCGCCCTATATTCAATTTGAATCGGCCTATTTTACCAAAGAATGCCGTGTTTCCATGGTATTTGATCATCCCAATACACAAATCCACTACACCACCAATGGGCAAATTCCGACGGAAAAAGACCCCGTGTATACCCGGCCGATTCTTTTGAAAAAACGGGAAAATGTGGTGAAAGCCAGGGTTTTTGGAGAAGGATTTGTCCCCTCCGAAGTGGTGGAGGCTTCGTTTTTCAAGTCCGGATTGTCGATTGAAAATATCGTCACTACTATACCCCATAAGTCCTACCCCGGCTCCGGGCCAAAGACCTTGATTGACGGGCTGGGTGGATTGGAGGCGTTCAACCGCAAGACCTGGGCAGGTTTCCAGACCGATACCGTAATCCTTGAGATAAGTCTGGCAAAACCCCAAAAGGCAAAACAAGTCCTGCTTCATGTCCTGGAAAATCAATCTGCCTGGATATACCTGCCGCAAAAAGTAGAGCTGTTTACGGCAAAAGAAGGAACAGGCATTTGGGAATTGGTCGGCCAGAAAATCCTGGCGCCATCCGAAAAAAAGGACAAATCAAAGTGTAATGCCCTTTCCCTAAATATCAAAAAACCGCGTAAAACAGACCGTATGTTGGTGAAAATTTATCCTCTGGTCAGGATTCCGGATGGACTTTCGGGGGCAGGCGGGCACGCCTGGCTTTTTATGGACGAAGTAAATCTTTATTGAATGGCGCAAATACGCTGGACACCCGTATTTTCAAATGTTTGCTTCGCGCTGAACTGCCTGCTGCTGTTTCTGGCCCTGTTTGGGTCGAACATGGAAGTTCCTGCTTTTTTGCAGGTAACAGGGCGCATGCACCCTTTGGTGCTCCATTTCCCCATTGTCCTGATGCTGTTGGCCGGTGTATGGGAAACCATGATTCTGACGAAGAACCAGCCGTTTCTGCAAAACATCGGCGATGGGTTGTTGCTCGCGTTGGCTGTAAGTGCCGCAACAACTGCCCTTATGGGGCTTTTCCTTTCAAAAGAGGGCGGCTATGCTGATGATACCCTGTTGTGGCACCAATGGAGCGGCATTGCAGTTTCGGGTATTGCATGGATTTGGTACACGTATCGCGGATTTTTTCGTGCGACAAAAAAGGGGATGTGGCTTATGGCTGCATCGGGTTTGATTGCGCTGATCCTTGCAGGACACAAGGGCGCAACGCTCACGCACGGCGAAAACTACCTCTTTGCGCCCGTAGTCCCGGAAATACAAAGCGCCCCTGTGGTGCTCGAAAATGCTCAGGTGTTTGAACATGTGGTCCGGCCCATTTTAAAGGAAAAGTGTTTGGGTTGCCACAATGCCAACAAGATGAAGGGGGAATTGAACATGGAAACCGAGGCGTTGTTGTTGAAAGGGGGGAAAAACGGTAAACTTTGGGATTCGACGGCCAAAGACCTTGGGCTAATTCTTCAACGCATCCATCTGCCTCTGGAGGAAAAAGAACACATGCCGCCCAAAGGAAAGCCGCAACTGACAAAGGAGGAAATCGATGTTTTGTACCATTGGATCAAAAACGGGGCGAATTTCAGTCAAAAAATCGTCGATTTGCCTGAAGGCGATACGTTGCGGCAATTGGCGATGGCCCGGGTTCGGGCGACTACAAGTGTCGCTCCTACGTACCCTTTCGATGCCGCCGATGCTGCAACCATTCAGAAACTGAACAATGATTACCGCGTAGTCGCTCCTTTGGCCCTGAATGCTCCTGCCCTTAGCGTTGATTTTTATGGTATTGCCGCATTCAACAGCTCCTGGATAAAAGAATTGGAAGTAGTCAAAGAACAGGTTGTAAGTCTGAACCTCAACAAAATGCCCTTAAAGGACGAGGACCTGAAATCCGTTGCCATTTTTCCAAACCTCCGCCAGCTGAATTTGGCATTTACACAAATTACCGGCTCCACCTTGGGCGAATTAAAATCACTAAAATCTTTGCAAAGCCTCTCTTTATCAGGCACTTCTGTAAAGGCCAGCGATTTAACGGTCCTGGGCGATTTGCCGGAACTGTCCGTGGTTTACCTTTGGAACACGTCTGTTTCGGAACAAGATATTCCGGCATTAAAACAGCGTTTTCCCCGGGTGCACTTCGAATACGGCTTCAAGGGCGAGGGTATTGTCGCCAAACTAAACGCCCCCATCATCGAAGGCGGCGAACAAGTGTTTAGCAGCAGCACAAAAGTCGGTCTGAAAAATTTCATCAAAGGCGCGGTGTTGCGTTATACGCTGGATGGCTCCGTGCCCGACAGCCTGCATGCACCCATCTATTCCGGCGACAGCATCGTGATTGAAAAATCCTGCCAACTCAACGCCAAAGCCTTCTTGCCCGGTTGGATCAGCAGCGACGTGGCAACGCGCAGTTTTTACAAAACAGGCATCCTGCCCGACTCTGTTGTGCTTCGCTACCCGCCCAACCCGCAATACAAGGGCGAAGGCGCCAAAACCCTGGCCAACAAAAAAATAGGCGACACGGATTTTCGCACCAACAAATGGCTGGGGTACAAAGAGACCGACCTGGAGGCGTTGTTGTTGTTTAATAAGCCAGTAACACTTTCGTCGGTTTCGTTCAGCACCCTGGTGGATATCGGCAGTTACATCATGCCTCCGGCGGAAATTCAGGTGTGGGGCGGAAGCAACGAGAAAAATCTGGTTTTGTTGAAGAAGTTGAACCCCAAACAACCCGACAAAGTGGGCATGCCGGGGTATAAAATGGGCTTCAATTGCACCTTTGAAGCCCGAAAAGTCACTGTTGTAAAGATCGTGGCCAAGCCTGTTAAGAAACTGCCTGCCTGGCATCCAGGAAAAGGTGAGCGGGGCTGGGTGTTTGTGGATGAGGTGTTTTTGGAGTGAAATGATTATCCTGACCTATGGCTTGATGTGTAAACTTTTCGGTGAAACTTTCACCAATCGGTTGCGACGTGTAAAGATTTTGCCAAAATCTTTACACATACTTTTACTCAGGTTTTGCCTCAGGATAATGATTGGCTAAAGTACTAAAAATGTCATTTTGCCTTTCAGGCTGTGTTCCACAGTAATTTCTGTTTAACAAAACGTATAAACTCTTCTCTTTTTGTTGAATGTGTTGAAAATCCAAATCTGAAAACAATCTTTTGAGCATTTCCCGGTAAATCCGAAAACGCCTTGTTTCCCGCAAGTCGCCATCCTCGTCGGGTGCTCCCATAAATGCAAAGGACAAAAACGGATTGGATTTGTACAGCTCCAGCATGATTTCAAGTGCAGTTCGAATGATGGAACCGGCCTCGTTGCTGCCGTTGAGCAGACTAAATCGCTTGTCACTTAATTTGTGGGCTTTGTCAAAAAACTTGACAACCATAAGTGGACACGTAGAGAATTCGTGGGCTTCGAAAATGATGCATCGTCTCTTTGTGGTACGAAAAACAAAGAGGTGTACGGTTTCACCCGTTACACCCCTTTGTTTATCAGCCTTTCGGTATGCGTAAATACGATCAAACATTAAACGATGTATTCATACGGTGTCGGACGCCCTTCCCATCTTTTGTCGGAAGTAAAGACATTCCAACCATTGGGTAAAGGCGCATAGGGTTTATCCAGGGCTTGCAAGGCGCCATCCATTGCATCACGATGTTGAATAACGATTTTAGCAACTTTGACGGCTTGCTTAGCAAACATTCGGTTCAACCACGTTTCACGCGAAACATCAATGGCGGCAATGGGACGCAATGTGTTCGATAACGCCGTTAGCTCTTGAAATCGTAAGCGAAAAGCTTTGTAATTTTGGGCATGAAGTGGCATGCTTGGCGGACGTCTTTTGTTCAAACGCCTAACCACCACTTCTAACAATACCCACAGGATCAAGAGGAAAGGAAGCGTAAATGCGTATGCGATGCCTGTAAAGATTTTGGTTCCCATTGCAGCAACCCAAGCTTCCAGGCTACGAGCAGCTTGCAAACTCTTCACAGCGATATTGCCCGATCGGACAATACCACTTACATCATTGACGGAAATGGTGGCGTTCATGATTTTCTTTCTCTCGGAAACAAAGATACTACTGCGAATGAAAATGTAAAGGTTGTTAGTACAACATTAACGTATAAACATGACAATCAAGTTGATACTGAGTGTTATTTTCCAATACAAAACTTCCCAAAAATATTCCCCAGCAAATCCTCAACACCCACTTCACCACTGATCTCGCCCAAATACGACAACGCCCGCCTTATGTCCTGGGCCAAAAAATCGCCGCTGATGCTGGCGG
>JADLBE010000427.1 GCA_020847915.1 Saprospiraceae bacterium | reverse complement strand
GCTAACGGCTAACGGCTAACGGCTAACGGCTAACGGCTAACGGCTAACGGCTAACGGCTAACGGCTAACGGCTAACGGCTAACGGCTAACGGCTAACGGCTAACGGCTAACGGCTAACGGCTAAAAATAGAATAAGCCCGGGACGCGTTTGCCCCGGGCTTTTCACTAAACCGTTTCTATTGTATGAAGCTACAATGGATAATCCAAACGCGTGCCAAAAACAAAAAAGTGCGGGAAAGTCTGAAAATAAAGTGGAAAGGAGGCGTATTTGTCCGTGTGTGACATTTCGGGGGGTGGTGTTGCGAAAAGGTATAAAAGTAATTCGTGCATTGAAGTAGGTGAATGCACATCCCGGGAATCCGATGAATCTATTTTAAAAATCCTATAATCCTGTAAATTCAGATCAAAAAAACCCTGTCAAATATTTCTACTTGACAGGGACAAAACAAAAAACAAACACTATGAACAAACACTAATATCGTAGGAAGGAAGTTTGCAGGCTGAATACGCGTTCTTTTGGCTGTTGCTTTTTCAGAATTGAAATCTTATTCTGCTACACGTTTGCTACGCAAAATCCTAAGTGCAAATATAGGGTTTGTTCAGACTAATTCTCAAATATTTACATTTACATCTTTTTTTTCGCCCTTGTCAGCGCCAGGTAAGAATTTGCCCAATACCCATTCAGAAGGTTATTTTTCAGGCACTTGCATCGTTCGTCCGCAGTACCTTCGTGCCTGTAAAATTCGTAAACATGTACTTTCGAACAACCTTTGTTTTTGTATTGCTGATTGTTTTGAACAGTGCCTGCGAGTCGGCTGAAGACCAGATCCGTCGCAAAACTGAAGCGGCACAAAAAACATCATCCTCAGGCGCCTCGGCCCCCGACGGCATGGCTGTTTTCCGTAAAAATTGCGTGGTTTGCCACGGCTCCAACGGCAAGCTTGGACTGAACGGCGCCAAAGACCTTTCCCAAAGCACCCTGACCGCAGCCGAACGCACGGCCATCGTGACCAACGGCAAAAACCTTATGACGCCATTCGGCAAGATCCTGACTGCGGAAGAAATTGACGCCGTGGTATTGTATTCCCTAACCTTCAGTGAAAAATCCACGCCACAATGAGTCGTCCCGATGCCAGCAGCACCATACTTCTTACCGGAGGAACCGGTTTTATCGGCGCTTATGTTTTGCGCCTGCTTCTCGCCCGGGGTTACAGGGTGCGCGCCCTGCGCCGGGCGAACAGCAACATGGGTTTGCTTGAGGGCGTCGATCTAAATCAGGTTGAATGGGTGGAAACCGATGTGACCGACGTTGTTGGTCTCGAAGAGGCCATGAAAGGCATTACCCATGTGGTACACGGCGCCGCGCTGGTGTCGTTTCATCCCCGCGATTACAAACGTATGCACCTGGTGAATGTGGAAGGCACGGCAAACATGGTCAACCTCGCCCTGGATGCCGGTGTTCAGAAATTCGTCCACGTAAGCAGCATTGCTGCGTTCGGGCGCAGTCCCGAACGCACACACCTCACGGAGGCGTCCCAATGGGTAACCAGCAAGGCCAACACCCGTTATGCCATCAGCAAATACCAAAGCGAACAGGAAGTGTGGCGCGGCCACGCAGAAGGATTGCCTGTGGCCATCGTGAACCCGGCCATGGTGATTGGAAGCGGTTTTTGGGACACCAACGGTCCGAAATTTTTCAAACAGGTGTACGACAAACTCAAGTTCTGGCCCGTTGGCAGCTCCGGATTTGTGGACGTACGCGACGTGGCGCAGTTTATGCTCCTCCTGTTGGAAAGCGATGTTAACGGTGAGCGCTACCTCCTCAACGCGCAAAACATGACCTACCACGATTTTTTCAACGCCATTGCGGCCGAACTCGGCGTGAAGCCACCGTTTGTCAAAGTTACCCCACTGCTGGCCGAAGTTGCGTGGCGCGTGGAACTGCTCAAGTCTACAGTATTGGGCGGCGACCCCATGGTAACCAAAGAAAGCGCCCGAGCCAGTGTGGGCCGATACACCTACGGCAACGAAAAATCAAAAGCTTTCCCGGGATTTGCCTACCGCCCGATAGAAACTACGATTCGTGAAACGGCACAACAACTGCTCGAAGCCGCACAGAAAGGATTTCCACCAAGGATTTTGCCAATGTAGTCAGTTGGTCGGTTGGTCGGTTGGTCGGTTGGTCAAAAATTAGGTGTCCTCCTTCAGTCCTATTGAACAGGGATAAATGAGTTGTCTCGCTGACGCGCCTAATGAACCGGGAGTAAATGAGTTGTCTCGCGGACGCTCGACATGACACTTTTTAAGACCCATTGGGGGAGGGAGCGCCCTCCCCTCCCCAAAAGCATGGTGTCATGTCGACCGAAGGGAGACACCTCGTTTTCTCCACCCACCGACCCACCAACCCACCGACCAATCCCGTCTTATTACTTTTTTATTATATTGAAAAAACCCATAAAGCCAAATTATTTATCTAAAAAAAGCAATACTTACCACATTTTCTTTCTTACTTCGCTTTGTTTTAACCTTATTACACAGCATTTAATCCTAATACTTACCGCCAATGGAACATTTTGACACCGGAAGTTCGCTTCCGCTGAACTTCATGTTGTGCGCCTGGAAGCGCAATGCATGCTCGGCTTTTGTGACCAGACAAAACGAGTTTTTTTACCACCATTTGTTGCGATACCAAGTGTCTGTGGGCGACACAGACGCTGCCCGCGCCCTTATGCACCATGCATTATGGCATTATCCTCAATCGGCTGTTTTGCACCTTCGCCATGCACAACTGGCCTTTTTGAGCAACCGGGATGCTTCCGGACCCTTGGAAAATGCGCAGGTTTGTGTTGGATCGGACGGGCTTTTGGATGAAATAACCCTTTACCGCGCAGAGGCTTACCTCAGGCTGGGTAAAATGGACGAAGCCTTACAATGGGTGACAAGCCTGCTTTCCGATGCCGATGAAACCATGAAATCGCTACGAAATGACCTTGCTGCCATCCGTATACCCGAAGAAGGCGCTTTGCCGGATCTTTGGGCCGATGCCGCCGAAAACCCCTCGGATCCCGCCGTTTTTAAAAAATTATGGTTCTACAGCGAACTTCATCAGGACTTCAGTGAAAATCTGGTGAAGTACCGGGATTTGCTTGAAACCCATCCCTATTGCTGCTATGCGTGGTTCAACCTCGGACTCACCTTTGCCGCACTCGGCCGTTGGCAGGAGGCACTCGATGCTCTTGAATATGCGTTTATAACCGAACCGGACTACCTGGAAGCCTACCGAGAACTTGCCGATCTGGCCATACGCCATGCACAATGGGGGCGTGCCCTTGAGGCCTGTATGGCACTAACGGAACGTACCGGTCCGCAAGCCGATGTGCTGGTGCTTACCGGCGTGTGTCTGGCCGGACAGAACCGCAGACAGGAAGCCCATCACATGTATTTGAAAGCGTTAAAGCTTGATCCGCGTTGTGCTGATGCACATTACCGGTTAGGGCTGATGGCTGCAGATGATCAGATGTGGCCTGCGGCAGAAACCTACCTGCGCCGGGCAATACGCCTTGATGCAAACCATCCGGGCTGCCACGCAGCAATGGCGGATGTGTACGAACGGCAGGGCCAAACCAGGGCAGCGTGCAGTCATGCGTGGAAAGCCATCGGTTTGGCGCCTGAAGAGGCGGCGTACTGGCGTCTGCTTGCTCTAATGTTGTGGCGGGCTGGAAGGCGTAAAGCCGCACTTGAAGTGCTCGACCAGTCGTTGATGCACAGTGACGGTGTAGAGTTGATGTATTTAAGGGCTGTGTGTTTGTTCGGGTTGGGCAGGCGCAACAGTGCACTCCGCCAACTCAGGCAGGCGTTGCGCAGCGATTACATCCGGCATACGTTGCTTTTTGAGTGGCAACCTGCTTTGCGCGACGATCTGGGCGTGCAAACCTTGCTTACAGGCTTCCGTGATCGGGCTAATTCGCTGTGACTGCGTATTTTGTTGAAAAAAGGCTTGGTTTATTCCATCGAAAGCTCGTACCTTTGCACGCCTTTTGAGAGGGCACCACCATTTTTTTTCACAACATTCGATTTTCAACATGTTTGCAATCGTTTCCATCGCCGGTCAACAATTCAAAGTTGAGGAGGGTCAGCAGATCTTCGTCCACCGGCTGGCAGCCAACGAAGGTGATTCAGTTACCTTCGACGCCGTGCATCTGATCGACAACGGCGGTAGCGTACAGATCGGCGCGCCCACAGTTAAAGGCGCCAGCATCAAAGCCAGCGTACTTACCCACCTTAAGGGCGACAAAGTGGTCGTTTTCAAGAAAAAACGCCGCAAAGGTTTCCGCAAGAAAAACGGACACCGCCAGTCCTTCACCAAAATCAAAATTGACGCCATCAACGCGTAATTGATTTTGGCCCCGATCAAACCACCCGTATTCACAACAAAAATTCAGAACTCAAAAATATCCATTGAGTCATGGCACACAAAAAAGGTGTAGGTAGTACCGACAACGGCCGCGACAGCGAAAGTAAACGACTTGGCGTCAAACTTTTCGGCGGCCAAAAAGCTGTTGCAGGCAACATCCTCGTTCGCCAACGTGGTACCAAGTACCACCCCGGTCAGAACGTTTACATGGGTCGCGACCATACGTTGCACGCATACATTGACGGCGTTGTTTCGTTCAAACGCAAAAAAGACGACCGCGTATACGTTAACGTATTGCCGTTCGAAGCCGTAGCAGAAACGCTGGCCAAACCCGCAAAAAAAGCTGCAGCTCCGGTTGCTGAAAAAGCAGCTCCCAAAAAAGCTGCAAAAGTTGAAGCTCCCGTAGCCGAAGCTCCTGTAGTTGAAGCTCCCGCTGCTGAAGTAGTAGCAGAGGCAGCTCCCAAAGCAGAAAAAGCCCCTAAGGCTCCCAAACTCAACGACCTGAAAATCGTGGAAGGTATCGGCCCAAAAATTGAGCAACTGCTCAACGAAGGTGGTATCAATACCTGGGAAGAACTCGCCGCCGCAGAAGTTGATCGCCTGAAGGAGATCCTCGATGCCGCCGGTTCACGTTACCAGATCCACGACCCGAGCACCTGGCCCGCTCAATCCAAATTTGCCGCAGAAGGCAAATGGGAAGAGCTGAAAGAATACCAGGAAATGCTCATCGGTGGCCGCGACGTTGCCGAATAAAGCGCCGTTTGATTTCCATCTGACAAAATATTTAAAGTGCTGCTTGTATGAGCGGCACTTTTTATTTATCCTTGCATCCGGAATCAGCGCTTAATGTGCTGCCCTCCTCTGATTCGACATAAGAAGTTTTTGTTTTCATAGCTTAATTTTTTAGTTGTTGCCCCGGCTGTAATGAGTCGGGGTTTTTTTATGGCTGGATTTGAATGACGAGATACGAGGCGTTGAAATACGAGATACGAAATTTGAAATTTGATTTTAGAATTTAAGGGCCCTCACTCCGCCCTTTTGTCTGAATCAGGATTCTCAGGATTATAGGATTTACTTGATTTTGCGCTCTAAAAAAGGTAAAATGATTCCCATTTCCAGGTCAGAATCATGTAAATCCTATAATCCTGAGAATCCTGATTCAGGCAAAAGGGCGAAGTGAGAGCATGTAAATTCTAATTTCAAAAATCGTATTTCGTATCTCGTCAATCAAATCCTGCCTGCTAACTGCTCAAAATGAATCCTTTTCTCCTCGTATTCCTAGGCGGCGGCCTCGGAAGTGTCTGCCGCTACGCTCTGGGCTTGCTGCTGCAGCCGCATACTGCCCGTTTCCCCTGGGCGACGCTGGCAGCCAACGGACTGGCATGCCTGATTTTGGGTGTTTTGACCGGACTTTCCTTGCAAGGCAAACTGTCGGACCAACAACGTTTGCTGTTTGCTACAGGTTTTTGTGGCGGATTCAGCACGTTTTCCACGTTTACCAACGAAACATGGGGACTTTGGCAAAACGGACAACCCGAGGAGGCACTCCTCAATGTCACCCTAAGTTTGGCGGTCTGTTTCCTTTGCCTACTTTTGGGCATTAAAATAAGTACTTAAAACCACCTGTCACCATGGCTGCCGATATCCTGCGACCCCACGCCGAAAACAGCTACGCCCCCGAGCTTGAGGCCCTTGCGCGGGACGACAACCGTCCGCGGCCCGAAGGCTGGCGCATGTCGCCCTGGGCCGTGGTTACGTATTTGCTCGGGGGGCAAGCTCCCGACGGTACGCCCATTGAACCCAAATATTTCGGCAACCGGCGCCTCATCGAAATCGCCGTGGCTACCCTGGCCACCGACCGCGCTCTGCTCCTGCTCGGTGTGCCCGGTACCGCCAAAACCTGGGTGAGCGAACACCTCGCAGCTGCGGTGAGCGCAGACAGCAAACTGCTCATCCAGGGCACCGCCGGACTTGCCGAAGAAAACCTGCGCTACGGCTGGAACTACGCCAGGCTCATCGCCGAAGGTCCGAGCGAACAGGCGCTGGTGCCCAGTCCGGTTATGACCGGCATGCGCGACGGCAAAATCGTACGCATCGAAGAACTTACCCGCATCCCTGCCGACGTGCAGGATGCCCTCATTACCCTGCTTTCCGAAAAAACGTTGCCCATCCCCGAACTCGGCAGCGAGGTAATGGCACGGCAAGGGTTTAATGTGATCGCTACCGCCAACGACCGCGACAAAGGCGTGAACGAACTCTCCGCCGCTTTGCGCCGCCGCTTCAATACCGTCGTGCTGCCGCTGCCCGCTACCCTCGATGAAGAAGTTGGTATCGTGCAAAACCGTGTGGCCGCACTTGGTAAAAGTCTGGCCCTGCCGCCCGAAATGGCGCCGCTGCGCGAAGTGCAACGCCTTGTCACCATCTTCCGCGAACTGCGCGAAGGCAAAACCCTGGACGGCAAGGAAAAACTCAAAAGTCCCGTTGCAACCCTCAGTACCGCCGAAGCCATCGCAGTGATACAGCAGGGACAAAGCCTCGCCATGCATTTTGGCAACGGCTCCCTCACCGCCAACGACCTAGCCTCTGCCCTTGTAGGCGCCGTGGTAAAAGATCCCTCCACCGACGGCGGCGTGTGGGCCGAATACCTCGAAACGGTGGTCAAAAAAAGGGATGACTGGAAGGATCTATATAGGGCTTGTAGGGAAATTTAGTCTGAAGTCGTAAGTCAAAAATCGTACGTCGTATTTCGTCAATTCTCCGCACCAGGCATTTTCTAATTGACGAAATACGACGTGGGCTTCGATTGACGAAATACGACGTACGAAATTTGAAATTTGATATCATTTTTGATTTTTTTAAGGTCGATTTTCGATTAACCGAATGCCCATGAACCAAGCTAACAATCTTCTCTACCCCGACATGTTGCAGGCAAAAGCCGCCGGCAAAAAAAAGTTAGCTGTGTTGATCGATCCGGATCACATGCGCGGCGACAGGCCCGAAAAGATGGCGGACCTTGCAGCTGAGCATGGGGTGGACTACTTTTTTATAGGCGGAAGTTTGCTGGTGAACAACCGTCTTGATCAAACTTTGGATTCGATACGCAAGCGGTGCGACATACCGTTGGTTTTGTTTCCCGGCAGTTCCTTCCAACTCAGCTACAAAGCGGATGCCTTGCTTTTCCTGTCGCTCATCAGCGGGCGCAACCCCGATTTGCTTATCGGTCAGCACGTCATTTCAGCGCCTTTCCTCAAGTTGTCGCCCCTGGAAATTATGTCCTGCGGCTACATGCTCATCGACGGCGGCATACAAACGGCCGTTTTATACATGTCAAATACCTACCCCATTCCCGCACAAAAGGACGACATCGCCGTGTGCACCGCCATGGCCGGTGAAATGTTGGGTTTAAAAACCCTGTACCTCGAGGCCGGATCGGGTGCAAAAAATCCTGTCCCGGAAACCATGATCGAAGCTGTGGCCGGCGCCACCTCGGTCCCCCTGATCGTGGGCGGCGGCATCCGTACACCCGAAAAAGTAGCCGCTAACCTGCGCGCCGGCGCCGACATCGTGGTGGTCGGCAATGCATTGGAGAAGGACCCGGGACTGCTCAAAGAGATGATGGCTGCTACCAGGTCCCACGCTTCGCCGGGATGACAAGGGTATCTATTTTTATTTTGCATAAAAAATTTAAATCCGGGAATCTAAAAGGCATTTCCGATGTTTAAGCCCCAACTTTGAACTCAAACATCCGTCCCTTGTCATCCAGCGAAGCGTGGGACCTAAAATCCAATCCAACTTGTCATCCCAGCGAAGTGTGGGACCTAAAAAATCCCACCCCATCCATCCCAATCCCCTTTTGTCATCCCAGCGAAGCGTGGGACCATTAAAATCCACATCCCCAAAATCCCCTAAATCCGGGTTTAGACAATGATTTCAGGAACCGTCATAAAGTCCACAGGCAGCTGGTACAACGTCAGAATTGACGAAACAGGGGCTGTGTGGCAATGCCGCATCGGCGGTAAATTCAGATTAAACAACCTGTCGCTCACCAACCCGGTGGCGGTGGGCGACCGCGTGGAAGTGGAATTCGAAAACCACGAAGGGCAGGGTATGATCCGCAAAATTTTGCCCCGCCGCAACTTTGTGGTGCGGCAATCGCCCCGCCGCAAACATGACTTGCACCTGTTGGCCGCCAACATCGACCAGGCCGTTTTGATCGTTACCATCGTGCACCCCAACGTGAAGCCAGGGTTCATAGACCGCTTTTTGCTCATGACCGAGCCCCAGGAAATACCCGTCACCATTGTGTTCAACAAAGGTGATTTGTACGACGATGAGGATGTTTCCCTCTTTTTTGCCATCAAAGAAATTTACGAAAAAATCGGCTACAAGGTTATGGCCACTTCGGTGGTGGACAACAAGGGGCTCGACGCTTTCCGCGAGTTGTTGAAAGACAAAACCACCTTGCTCAGCGGACAATCGGGTGTGGGCAAAAGCAGTCTGGTGAACGCCATACAGCCTCAGCTCGATTTGCGCACCGGCGACCTGAGCGGCCACTCGGGCAAAGGCCAGCACACCACCACCTTTGCCGAAATGCATACACTTGATTTCGGTGGCACCATTATCGACACGCCCGGTATCAAAACACTGACGTTCCTCGACAAAGACCCCAACAATGTGGCGCATTGTTACCGCGAGTTTTTTGTTTTGTCCGAAAACTGCAAATACCGCGGCTGCCTGCACCGCAACGAACCCGGCTGTGCCGTACGTGCCGCCCTGGAAACCGGCGAAGTGAGCGAGTTGCGCTACCAGAGTTACCTGGGACTCCTGCAAGAGGTTGAAGATCAGAATTATTGGGAAAGGAAGGAGTTGGAGGAGTAAGGGGGAACATTTCACCCAAATGCGGTGAATAGCTGTTTTATTTACCGCAGATTATGCGGTAAATAATGCGTATGTTTGCCGCACAATCTGCGGCAAATGTTTTACATCCATCAACGAAAAGCTTGGCCTCACTTCACATGGGGCTCAGATGAGTTGCTCATTCATTTGGGCGCTGTACGCCATTCGATTGGGAAATTGACAGGCCAAATGACTTCCCTGGGATTTGTTTTGCAAAAAGAAGCAGAACTGGAGACTTTAACCCTGGATGTAGTTAAGACCAATGAAATAGAAGGCGCATTTCTGGATCCTGAGCAAGTCCGATCATCCGTTGCTAAAAGATTGGGTTTGAATATCCCTGGAATGATTCCTGTCGACAGGCACATTGATGGTGTTGTTGAAATGATGATGGATGCCACTCAAAAATTCGATGTACCACTTTCCATGGGGCGACTTTTCGACTGGCATGCAGCATTGTTCCCAACAGGCCGAAGCGGAATGCATAAAATTATAACGGGTGCGTGGCGGGATGACTCCAAAGGTCCGATGCAAGTCGTATCCGGTTCCATTGGACGGGAGCTGGTGCATTTTCAGGCGCCGGATGCTGCTGTTTTAGACCAGGAGATGGAAGTTTTTTTATCATGGTTTAATGAGAATCAAGGCCTGGATCCTGTTTTGAAAGCTGCCATAGCACACCTTTGGTTTGTAACAATCCATCCTTTTGAAGACGGGAACGGACGAATAGCCCGAGCCGTAGCAGACATGCAATTGGCCCGCGCCGATGATAGCAGTCAACGATTTTACAGCATGTCTGCGCAAATAGGGTTGGAAAGAAACAGCTACTACAACATTTTGGAGCGGACGCAAAAAGGCGATCTGGACATCACAGAATGGCTTGTTTGGTTCCTTGATTGCCTGAAAAGGGCGCTTTTAGCTACAGAAACTACCTTACAGAAGGTATTGAAAAAGGCCTCCTTCTGGGATGAACACAGAAAAACGATCATGAACGAGCGACAGCGGCTTATGGTCAACAAATTGCTCGATGGTTTTGATGGAAATCTAATAACGTCCAAATGGGCAAAAATCACCAAATGTTCGACAGATACGGCACTACGCGACATCCAGGATTTGATTGATAAAAATGTCCTCCGCAAATTGGAGGAGGGTGGCCGCAGCACCCGTTATGACCTTATTAAACCCTGACCACGGTATTGCCCGTAAGCATGTAACATAATAAAGCTAGCAGTTGTCAAGTACGAAATTAAACAACCTGACAACCTTATGAAAACTACCTTCCCGCACACCATCACCAATTGCCTCGGCGAAAAAATCATTTTCCAGGCACTCGAACAACCGGGCGACAAACTCATCGTCGAATCCTTTTGCGAACCGGGCTTCGGGCCGCCCATGCACACCCACCTGAAACAGGATGAATGCCTGACCGTCGTATCGGGCCGTATGGCCTACCAAATTCAGGGCGAAGAAACGAAATACGCCGGTCCGGGCGAAACTGTCATGTTCGAGCGTGGCGTGGCGCACAAATTTTGGGTGGTAAGCGACGTGCCGCTGCACTGCAAAGGCTTTATACAGCCTGCCAACACGTTTGTGTTTTACATCGGCGCCATTTTTGAAGCCCAGAACAAATCGGGCAAAGCCCAACCGGAAATGTTCGATGGCGCCTACCTGATGACCCGATACGCTTCGGAGTACGAAATGAATGAAATTCCGGCATTTGTGAAAAAGACGGTCCTTCCCATGACCTACCGCGTCGGAAAGTTATTGGGCAAGTACAAACATTTTGAAGGCGCGCCGGAGCCGGTATAATCAGATTTAAAGCTCCATCACCGTCCCGCACTGCTTGCACGTCCGCGCATCCTGGTTTTCCTTAAAAGCACCAATGGCAGCTTTGATCTGCGTGCCGATGTCTTTCAGTTCCATGCTTGCTTCGTGCAGCGGGTTGTTGCATTTTTCACAAAACCACAAAAGTTTGTCGATCTCGCCTTCGTGGCGCGTGCGCTCGATCACCAAACCAATGGTGCCTTCCGGGCGTTGGGGCGAGTGCGGCACACGGGCAGGCAGCAGGAACATTTCACCTTCACGGATGTCGATCCTTTCGGGTTTGCCTTCTTCGTTGATGATTTTTACGTGCATGTCGCCTTCAATCTGGTAAAAAAGCTCTTCGCCTTCTTCCCAGTGGTAGTCTTTGCGGCCGTTGGGACCGCCAACGATCATGACGATGAAATCGCCGCTTTCCACGCACACCTGCTTGTTGCCTACAGGCGGTTTGAGCAGGTGGCGGTTTTCATCAATCCACTTTTGAAGGTTGAATGGTTTTGCTATGGCCATGGCTTTTGAATTTGGTTCCCTACGGGATGACAAGGTTCCCTACGGGATGACAAGGTTCCCTACGGGATGACAAGGCGTTAAGCTTGTCATCCCGTCAGGGATCATTTGCTCCGCATACGGATCATTGGACAGATCATTTCTTCCAAACTGATGCCCCCATGCTGGAACGTATTGCGGTAATAATTGAAAAAATGGTTGTAGTTGTTCGGATAAAGGAAGAAGTTGTCTTCCTTGGCAAAGATAAACGTTGAACTGAGGTTGGGACGTGGTAACCCGGCCAATTTTGGTTCTTTGATCACCAAAACTTCCTTCGGGTCGTATTGCAGGTTGCGGCCCACCTTGTACCGCAGGTTGGTGGTGGTTTCGCGGTCGCCCACCACTTTCGACGGACTTTGCACCCGGATGGTGCCGTGGTCTGTTGTTACAAACAATTGTACATCACGGCCTTCGAGGCGTTGCAGGGCGGTCCACAGTGGACTGTGCAGGAACCACGACCGAGTGAGCGAGCGGTAAGCGCGTTCATCGCCGGCAAGTTCTTTGAGCACTTCCATTTCCGTACGTGCGTGTGAAAGCATGTCGATGAAGTTGTACACAATCACCGTAAGGTCGTTGTTCAGGTACTTGAGCATGTTGTCGTTCAGGTCCTTACCGTGGTTTACGTTGGTCACTTTTACGTAATCCCATTTGAGGCCTTTGCGGAACACCCTTTCAATTTGTTTGCCCAGAAAAAAGTCTTCGGAAAGGTTTTTGCCGCCTTCATCGGTGTCATTTTTCCATTTGTCGGGGAACATCGTCTCAATATCGGCAGGCATCATGCCGGCAAAAATGGCATTGCGGCTGTATTGGGTGGCTGTGGGCAGGATGCTGTAAAAATAGCTTTCCTGTTCGGTTTTGAACATTTCGTTGATGAACGGTTCGATGACCTTCCACTGGTCGTAGCGCAGGTTGTCGAGCAGGAGCAATACGGTGGGCGTGCCATTTCCGATGTGTGGGAAAACCCTTTTGCGCAGCAAGGAGTGCGACATGATGGGGCCTACCTCTTTGTTTTTATCCACCCAATCGAAATAATGTTTGCCGACAAATTTGCTAAACTCGATGTTGGCTTGTTGTTTTTGCTGTGAAAGGATGTCGCCCACTTCGGCCTGGTTGGCGTCGAGGCGCAGTTCCCAGCCGACGATACGTTTGTACACATCCACCCATTCTTCGTGGGTAAGTCCGCCTGTAATTTTCATAAACAACTCGCGGAACTCCTGCTGGTAATCCTGCGCCGTTTTTTCACGAACCAGACGTTTGTTGTCGATGATTTTTTTCAGCGTCAGCAAAATCTGGTTGGGGTTCACCGGCTTGATGAGGTAGTCGGAAATTTGAGAACCGATGGCTTCTTCCATCACGGCTTCCGCTTCGTTTTTGGTGATCATCACCACCGGAACGTGTGCGTTGATTTCTTTAATTCTGGGCAGGGCTTCGAGGCCGGTGAGGCCGGGCATGCTTTCATCGAGGAACACCACATCAATGGTGTTGCCTTGTTCGAGGTAAATTTCAACGGCGTCGTGGCCGTTGGTTGCGGTAACAACATCGTAACCCTTGGCCTGTAAAAAAATCAGGTGGGGCTTGAGAAGGTCGATCTCGTCGTCGGCCCAAAGTATCTTAATCTTATCCATGGTAAACCTTTAATCCGTCGCTAAGTTAGGGGTAACGCAGACGGCTGCGTATTTTCTTACGTTTTAAAAAAAACATTATTGTTACACAGGTGCCAAACGTGCACCTTTGTGCAATTAAGAGCGTCAACACGCTTTACAGGCAGGATGAATCAACGCAGAAAAATCTTCAACGACCCGGTGTACGGTTTTGTTTCCGTACCCCACGGATTGTTACTCACACTTATCGACCATCCTTACTTCCAGCGCTTAAGGCGCATTCGGCAGTTGGGTCTTTCTTCCTACGTTTATCCCGGGGCTTTGCACACGCGTTTCCACCACGCGCTCGGCGCCTTGCATTTGATGCAGGAAACCATCAATGTGTTGCGTTCCAAAGGGGTTGAAATTACCGATCAGGAATCTGAAGGCGTTTGTGTGGCCATTTTGCTGCACGACATCGGCCACGGTCCATTCTCGCATGCGCTTGAACACGCACTCGTAGATCTGCACCACGAGGCACTTTCGCTCATGTTTATGAAAGCGCTCAACAAGGAGCTCAACGGGCAACTCGATCTGGCCATCGCCATTTTTACCAACCAATATCCCAAAAAATTCCTGTACCAACTCGTTTCCGGCCAGTTGGACATGGATCGCATGGACTACCTCAACCGCGACAGTTTTTTTACCGGTGTGAGTGAAGGTGTGATCGGGTACGACCGCATCATCATCATGCTCGATGTACACAACGGCGAACTTGTGGTGGAGGAAAAGGGCATGTACAGCATCGAAAAATTCCTCACGGCACGCCGCCTCATGTACTGGCAGGTGTACCTGCACAAAACAGGTGTTGCCGCCGAGCAAATGCTCATCCACCTGCTGGCCCGCGCCCGCGAACTGGCCCTCGAAGGCAAAGAACTCGATGCGCCCCGCGATTTGGCCCGTTTCCTGTACCGCCGACCCGATGAACACTGGCCCGAAGAAAAACTGCTGAAACATTACGCCCGCCTCGACGATACCGACCTGACGGCCTGCGTTAAATACTGGTGCGATGCCGAGGACCCGCTGCTGTCGTATTTGTCAACCGGACTGCTCGACAGGCGCCTTTTCCGCCTGCAATGGCTCAACGAACCCCTGGATGAACAATCCCGCACCGGCATTCTGGACCAAATAGGGGCGATGCTTCCCCATTTAACACCCGACAAGTTGCTGTACGAAGGCCGGGAAAGCATTCAGGCTTACAACGAAGCCAAAGCACCGATAAGAATTTTGTTTAAAAATGGCGAAGTAAAGAACCTTACGGAGTGTTCCGACGTACAACTGTTTACGCAACCGGTTACAAAGTATTTTGTATGCTACCCAAAAATCAGTATTCATTAATCTTTCCGTATTTTTGCGGTTTATTATCCTCCCGATAACATCCCATTGCACTACAAACCGATACAACATGGCCAGGACGCCCTTTTATTTGTTATTCCTATTTGCTTCTGTTTCCATTGCCAACGCGCAGGGTAGTGGCAATCCACCCAACAGTCAGCCCGGCAAATGCTACGCCAAATGCTACATACCCAACCAATACGAGTTGTACCCCGAGCAGGTGATGGTCAAACCGGCATCCACCCGTTTGGTCGCCGTTGCGGCCGAGTTTGAAACCAAAGACATTGAACTGACGGTAAAAGACGCTGCCACCAGAATTGTGCCCGTGCCCGCCACGTTTAAGGAAATTCCCGAACAAGTGGTGTTGCGGCCTGAAGGCAAACGACCTGTGAATCCGGCAACGGCGTACGAAGTTTCCACCGTTCGTTTCATGATTCGCACCGAGCATACCCGCATTGTGGAAGTGCCCGCCGTTTATGAAAACGTTACGGAAAAATACGAAATCCAGGCAGCGTCCACCCGTGTGGAAATTCTGACGCCCAAATACGATGACGTATCCGAACGCATCGAAATCAAACCTGCAAGCACCAAATGGGTCAAAAAACAGGTTGGCCCGGAGTGCCTTGGTTCCAATCCGGAAGATTGTTTTGTGTGGTGTTTTGTGGAAGAGCCGGCACAATACCAAACCATCACCAGCCGCGTAAACATGGGCTGCGATGGTTCGGGTGTGGAAAACTCGGGTTGTACCCGCATTGTTGAAATTCCGGCCAAATACGGCACCTACACCCACAAACGCCTCAAAACGCCCGCAACGTTCCGCGAAGAAACCGTACCCGCCGAATACCGCGAATTCCAGCTGCTCAAGCTGAAACCCGGCGCCAAAACCTACGACGACATCCTGCACGCTGAAACGGCAACGGTTACCACCAGAGTGGTAAACGAACCAGCGACCTACACCGATGAAGCCGTGCCTGCTGAAACCAAAACCTTCACGGTTGAGGTGGTGAAAACGCAAGCTACCTACCGTGAAGAAGCCGAACCTGCCGAGTTTGCCACCGTAACCAAAAGAAGGTTGGTAAAAGCCGGCGGATTCTCTGATTGGCGCGAAGTGGTGTGTGGTGAAAAACTCACAGGTTACTCCATCCAACAAATTCAGGAAGCCCTCAAATCAAGAGGTTACGACCCCGGTCCGCTCAACAACACCATGACCGACCGCACCAAAAAAGCTTTGTTGCAATTCCAAAAAGACCAGGATTTGCCTCAGGGAGGACTCGATTTCGAAACTTTAAAAGCGTTGGGGATCAACATTTAGAGCTTGTTTGGAGAACTCTTAAAATAATTAATTGTTAATAAGGCTGGCTTTTGTGGGTTGTATCGCGATTTTTTGTAAAAATTTGCATGGTTATTGCACTGCAAATTTTACCAAATCAATCGTTTTGCTCCATAATTGGTACAAAACGCGTCCCTAATCAACCTCACAACTACCCATGGACTCCAGCCTTATTCAATTTATGGTGGATTTCACCATGCCAACTACCCTGAGTGACGATTTCGTCAGCAGCATTCCCCAGCAGCGCGACGTTGTCAACCGTATGCTGACTGAAGGCAAACTTATCAACTACGCCCTGGCACTTGAAGACTCCAAACTATGGGCCGTCTTTTCCGTACATTCAGAAGCGGAACTGATGGAACTCGTTTCCAGCCTTCCCCTCAGCCGATTTATGAAATTGCGCATCTGCGAACTTACCTTCTACAACGCAGCACACCCCTTTAGCCCGGCTTTTTCAATGAATTGAATCCATAAACTATGGCGCCTACACGTTTATTGCGCCCGCGGGTTGTCCTGTTGTTTGTTGTGCTCGCCGCGACTTTGCAACTCGTCGCCCAAACCAACCAATCCACCACCCACCAAAGTATTTTCCAGGAACTGCAGCGCTACGATCCGCTCGTCATTACCCTGGAAACCGACCTCTCCGCCATCCAGGACGAACCTGATTCCATTGCCCGCTGGCACAAGGGTGTTTTGCTTGTTATGCAGGCCGACACCATCGCCCACAGGTACAACGTAAGCGTCAAGGCACGTGGCAACATGCGCCGCAAATACTGCGAGTTTCCGCCGCTGAAACTTCGTTTCAATCCCGAAATTCCGGGTGATACGCTGGAAGACTCCGACGACCTGAAACTCGTTTCCGCTTGCAATGAAAATGGCGAAAGTGCCCAACTTGTACAGCGGGAAGCGCTCATGTACCGCCTCTACAACCAACTCACCGACCAAAGTTTCCAGATCCAAACGGCGCGACTAAGTGTCAAAAACACCGGGAAACGTCAAAA
The DNA here is from genome assembly GCA_020847915.1 of Saprospiraceae bacterium. GTDB lineage: Bacteria > Bacteroidota > Bacteroidia > Chitinophagales > Saprospiraceae > M3007. The sequence continues at coordinate 3,526 of JADLBE010000427.1, read as the reverse complement.
AACAATTGAAAGACCGGCTTTTTTTATTGAAAGTGCCGCCGAAGTCGCCCAGCGCCTGGACATGAGTCCTTACAACCCACGTGTCATTTCTTCGCGCAGCCTCGATTCGGTGTCTTACGATCGCATGTGTATTTTTCAGTACATGATCGGCAATACAGACTGGAGTTTGCGCAGCAAACACAACATGAGGATGTTTAAACCGGAAGATGGTTTGCCCATCGCCGTACCCTACGATTTTGATTATTCCGGCGCCGTGGATGCATCCTATGCCGTTGCACACGAACGTATTCCCATCAAAAATGTGCGCGAACGGTATTACATGGGCCGCTGCCGCAGTGAAGACGTTATTCAGCAACGCCTCGTGGAGTTCCGACAAAAAAAGGCCGCCATCGTTTCCCAATGCGACACCATGCCGGAGTTGGAAAAAAACGACCGGCGAGCCGTTAGACAATACCTCGAATCCTTTTTTGAACTCATCAACAACCCCAACCAGGTGAAACAAAACATGGTGGATGTTTGTGAAGGACAAAAAAAATGAACGCCTCAATACGGGGCTTCGTCGCATCTTTGCAGCATGGAAGACTGGGAACTCGATTTTGAATGGCTGCGGGTGCAGCACCTTGTGCGCGATGCCATGCGCCGCGAAAACCTGCCCGACCTGAACACGGTGCTTTTCCTCATCGGTATTCAGGAACTGGGGCGCTGGAAAAAGGATTTTACCAAAGAAGAAAAACAGGACCTCATGCACATCGCCGTTTGTGAGCTGCTGTGCTACGAGGAATTTTTTGAATTCGCCGGCCGAGATGCCGATGGTTGGCCGCATTACCGTCAGGTTCGTGAATTGAACGACCAGAACATGACGCAGCAGGAACGGTACCTTAAAATCCAGGCTGTCCGTTATTTCAAAGACCTCGAACAGGAAGAAAAAGTCGACCCTGCATGAAAAAATGGCTGTTTTACCCCCTTTTTTGCGCAGCATGTTTGTTAATCGCAGGCTGCCAGGCAGGACACGACGATATGGTCACGCTGCACACCGACATGGGCGACATCACCCTGCGGCTTTACGCCCACACGCCCAAACACCGCGAAAATTTCATCCGGCTCGTCGATAAGAAGTTTTATGACAGCCTGCTGTTCCACCGTGTCATCCGCGACTTCATGATCCAGGGAGGCGATCCGCTTTCGCGCGATGCCCAACCCGGCGCATTGGTGGGCAACGGCAGTCCGGGTTACGAACTGCCCCCCGAAATTAAATCCCTGCCCATCCGCGGCGCCCTTGCTTCCGCTCGTTTTCCCGATGCCATCAACCCCAAACGTATGTCGAACGGCTCGCAGTTTTTCATCGTTCAGGGCAAACCTCAAACGGAAGAAACCCTGGTGGAATGGGAAAAACGCCTGGACCGCAAATTCACCGAAGAAGCCCGGGCCATGTACCTCAAACACGGCGGCGCCCCCCAACTCGACGGCCAGTACACCGTGTTTGGTGAAGTGGTGGAAGGTATGGAAGTGGTGGATAAAATCGCCGCTTTGCCCCACGATGAAAATGACCGGCCGCTACGGGATGTGAAGATGTGGATGAAGTGAATGGGGAATGCGGAGTGCGGAATGCGGAATTGGGGGAGAAGCCTGGGTGCCCGGTAGTTTGATTGACGAGATACGAAATTTGATTTTTGAAATTAGATTTTTTTAAACAACGGATTGAAGGTGTTTAAAACAAACAAAAATAAAATGAAGCACATATGTTTTTGTGCTTTTTTCATATCGATTCAGGTTCTAATATGTGGCGCACAAAGTTTGCAGGAACCAAGTTTGGCTTCGGAGGAGCTGAAATGGAAGAAGCAATGGATTGATATTTTTTTTCAAGAATATCGCAATTATCAGGAAATTGATTTAGGGAAATGCTTTGACAAAGAAAGAAGTGTGAGTTACGATATAGAAAGAAAAGTAAGAGCGATATGTCAGTACTCATTTGAAGCAACTTTGGTAGAGCTAAAATACTTTTTAGCATCAAACCTAATTGAATACGACAGCTTGATAATGGAAAATTCTCATCGTTGGCATAATGAAGAGGAGTTCAATTTTGCGCCAGTATGTTTCTATTTGTATAAAAAGGGGGAAATTAAAATGTTGATAGCACACTTTGATGCAGACCAAAAACCAGCTATAAAAGAATATAAAGAGTCTGTAAATGAGCTATTCGAACATTTGCAGAATTTGCAGAATGGTTGTGGATATGGGTTTACGACACTTACGTACTTTGATAAAGGGTTGTCGAATTGGGAAATTAAGCGTATTGTTATTAATCCCAATGAATAAAACATTGCGAAAAATTGTCACCAAAAGTGTACCTCCAACTTGGAGACTTTTCAAATTTCTGTTCCAGGAAAAATTTAATCGTTTCTCCTGGAACAGAAATTTTAACAGTCTCAAGTTTCGCTCAGGCTAAAATTCCGCATTCCCTATTCCGCATTCCGAATTCACTTTAGCTCTCCCGGCACAACACTCACCTGTTTCAGGCTGCTGTCGCGAAGCACCCAAAGCGACAATTCGCGGCCGATGGTGTTTTCGTTCAGCATTTGGTGGAGGGTATCGATGGATTCGAGGGGTTTGCCTTCAAACTGTACGATGACGTCGCCGCTGCGGAGTTCGGCTTTGGCTGCCGGACCGTCGTTTTCCACGCTTTGGATCAGGATGCCGCCCCGTGTGGACAATTGAAGGGTGCCGGTGATTTTGGGTGGCAACGGTACGGCTTGTGCGCCGATGCCGAGGTAACCGCGGCGTACGCGGCCTTCGAGGATGAGTTTGCCCACCACAAATTGGGCGAGGTTGCTGGCCACAGCAAAACACAATCCCTGGGCCGGTAAAATAACGGCGGTGTTCACGCCGATCACCTGGCCAAAGGAGTCCACCAGCGGACCGCCGGAGTTGCCGGGATTGAGTGCGGCATCGGTTTGGATCACATCGTCGATCAAACGGCCGCTTTGGCTGCGCAGGGTACGACCCAGGGCGCTCACCACGCCTGCCGTTACCGAATATTGAAAACCGTAGGGATTGCCGATGGCGATGGCGATTTGGCCTACCTGCAGGGTTTCGCTGTTGCCGAAGGCCAGGGTAGCCAGGTTTTCGCCGTCTATTTTCACTACGGCCAGGTCGGTCGCCGGATCGTCGCCCACCACACGGGCATGGAAACTGCGGCCGTCGGGCAAATTGGCTTCGATGCTTGTGGCGCCGTTCACAACGTGGCTGTTGGTCACGATGAAACCGTCGGTACTGATCACAAAACCGGAACCCGTGCCGGCGTTGTTGTTGTTGTTTTGTTTTTGGACTTTTTGTGGTTTACCTACCTTGAGGTGCACCACCGCGCTGCTTACACGGCGCGCTACGCCCGAAACGGTTTGAGAATAGGCGTCGAGCAGCCCCGCGTCCTGGTCGGGTGTTTGCCGTTGGGAGGATGCGGACGCGCCCTCCGTGGAAAGAAATTGGAGCATGACAGGAAAATTTAAGCTGTTAAAAAACCAGCTGGCGT
>JADLBE010000426.1 GCA_020847915.1 Saprospiraceae bacterium | reverse complement strand
GTATCCAAAAAATGGAGACTTGATACAAGGTATTCGGAAGGGCAAACCATCGAAACTCCACTGGAATACGACCAATTGCACAAAGAAAAGTACAGGCCTGACTTGTATATTGCTGTTGCCTTTCGTTTTGGAAAAAACCCATTTGCGAAAGGGACATAGTCATTTAAAAACATGAGCCACTCAAAGAATCGAGTGGCTCATGTCAAATTTCAAATATCGTACGTCGTCAATCGTCATTCAAATCCCTTCCTACCGTCCGACCATGTCTTCCGGCCGCACCCACTGCTCAAATTCCTCCGCCGTGAGGTATCCCAGGGCAAGCGATGATTCCAGCAACGTAAGTCCTTCCTTGTGGGCTTTTTGCGCAATTTCAGCCGCTTTGTAGTAGCCAATTTTGGTATTAAGCGCCGTCACAAGCATCAGCGAGTTGTTCACGTGTTTGCGGATGTTGTCGCGCAGGGGCTCGATGCCCACAGCGCATTTGTCGTTGAACGAAACACAAGCTTCACCGATAAGGCGTGCCGAATGCAGGAAGTTGTAAATCATCATCGGCTTAAATACATTGAGCTCGAAGTGGCCGTTGGAACCGCCGATGTTGATGGCCACGTCGTTGCCCATCACCTGTGCTGCAACCATGGTAAGCGCTTCGCATTGTGTTGGGTTCACCTTGCCGGGCATGATGGACGAGCCGGGTTCGTTGTCCGGGATGTGGATTTCACCGATGCCCGAACGTGGACCGGACGACAACATCCTGATGTCGTTGGCGATTTTCATCAGGCTCACTGCCGCAGTTTTTAAAGCGCCGTGGGCTTCCACAACACCGTCGTGTGCGGCCAAAGCCTCAAATTTGTTGGGAGCGGTTACGAGGGGCAGTCCGCTCAAAGCGGCGATGTGACGCGCTACATTTTCAGAATATCCGGGAGGCGTATTGATGCCCGTACCAACAGCCGTGCCGCCAAGGGCGAGTTCGCTGAGGTGGGGAAGCGTATTGCGGATGGCGCGCAAAGCGTAGTCGAGCTGGGCTGCGTAACCCGAAAACTCCTGTCCGAGCGTAAGCGGCGTAGCGTCCATAAAGTGGGTACGACCAATTTTTACGACTTCCATAAAAGCCTCCGATTTTGCGCGCAGGGTATCACGGAGCTTTTCTATGCCTGGAATGGTCACCGTAGCCAGCATGTGGTAAGCGGCGATGTGCATGGCCGTGGGAAACGTGTCGTTCGACGATTGCGATTTGTTCACGTCGTCGTTGGGGTGTACGAACTTCTGTTCGTCGGAAAGTTGGCCGCCGTTGAGCACGTGGGCGCGGTAAGCGATCACCTCATTGGCGTTCATGTTGCTTTGTGTACCGGAGCCGGTTTGCCACACCACCAGCGGAAACTGATCGTCGAGCTTGCCTTCAAGAATTTCGTCGCAAACACGGCCGATAAGGTCGCATTTTTCCAGGGGCAATATGCCTGCTTCGTAGTTGGTAAGGGCAGCGGCTTTTTTCAAAATGGCAAAAGCGCGGATGATCTCCAACGGCATGCGGTTGGTGCTGCGGGCAATGTTGAAATTGTCGATCGAGCGCTGTGTTTGGGCGCCCCAGTACACGTGAGCAGGTACCTGAACCTTGCCCATGGTGTCTTTTTCAGTGCGGAATTCCATGGTATGGTATTTATGGCTGTTTTGTAAAAGGCAAACGGTTTTTCAGCGCCGCAAAGGTACCAACAGGGCGTCAAAGCGTTTAACGGAAACATCCTTTTTCCCCACAGCTTTTTTTTCGAAGAAAAAGATATTTAAGTTTGCCGGCACAACAACGCGCCCCCGGCCGTTGTTCCATTTTTACAAGTCCCACGCTTTGCTGGGATAAACCGAAAAACATTCTTAACAGATCCCATGCTTTGCTGGGATAAACCACAACGATATGTTTACACTTCCCGATCTGCCCTATGCCCATGCTGCCCTCGAACCCCACATCGATGCGCGTACGATGGAAATCCACCACGGCAAACACCACGCCGCATACGTAAACAACCTCAACGCCGCCGTCCAGGGTACCGACATGGAAGGCAAAAGCCTCGAAGATTTGATGTCCATGATGTCCAAACTGCCTATGGCCGTGCGCAACAACGGCGGCGGTCACTGGAACCACAGCTTTTTCTGGGGAATTATGGGCCCCAATGCAGGCGGCAAACCTACCGGCAAACTTGCCACCCAAATAGACAGCGACTTCGGCTCTTTTGAAGAATTCCAGAAACAATTCGCACAAGCAGGCGCTACCCGTTTCGGCTCCGGCTGGGCTTGGCTTTGTGTTGGCGACGACGGCAAACTTTTCGTCTCCTCCACACCCAACCAGGACAACCCGCTGATGGACCTCGCCGAGAAAAAAGGCCGCCCCATCCTCGGCTGCGACGTATGGGAACACGCCTACTACCTGCATTACCAAAACCGCCGTCCGGACTACATGGCCGCATGGTGGAATGTTGTGGACTGGAGCAAGGTGAAATTTTAACCCTTGTTTTTTGGGGACAGTATCATTAAAAAAGAGGGGTTGGCGCGATGCGCCGACCCCTCTTTTTTAATGATACTGTCCCCAAAAAACAAGGGTTCTGGGTGGATTATTGGGATGTGTTGACCACTGTTTGGGGGAAGCCCCATGCCGCTTTGTTTTTTATCTGCTCACCTTTGCCGTAAACACACCATCTTTTGTACGTACTTCCAATACGTAAAGGCCCACCGGCACATCAATACCGGCCCATTGCCACGTTGTTCCGGCCAGTTTTGTGCCTACACTTGCAACTACGGCACCTGTGCTGTTGTACAAGGTCAGCGTCGCGTCGCTGTATACCGGTTCTTTAAATGTAAGAGAGAGCGCATCGGTGAAGGGGTTGGGAGCAACGACGAGTGTTTGTTTTTGCTCCGGTTCGTTTGCCGCCGTTGTTACATTCAGGGTTGCACTTAGTGAAGTACTTACACACCCGTTGTTGCGCGTCACGACACATCGGAACTTATGCTGATCGAAATATTGAACCTGGTAAATTTTAATGTTGTTGGATCCGGTCCCGGTATAATCGGAGTTGTCGTACATGTCGAACCAGTCGAGACCGGAACCTTCCACGAAACGCTGCCATCGGTATTGGTTGCCTGAACCTGATGCCTGGATGATGAATTGAGCCACCTGTCCGATGGAAACATTGGCATCGGTGGGGTGCTGGGTAATGGAGGACACCGGTAAAACCGTCAGTTTGGCCTCGTTGGTGTACAGGGTGTCGGGACCGAACCCAACGATGCGACAGCGGTAAAAAGTGTTGTTCAGGACCGACGGCGGATGGTCGAGCAACAGGGTGGTGCTTGTTGTGCCACTGTAAACAGCATCGTTCATCAGATTTACCCAAACATTGTTTTCAAGATGCTGCCATTGCAGGTCGAGTCCCGGACTTGCAGAAATACTGAATGAACCTTCGCCATTTCCACAAATACTCACTGGATTGATCTGCAACACCACAAAGGGATCGCAACCGACACAGCCGTAGGTTTCAAGGACGTAAGGCTCCTGGTTTACGGAAGTGTGCCACTGGTCGAGGTTGCCCACGCTCAACGTGGCAAAGGAACCGCAGCGTTGGTTCGACAAACGCAACGGTACGTCGTTCAATGCATTGCCTTTGTTTTTCAAACCCAACAAATTGCCGGCGTCATCCACATGGGCCAGGAAAAGATCATTCAATCCTGCATTGCCCACGCCCTGGAAAAAACCGCCCGGTTCGCGAAAACCTGCAGCTGTTGTGAAATTGCCGAAAAGCACCACGTTGTTGTTTTCAAGGCACAACAAGTCAGACGTAAACATTCGTGTGTTCCGGTTCAAAACCGTACGGTTGCCAGCCGGATCGTATTTTAACAAATAACTCGTATTGCGGGTGGTTTCGCTGAAATTGAGCCCGATGCGGACGTTGAGTTCAACTTCCGTATTGCCGAACACCGGCGGATTGGCGCCAAAAGCGATCCAGGTATTGCCGGCGGCATCTACATCCCAGGCCGGCGAAACCAGGTCGGGGTTGTAATACAGCGGCGGTGATGCAAAACCACCGCTGGCGCCATGGGTGCATTGCGCGTTTTCCCAAATGCCACTTGCCACATGCAGTTTGGCCAAATAATGGTTGTAACCCGAAAATCCGCCACTTGCCAAAGGTGTAACCGGATAAGCGCCAAAAGCAATGGAGGATCCGGTAAAAAACGTTCCTGAAACCATCAACCTGCCGTTGGGCGCCGGTTTGATGCGCGGGCCCCAGGCGGTCGCTTTGACGCCTTCCAACGATGGTGTGGGCGGGAAATACACGTTGATCATGGCATTTCCGGGGTTGGACGACAACCCGAGAGGCAGCGATTTGACAAACTGCCCGTCGGACGTAATCACAAGCAGCCAGGATTCAGCTTCTGCGTTGCTGAATTGTTGAACGCCACCACCAGGGAATTCACCTTTCCAGCCGCGAGCGGCTATGCTGATGTAAATGTTTTGATCGTCGACGAACGCAATGTCGGCCGGGGCACAAAAACCTGTTTGAAGTTGAGTCGGCGCTGTGATTTGAATTTTCCAAACCACATCACCCTGCGGATTAAGTTTAAAAACAAACCCCTGTCCGTAGTAGTAGTTGTTCGGGACACCACAGGTCAAAGTTTCTCCAAAAATATTAACCTGATCGGAGGTAAAACCACCGACCATGTAAATGTTGGCCAGCGTGTCGGTGGCCAATCCCAAACCGTACGATGCGCGGTAAAAACCTCCCATGCCCGGGTCGTCCTGATGCGCTTGTTTGTGCCACAACAGGTTGCCTTCGGCATCGAATTTACTGAGAAAAAGGTTGTTCGGCTGGGTCCAGACCGATAAATCGGTTTCATAACCCGTCACCAGGTTGTTGCCGAAACGGTCGATGTGATGTTCAAAAACATAAGGAGAATTGCCCCGGTATTGCCAACCGTAGGGTTCAAGTTGTGTGGAAGTACAATCGTTGATATCAAACGCTGGCGCTACGGGAATCACCTCCAAATCGTGGGTAAGGTTGCCGTTGCAGGCGCCCTGGCTTTGGTATTGGAATGCATAAGGGTAAAGGCCGGTGGAATCAAACACCACCGCTGCTGAAAACCCGGCGCTGCTGGTCGGATTTCCGTTCGGACCAAAATTCCAGATGCCTGTGGCCAAACCCGAAGAATCGACGTACACCTGGTATGGACTTCCAGCCACAGCAACATTGTCGCCCGTGTATGGGAAAAAATAGAACTGGTCAACCTGGATTTGTTTGAATTCTACGAGACCAAGGGAACACCCCGCTGTATTTCGGGCTTTGATCCAGTAATAACCCGACTGAACGAGTGGAAATGAACTGAACGTCAACAAGCCACCGTTGCCGTCGAACCAATCGGAAATGGGATCGTTTTGAGGGGTTGTCAGCTGGTACTGCATGTCGTATTCCGAACCTTCTATGGAAATCTGAACCACGGAATCTACACAAACCGTCGCTTGGCTGAGGTTCCAGTTCAGCATGTTGTTGGGGTAAGGCGCGAGGTAAGCCGTAACTATAACCGATTTTTCCAACATTTCGCATGCACCAAAAAAGGTTGCGTAAATTTCGATGTCGGTGGTATCGGTCAGTTCCTGGGTTTGCCACACCAACGGTTGCCCGTTGCTAAGTTGGGTTGCATTGGCAGGCACACCGCCGATGCGGTAGTTGTAATACACATTGGGCGCCGGATTGTCGACGCGCAACTGCACCCACACAGGCGCGCAGCCCGGACTATTGAACGACACCGTGGCTTGTCCAAAATCAAAAGCAAGTTCAGGTTCTGTGCGGATGATGTGGGTAAAGGTATCGGATGAAGTGCCGTTGTCCAGTATAAGTGAAACGGCATAATCGGTATCGTAAGCGTCGGGGGTGAAAGCTGCAGTTGGCGTGGTAGCGACAAGTAGGCCGTTTACCAGCCACATTGCATTGTACAACGCCGGATTGGCCGGATGGGTGAGTTGCACCAGCGAATCTTTGCAATAATAGTTTTGGTTGGTGCTGAAAATGGCGAGCGGAACGTACGGGGCGCCACCGTCCACCGTTTTGGCTATGTACCCGTTTTCGCCAGCCACCAGTCCAACGTCGCCCATTGTCGACCAATCAAAAGCGCGCAGGTTCACACCTGCAGGCGCAGGAACCTGAGATTCTTCCCAAAATTTTCCGCCGTTTTGGGTGAGGCGTACACTGCGATCCATCAGTGCAAAACCGGTTTCGGCATCGATAAAATGCAGACGGTTGGCGCCCAGCGTGTCGGGGGTATAATACACGCCGCTGATGGATAGACCATCCGTAATTCGGAAATAACCCTGCGGTTCGGCGATGTATCCGTTGACGGTACTGGTAAAATCTACGTCATGGATGCCCAAGCCCCCGGAAGCCAGGTCTGTTACACCAACGCCACCATTGGTTATTTTCAAAATTACATTGTCGTTTTGTGGTCCGTAACCCACCACATATCCAAGGTCAGGTGTTACAAAATCGATGCCGTTGTAGGTGTAATACGATCCGGTATTGGCCAAAGCATTCCATGTTAAACCGCCGTCGGTGGTTTTGCGGATGCGGCCCTGGGTGCCGCAAGTGTAACCTGTGTTGGCATCGGGGAAAGACAAACTTAACAGACCGCCTTCGGGACCGCCGGGAACAGAAAAATTAAGTACCACAGTCCAGTGCAGGCCACCGTCTGTGGTCCGCATGATGAGCTGTGCATTTTGAATCAAAGAGCCAACGGCAATACCGGTTTGTGCATCAAAAAAATGAAGGTCGTTGATTTCAACCCCATTGATGGATATGTTTTGGGCATTTACGATGGGCAAATTTGCCCATGTGGCGCCGGCATTTTCTGAGCGCAAAAAAACACCTTCCCCACCAGCCACAAAAACCTGATCGGTTACCAACTGCACGGCATTAAGTCTGGCGGCAGTACCCGAGTTCAGGTTTTGCCATTGGGCGGACAGTGAAAAGCCGGAAATAAGAAGGGAAAACAAAAGTAAGGCACGCATGATCGGGCTGGGTTTTATATTCCTACCAAAGGTAAGCATTGCCCTTTTTGTGCGGTATTTTTAACAATACAACATCGCAATTGGCTAAACATGGGTCATCCTGAATTTTTTGAAATGGCACAGGTCGATTTTGTGTTCTTTTCTTATAAAAATACGTGATAAGCATCCAATTTTGGATGAAAGCCCCGGCGGGGCGGCTATGTCTGTAGCATACACGGTAAAAATAAAATCGGAGCCCCAGCGGGGCGGATATGTGCTAACCGTCACATATCCGCCCCGCTGGGGCTCCGATCATTTGTTGTGGTTGATTTTCTACAGACATTATCGCCCCGCTGGGGCTTTCATTCCTAAATGCTTGATTTACAGTCGTAATTTTTGAGAAAAAACTGCCTGTTAGACATGAATCATCCCGAAAAAATTTGGGATGATTCATGTTTTGGCCAATTTTCGATGTTTACCCTGGCATTTTTGAATAAATAGCCTGCAAAAACTCGTTTTTCGTGTTGTCGTTGAGGAATTTACCCGAGTACTCACCTGTAATGGTGCTTGCTCCGTGATGTTCCACGCCGCGCGCTTGTACACACATGTGTTTGGCGTCGATGTACACGGCAACATCGTCGGTGTTCAGTACTTTTTTGAGTTCTTCAGCAATTTGCATGGTCAGGCGTTCCTGAACCTGCGGACGACGGGCAAAAAAGTCGACGATGCGGTTGAGTTTCGACAGGCCTACCACTCGGCCATTGGGGATGTAGGCCACGTGTGCAACACCAAAAATGGGTTGAAAATGGTGTTCGCAGGTGCTTTGCAGCGGGATGTTGCGCTCCACCACAAGGCGGCGGTAATTGTATTTGTTTTCGAAGGTGGTAACGGCAGGTTTGTTGGCAGGGTTGAGTCCTTTGAAAATTTCCTGAACGTACATTTTGGCAACACGGCGGGGCGTGCCCTGCAAGCTGTCGTCGGTAAGATCGAGGCCCAAAATGTCCATAATTTCGGCGAAATGCTCCGAGATCTGTTCTATTTTTTCGTTGTCGTTCAAGGTAAAAGCGGCGTCGTGCATGGGTGTATCGGCGGCCGAAGCAATGTGTAAATCACCGTAATCATCGGATTCGTGAAAATCGTGGCGGCTGTGGCCGTTCAACGTAAGGTCAACCATGTTGTGTTTTTGATTTAGATAAACGAAACGTACCCCGCCGTGATTTGTTTAATGTTTTCAGAATTATTTGAAAAAAGATTAAACAAGATCAATTTATCACAAACAAAACGGACACCCAGGTCCGTACCTGCCGAATGTCCGTGCTGTTCATCTTGAAACATTTTGCGCTGCGATTAGGTTCCCAGACGCTTGATTTTCGAGGGAAATAAAAAAAACCAGTCGGCTAGCCGACTGGTTTTTTTTATTTCCCTCGAAAATCAAGCGTTACCCTTTCACATATTGTACCTGAGCCGTAAACTTCACTTCATCGGAAACTACAGCGCCGCCGGCTTCTGTTAACGCATCCCATTGCAGACCGAATGATTTGCGTTTGATTTTGCCTTCTACTTCAAAACCAGCTTTGATGTTTCCGTAGGGATCTTTGGTAATGCCGCCGAATTCAACATCCAGGGTAATGGGTTGAGTTACGTCGCGGATGGTCAGATCACCGGTCAGTTTGTATGTATTGTCATCGGTTTTTTTCAAACCGGTTCCATTAAATGTGATTTGTGGAAATTTTTCGGCATTGAAAAAGTCGTCACTGCGCAAGTGGTTATCGCGGGCTTCCACACCGGTATCAATGGTGTTGGCGTCGATGGTGAAGCTGATGTTTGCATCGGTAAAATCTTCAGCGCCGGAGGTAAAGCTCGACTGAAAGCTGCCGAATTTGCCGGTAACGTTGGAGATGACGAGGTGACGAACTTTGAAGCTAACTTCAGAGTGAGCGGGGTCGAGTTGCCAGGTTGTGTTTGCCATTTTGTTGCGTTGATTTTGATGATTGATTTGCATGTAAAACAGTGTTTGTGAAAAATAGTTGTTGAAACACTTAAAATAGTTACATTAATTTTCCAGAGTGTGACCTTCCAAGTCTTAAGACTTGGTACCCCCGATGTTGATAACTTCATTTCGCCCGCGAATGGACGCTTTCAAACCATTTCAAAGTTGTTACCAATCAACGTATTCCCCATTTTTTTTACTGAAATGGCCTATCTTTGCACCGCCAAAACCAAATACTATTCTGTAAAAAAGCGATTTTTCAACCCATGAGCGTGTTGAGTTATCGGTTTTGAGGCGAGAGCGAGCGAATTTTGTTTTAAAGAAGGCAAAATTTGCAGCCGTAGCCGGCTGCCTACGGCGAAAATTTTAACGAACTTTAAAATAAAATTTGCCGTTCGTAGCCCAAAACCCGAAAACTCAACACGCTCTAAGGTGTTTAATCGCGTTGTAATGGTACATTCTTCCAACATCCAGGCCATTCCGGTCTTTTCTCCCGGCATGTTCAAACTCAGATAAACGGCCCGTTTATGCAAAATCCAACGCCCTACCAACCCAAGAACAACGTTCGTATCGTTACTGCCGCCAGTTTGTTCGACGGGCACGACGCGGCCATCAACATCATGCGACGCATCATGCAATCGAGCGGCGCCGAAATCATCCACCTGGGGCACAACCGCTCGGTGGACGAAATCGTCAACTGCGCCATACAGGAAGACGTACAAGGCATCGCCATCACCTCCTACCAGGGCGGGCACATGGAGTACTTCAAATACATGTACGACCTGCTGCACGAACGCGGTTCCGGCCACATCAAAATATTCGGCGGCGGCGGCGGCACCATCCTGCCCAGCGAAATCGCCGAATTACAAGCGTACGGCATCACCCGTATTTACCACCCCGACGACGGTCGCCGCCTCGGCCTCCAGGGCATGATCAACGACGTTTTGCAACAATGCGACTACCCGCTCGGATTCAACCTGAACGGCGAAATCAAACATTTCCGCGAAAAAAATGCCGGCGCCATCGCCCGCCTCATCACCGCAGCCGAAAACAATCCGGAGGTATTTGAAAAAGACATCCTGCCCCAAATTGGATCCTTGCGGGATGACATAAAAACTACTCCGGTGCTTGGCGTAACCGGTACCGGCGGTGCAGGCAAATCGTCGATGGTGGATGAACTGGTGCGCAGGTTCCTGCTCGACCAGCCCGACAAAACCATCGCCATCGTGTCGGTAGACCCCTCCAAACGCAAAACCGGCGGCGCCCTGCTCGGCGACCGCATCCGCATGAACGCCATCAACCACCCCCGTGTGTACATGCGCTCCCTGGCCACCCGCCAAAGCAACCTCGCCCTGTCAAAATACGTACACGCCGCCGTTGATATCCTCAAAGCCGCCCAATTCGACCTCATCATCCTCGAAACCAGCGGCATCGGACAAAGCGATACCGAAATTGTAGATCACAGCGACCTCAGCTTTTACGTGATGACGCCCGAGTTTGGCGCAGCTACCCAGCTCGAAAAAATCGACATGCTCGATTTCGCCGACGTGATCGCCATCAACAAGTTCGACAAACGCGGCGCCCTCGATGCCCTGCGCGACGTGCGCAAACAGGTGCAACGCAACCGGAATGCCTGGACCACGCCCGTCGACGACATGCCCGTGTTCGGTTGCATCGCGTCCCAGTTCAACGACCCGGGCGTAAACCAGCTCTACCGCCGCATCATCGACCTGCTGGGTGAAAAAGGTTTTACAGGTTTCGCCACCAACTTCATGGCCAGCGACGAGATGTCGGAAAAAATCTTCATCATTCCGCCGCAACGCACGCGTTACCTGAGCGAAATCAGCGAAAATAACCGCAAATACGACAACTGGGTAACCAAACAAGCCACCATCGCCCGCAAACTTTACGGCATACAACAAACGGTGCTTGCCCTCGGAGGAAAAGACATCCTCAGCTCCCCACAACCTGAATCCCAGGGCTCCGGACTGATTCCCGGCCTCACCGACGAATTCAACCGCCTGCTCAAAGACCTCGATCCACACAACCTCGACCTGCTGAAAGGTTGGGAAGCCAAAAAAAGCAGCTACTCCGCCGAAGAATTCGTGTACCAGGTGCGCGGCAAAGACATTCGGCTCAAAACGCACACGGAAAGCCTCAGCCACACCAAAATACCCAAGGTGGTTTTGCCCAAGTACCACGACTGGGGCGATATCCTCACCTGGTGCCTCCAGGAAAATGTGCCCGGCGAGTTTCCCTACACCGCCGGTGTGTTCCCCTTCAAACGTCAGGGTGAAGACCCCACACGTATGTTTGCCGGAGAAGGCGGCCCAGAACGCACGAACCGTCGTTTCCACTACGTCAGCATCGGCATGCCGGCCAACCGTCTCAGCACAGCCTTCGACTCGGTAACGCTGTACGGCGAAGATCCCGACTACCGTCCCGACATCTACGGCAAAATCGGCAACTCGGGCGTTTCGGTCTGTTGCCTCGACGATGCCAAAAAACTGTACTCCGGTTTCGACCTCTGCGACCCCAAAACATCGGTGTCGATGACCATCAATGGTCCGGCTGCCACCATCGCAGCGTTTTTTATGAACGCCGCCATCGACCAGCAATGTGAAAAATACATCCGCGCCAACGGTCTGGAAGCCGAAGTAGAAACCAAACTGAAAGCGAAATACGAGGATAAAGGTCTGGTGCGTCCGCTTTACCGCGGCCCCCTGCCCGAAGGCAACGATGGTCTCGGACTGATGCTGCTTGGCATCACCGGCGACGAAGTGTTGCCGCTCGATGTGTACGCCCCCATCAAGGCCCATGCCCTGAGCAGCGTGCGCGGCACCGTACAGGCCGATATCCTGAAAGAAGACCAGGCCCAAAACACCTGCATCTTCAGCACAGAATTCAGTTTGCGCGTGATGGGCGACGTACAGCAGTACTTCATCGACAACCGGGTGCGCAACTTTTACTCGGTTTCCATTTCCGGCTACCACATCGCGGAGGCCGGCGCAAACCCGATAAGTCAACTTGCGTTTACCCTTGCCAACGGTTTCACTTTTGTGGAATATTACCGCAGCCGGGGCATGAGTGTCGACGACTTTGCGCCCAACCTGTCGTTCTTTTTCTCCAACGGTACCGACCCGGAATATGCGGTCATCGGCCGGGTTGCCCGACGCATCTGGGCCAAAGCGATGAAGCAGCTTTACGGCGCCAATGAGCGCAGCCAGATGCTGAAATACCACATCCAGACATCCGGACGCTCCCTGCACGCCCAGGAAATTGCCTTCAACGACATCCGGACAACACTGCAGGCGCTGTACGCCATTTACGACAACTGCAATTCCCTGCACACCAACGCTTACGACGAGGCCATCACCACACCCACCGAAGAATCGGTGCGCCGCGCCATGGCCATCCAGCTCATCATCAACCACGAGCTCGGATTGTCGAAAAACGAAAATCCGCTCCAGGGCGCATTCATCATCGAAATGCTCACCGACCTCGTGGAAGAAGCCGTGCTTACGGAATTTGATCGCCTCACCGAACGCGGCGGCGTTTTGGGCGCCATGGAAACCATGTACCAGCGCGGCAAAATCCAGGAAGAAAGTCTTTATTACGAAACGATGAAACATACCGGCGAACTGCCCATCATCGGTGTCAATACGTTCCTTTCCAAAGACGGTTCGCCAACCATCACACCTTCCGAAGTGATACGCGCTACCGAACAGGAAAAGGAAGAGCAAATTGTTACCCTGCAACAACTGCACGCAAGCAACCCGGAAGGCGCAAAACAAGCGCTGCGCAAATTGCAAATCGCCGCCATCCACAACCAAAACCTTTTCCACGAACTGGTGGAAGCCGTAAAAGTGTGCTCGCTGGGCCAAATCACCCACGCTTTGTATGAAGTGGGCGGGCAGTACCGGAGGAATATGTAATCAGCGGTCAGCAGTCAGTGGTCAGCAGTCAGTGGTCAGCTAAAAAAAACACCCAATCATTTGGTTTCAAACGATTGGGTTTTTTTTTAGCTGCCTGCTGCCTGCTGCCTGCTGCCTGCTGCCTGCTGCCTGCTGCCTGCTGCCTGCTAAAACGCAAACCCAAGGTTCACATACGCGCTGAACTTGCCGGTTTGGTCGCTGTATTGGCCACTGAGTTCGATGGGACCCAGGGCGGTGGTGTAACCGGCGGTAAGGGCATAGCCTGAAAGAAAATCCTGGACCTGGATGTTTTCGTTTCGGCTTATAAAGTTGTGAACCAATCCGTTGGCACGGGCAGTGAAGTGTAGTGTTTTAAGCAAACTGTAACGGAGCCCGAGTTGCAGCGCGGCTACGCTTGGGGTGAAAAGACTTCCATGTGGCAAGCCGGCAAAAACAATTTGGTTTCGGTACAGTCGGGTAAGGCCACCTACATTAAAATCGTTTGCCCACCGCTGCTTGTAGTTGAAATTGGCGCCGACCTGTACGAGGCTTTGGAAGTTCCATTTGCCTTGCATGGGGACGTACCATTCCGAGGAGAAATATCCGCGGGGAAAATTGTTGTAGGCAATGCCGAGCGAATCCAGGTTGGTGATGTTTTCACCCGAGTTTTGGTATTCGATGTCAGGATACTGTTTAAAAATATAGCTTAACTCGGTTTCCAGACGCACGCCGTTTTTAGGGTAGGTTTGTGCCTCAAGGGTATGGTAACGGTAATAAAACGGTGCGGAATACTGGTTGATGTGTCCTTTCAGATCCAGCTGGGATTCAATAATGGGCTTGTATATGAAATTTTCGGCACGCAGTCCGGCGCCAATTGTGAAACGCCGTTTGCTCGAATATTGAAGATCAAGATCGCCAGCAAGGTAGTTTTGCCTGAAAAGCCCTTCTTCGTTGAGGTCCTGAAAATTGGTAAACTCAAAGCGTTCAAACTGCAAACGGGAAATTTGGGCCCATTGGTGGTTTTTGCCCAACAACTGAAGATACTCTGCTTTGGCTCTGAAATTTTCACTGATGTTGAGGCTTAGCATACTCCTCGAGTGGAGCGTCAAGAGGTTCCTGCTTGTAAGGTTGGCAATAAGCGCGATGTTGCTGAACGTGTTGTAATGGATGCCCAGTTTTACAAAAGTGGACGGATTTTCAATCACGTTAAACACAATGCGCGCCCCCCCGTCGCTCACGGGTTCGATGTCGTAAATGATACGTTCGTAAAAACGTGTGCCAAAAACCCTCCGGATACGTTCGGATAAACTGGACATGGCAATGGCTTTCCCGGGAAATAAACCGGTCATTTGCTGGAAAAACGTCAGTGTTGAGTTTTCAAGTCCATGAACGACAACTTCAGATATGTAAATGGAGTCATTCAACCCTATAAGGCGTCTGTAAGGTTCCGGTTTACCGTAAATGGCATCCAGTGAGTCGGCCAGGTTTTTGAAAAAAGGATACAGTTCCCGGCCTGTGATGACCCCTTCATTCATGATCAGATTGCCACTTGAAAAACTCGCAGCACTGTAACCCTTGAGCGGGTGCTCGATGTACACATTGCAATTCGCCGCCTCTTCACGGTGCTGCAATCCATCGGCCAAAAACATAACCTGCATGAGAATGGAGGTCACGTCGGTCACTTCATCCGACTGCAACAAACCACTCGATACACTGCTTCCGATGATAAAATCGGCGCCCAAATCTGTGAGCTCCCGCACCGGAAAATTGTGCACAATTCCCCCGTCCACAAGTTTGCGCCCGTCAATTTCAACGGCCGTAAACACGGTGGGTATGGCCATGCTTGCACGAACTGCCGTTACCAGGCTGCCGGAATCCAAAACCACGGCTTCACCGGTGGCTATGTCGGTGGCAATGCACAAAAAAGGTATGGGAAACTTGCTGAAATCCTGAATGTTGTAAGCAGGTGAAAACAGTTCCCCAAGTTTTATCCATAGTTCCTGCCCTTCCAAAACGCCGGTCGGCAAACGGAGCCCATTTTTATCCCAGGCCAGTTCAATGGTATATTTTCCATACTCATCCTTTTCTTCCATGATGAGCGACCTCAGGGTCGTCTGGTTGGAAAGCAAAATGCTCCAGTCGATGTCCCGTGCCAGTTTTTCGATTGAATCGGCACTGTAACCAATGGAATAAAGACTTCCCACAACGCTTCCCATGCTGGTGCCAGTCACATAATCGATGTGCAACCCCGCCGAATCAATGGCTTTGAGCACGCCCACATGCGCCAGGCCTTTAGCCCCTCCGCCACTCAAGGCAAGACCAATTTTGGGCCGGGTTTGGGAAAAAAGGGCGCTGGATAAAAGGAGGGAAAATGCGAGGAGTAGCGTTTGTTTCATAAATAGTTGCAAGTTACAAGTAGCAAGTAGCAAGTAGCAAGTGGCAAGTGGCAAGTTGCAAGTGGCAAGTTACAAGTGGGAAGTAGCAAGTTAAGTTCAATGATAAGCAAACCATTTATTCACAGGCAATGATCACGAACGCTGCACAATGCTTGAGTGGCTACTTGCTACTTGCTACTTGCAACTAGCTACTTTTTTCTCAATCTGCCCTGGAAACACTCGTCACCCATTCAAAACTCCTCAATGCACGCATGGTTTTGTTGAGTTCGTCGGTGTTCACCACAACAAGGCCGATGCGGCCTTCAAAATACCCACCTTCACCGGAGATGGAGAATGAGCGGATGTTGATGCCCATGTTGGAAATGGTATCGGTCAGTTTGTGGATGGCGCCCGGACCGATATCGATGCCAATAACCACGATGTTGGCGATAAAATCAGCTTTAACCGTGTGGCCCCAATCGGCTTTGAGCACGCGGTAGTCGTAATTTGCCAGCATGTACGGAGCGTTCGGGCAGGTTGTCCGGTGGATTTTAACACCTTCCTTGGTGGTTACAAAGGCAAAAATAGGATCTCCCTGAACCGGGTTACAGCATGTTGCGAAAGTGTACATGTAATAATTGCCGGGCTCGCCGTTGATGATGACTTCGGGTTTGAAGTTCGACTTGAACTTTGGCGACTCGGCCGGAATTTCCGGATGGGCGTCAACCCGTGCAGTTTCTTCCAGCTCAACCAGTTTTTGTCCATCGGCGCGGAACCGTTTGAGTTCGCTCAGGTCAACTTGTTCGAGGTGGATGGCGCTCAAAAATTCGAGGCGGTTGGGGTAGCCGAATGCTTTGGCCAGCATGTCGACGTTTTCGTCCACCGAAACCTTAAGGTTGTTGAGTTTGCGCGTAAGTATGTCCTTGCCGAAGTCGGCCTGCTTGAATTTTTCTTCTTTTAAAGCCGCTTTGATGCGGTTTTTAGCCTTGGATGTGGCTACAAACTGCAACCAGCCTTCGTTGGGTTTCTGGTTTTTGTTGGTAATGACCTGGACCTGGTCACCGCTTTTCAACACGTAGTTGATGGGCACCAAACGGTTGTTCACTTTTACAGCCTGGCAGGTACAGCCAATGTCGGAGTGGATGCTGAAAGCAAAATCAAGGGCCGTGGCGCCTTCGGGCAGGATTTTCATTTCCCCTTTGGGGGTAAAAACGTGTACCTCTTCGGAAAAAAGATTGCTTTGAAAATCGGCCAAAAACTCTACGGCGCTGCCCGAATCGTTGTTTTCCAACGTTTCGCGTACCTGATTCAGCCAGTTTTCAAAAACATCGGCTTTGCCAATGCCACGTATACCTTTGTATTTCCAGTGCGCTGCAAAACCGCGTTCAGCGATTTCATCCATACGCTCCGATCGTATCTGAACTTCTACATAACGGCCTTCCGGACCAACCACGGTGGTGTGCAACGATTCGTAACCGTTGGCCTTGGGGGTGGTTATCCAGTCCTTCAAACGTTCCGGAATGGGTTTGTAGTGGTCGGTCACCAGGGTGTACACCTGCCAGCAAGAAAGCCTTTCCTGTACGGGGGGCACATCGATGATGATGCGTATGGCAAACAAGTCGTAAATATCCTCGAAGGCGACATGTTTGGTTTTGATCTTGTTGCGGATGGAATAGATGCTTTTGGGTCTGCCGGTAATGCGGGCGTTGAGTCCCAGTTCGGCGATGCCTTCTTCGATGGGGCGTGTAAATTCACGGATGTAGACCTCACGTGCACGTTTGGTTTGTGCAAGTTGCTCGGCAATGTCGTGGTATTCCTCTGGCTCGGTGATTTTCAGGCAAAGGTCCTGAAACTCCATCTTGATTTTGTACAAACCGAGCCTGTGGGCAAGCGGCGCATAAATCGTGCTTGTTTCGGCGGCGATTTTCAGCTGCTTGTGGTGCGCCATACTTTTTATGGTACGCAGGTTGTGCAGGCGGTCGGCCATCTTAATAAGCACGACACGTACATCCGAAACCATCGCTTTAAGTACTTTGCTGAGGTTTTCGGCTTGCGGGCTTTCGGAATCGTGCAGACTGTCGAGTTTGGTCAGGCCGTCCACAATCAGTGTAACACGTTCGCCGAACTGGTCGTGGATTTCCTTGAGCGAAATTTCGGTGTCTTCAACCACGTCGTGCAACAGTGCGCAAACCACGGCGGTGGGGCCCAGTCCAATTTCTTCCACACAGATACGGGCAACCTCAATGGGGTGCAGGATGTAGGGTTCGCCTGATTTACGGCGCTGCTCCTGGTGTGCCTTGGCCGCCATTTCGAAAGCAAGGCGAATTTGGTCGCGATCCTCGGTACCGAGCGGTGTATTAATGGATTTGAGCAGATTTCGGTACGCTCGCTGGATGATGGCCTTGTCCTCAATGGGCATACCTTCAACGGGCTTCTCAGGTTGAATGGAGGGCCGAGGGGGTGCCGATTCGGTGGGTTTGCTGATGATATCTTCCTGCTGCTTCATACGTTGAATACAAAGTTAAGGTAAAAGCAGCGCGCACCAAATCTATTTGTTGATCGTTAACGGTTTTTCTGTCGGTTACCCATTTTGAATTACCAAAATTTGCTGTACTTTTGCACTCCTTTTGGAAAAACGGCCTGGTGCCGTTGAAATTATTGCGGGCGTGGCGAAATTGGTAGACGTACCAGACTTAGGATCTGGCGCCGAGAGGCATGGGGGTTCGAGTCCCTCCGCCCGCACTTCACAGAGCCATTTAAACGTTTCCTCGTATGCCCAACGTTGTCCGTAAAGACCTCGACAACAGCTCCGCCATGCTTACCGTTTCGGTAAGCCGCGAAGAACTCAAACCCAAAGTTGATGCCGAACTGAAAAAGTTCCGCCAACGCTCCAACATCAAAGGATTCCGCCAGGGCCAGGCGCCCATGGATTTTGTTAAACGCCTCTATGGCAGCAGCATTTTCGGCGACACCCTCAACAACCTGTTCTCCGACGAACTTTACAACTACCTGCGCGAAAGCGGCTTGAACATCCTCGGACAACCCCTGCTTTCTGCCGAACAAACTCAGTTTTCGGCCAAGATCGACAGCATGGACAACGAATATGCCGTAAACTACGACATTGGTTTCGTGCCCGAATTCACCATCGCCGGACTTACCAAATCGGAATCTTTCGACCGCCTCACCATCGCCAACATCGATGATCTGGCCAACGAAGAACTCCAAAACATGCGCAAACAAGGCGGCGAACGCTCCAACCCGGAAGACGATATCCAGGACAACGACATCGTAGCACTCCAAATGTCGGAGCTCGACGGCGACAAGGTTAAGGAAGACGGCTGGCAAACCACCGTCAGCATCCTCGTGAACCGCATCCCCAAAGAGGCGCTGCGCAATGCCATCCTGAAACTTAAAAAAGGTGATACCCTTCGCCTGAACGCCCGCGAACTCGAAGAAAGTCCCAAAGAGGACATGTACCGCAAATACATCCTCAACCTTCCGGAAAACGACAACCGTGAGGTAGGCGACCACTTCGAAGCCGTGATCGAAAATGTTTCACGCGTAGCCCCGGCCGAGCTTAACGAGGAGTTTTTACAAAAAACATTCGGTCCGGACGTTAAATCCGAATCCGAAGCCCTCGAAGCACTGAAAAGAGACGTTGCCCGTTTTTATGAAATGCGCGCCAACGCCCTGGTGATGCGCGACATCCAGAAACGCCTGCTCGAGCTCAACCATTTCGACCTGCCGATAGCTTTCCTTAAACGTTGGCTCCAAAGCAACAACGAAAACCTGACGCCGGCACAAATCGAAGAAGAATTTGAGCCCTTCGCAGAAAACCTGCGCTGGTCACTGCTGCGCGACAAACTTGTAGCGCAATTCGGCATCAACATCGACGAAGAAGCCGTGCGCAACGTGTTCCGCACCCGTGTACGCAGCTACTTCCAGGTTGATTTGCCCGATGACCTCATCGACAGCACCGTGGCCCGCATGATGGAAAAAGAAGAAGATGTGGACAAAGTGCGCCGTGACCTCGAATACGATAAACTTTACGACGCCGTAAGCTCCGAAGTGACGCTCGTCGACAAGCCCATTGCTTCCGCCGAGTTTCATCAGATTTTTGACGCTTTGCAAGGCTGATTGGCAGTCAGCGGTCAGCAGTCAGCAGTCAGCATTGGTAAGTTGTAAGTTTTGGTACTGACCGCTGCCTGCTGACTACTGATTGCTGAAATCAAATTACCCAGTGTTAAATCCTAACTATATCTCGTATTACTTGTTATAATTGCCTCGTTAAAAATCGTAACTATGTTTGACAAAAATGAATTCCAGAAGTATGCTACCAAACACCTTGGTATGAGTAGCATGCACCTTGAGAAGTACACTCAAGTCAGCAGCATCGCTGCCGTTAGCGCTCCGAACATCCGTGCCTTTACGCCTGCCGTCATCGAAGAACGTCAGATGAATGTGGTTGCCATGGACGTGTTCAGCCGCCTCATGATGGACCGCATTATTTTCATGGGTGTACCCGTGACCGACTATGTAGCCAACGTCATCCAGGCACAAATGCTTTTCCTTGAGTCGAGCGATCCCAAACGCGACATCCAGCTGTTCATCAACAGCCCCGGCGGTTCGGTCATCGATGGCCTGGGTATCTACGACACCATGCAGTACGTTGCGCCCGATGTGGCTACCATCTGCACCGGTCTTGCAGCCTCCATGGGCGCCGTACTGCTCGCAGCAGGCGCCAAAGGCAAACGCAGCTGCCTGTTCCACAGCCATGTCATGATCCACCAACCCATGGGCGGCGCCCAGGGTCAGGTGTCCGACATCGAGATCTCCTACCGCCTCATCAAAAAAATGCAGAAGTCGCTTTACGAAGTACTTGCTCACCATACCGGTCAGGAGTATGACAAAATCCAGGAGGATTGCGATCGCGACAACTGGATGGGTGCAGAAGACGCCAAAGCTTACGGTCTGGTGGATGAGGTCCTCGACCGCAGCAACCCGCGTGCTAAAAAATAACTTTTTTATGTCCTTAACTTTCAAGGGTTAAACTGAATAAAACCGGCCGGCCGGTTTTTATTCAGTTTAACCCTTGAAAGTTAAGGACTACTTTTAATAAAATCAATATGATACGTCGAGGACGTGTACCCCAGCACAATTGTTCTTTCTGCGGACGCAGCAAAGAAGATGTCATGATCCTGATTTCAGGCATGGATGCCCAAATCTGTGAATTGTGCGTGGAAAAAGCTCAGGAAATCATCAGTCAGGAACTGCATGGTGGCCAGGCGCCTGCTGCTGCCGAAAACCAAAGCGCCGGTAGTACTGGCAAAAGTGCATTTACCGGACCACTCAAACTGGTGCCTCCCCGCGAAATCAAAGACTTCCTCGACAAATACGTCATCGGTCAGGACGAAGCCAAAAAGGTGCTTTCCGTAGCTGTGTACAACCACTACAAGCGCCTCAAAAGCCACGGCAAAAAAAGCGCCGCCGCCGATGAGGTTGAAATTGAAAAGTCCAACGTTTTGTTCGTAGGACAAACCGGTACGGGCAAAACCCTGATGGCGAAAACCATCGCACGCATGCTCAACGTGCCGTTCGCCATCGTCGACGCCACCGTATTTACCGAAGCAGGCTACGTGGGTGAAGACGTGGAAAGTATCCTCTCGCGCCTGCTCCAGGTATGCGATTACGATGTGGATGCAGCCGAACGCGGCATCGTATACATTGATGAAATTGATAAAATTGCACGCAAACAGGACAATCCGTCCATCACCCGCGACGTGTCGGGTGAAGGCGTGCAACAGGCCATGCTCAAAATGCTGGAAGGCGCCGAAGTGTTGGTTCCTCCTCAAGGCGGCCGCAAACACCCCGAACAAAAACTGGTTAAAGTAAACACCACAAACATCCTGTTCATCTGCGGCGGTGCTTTCGACGGCATCGACAAAGTGATCGCTCGCCGGGTAAACACGCAAGTTATCGGCTACGGTAAGGCTACCGACCAGGTGTTCGACCGCGAAAATCTCTTGCAGTATGTGACGCCACAGGATGTGAAAAATTTCGGACTCATTCCCGAACTCGTGGGCCGTTTGCCCGTTTTGGTGCACCTCGATCCGCTCGATGTGGAAACCCTCCGGCTTATCCTTACCCAACCCAAAAACGCCCTCCTGCGCCAGTACGAAAAACTGTTCGACCTCGAAGATGTAAAACTGGTGGTGGAACCCGAAGCTGTTGATTTCATCGCAGCAAAAGCCCTGGAATACAAACTCGGCGCCCGCGGTCTACGCTCCCTTTGCGAAGCCATCCTCACCGATGCCATGTTCGACATGCCCGACGGCGGCAAAACCAAAGGCAAACAAATCCTGAACGTTACAAAGGCGTACGCCGAAGACAAACTTTCAAGGTCGAGGATAGCGAAGCTCAAGGCAGCGTAAAAAAAGTCGTAAGTCATAAGTCGTAAGTCGGCGTTCGGCTTGGGATTTGAATAAAAAAATGCCCAATCGCTTGTTTTACAAGTTATTGGGCATTTTTTTATTCAAATCCCTAGCCGTTCGTAGACTTACGACTTACGACTTACGACTAAATAATCGCCCAGCCAAGCATCATCGAAAGAAATCCCATGGCATACCCGATGTAAAGTTCGTTGGGTGTATGCGCACCGAGGGCCAGGCGTGAAACGCCCACCAGTCCGGCGAAAATCATGCCCAGTACAAGTATGATGTTCATGCTCATTTCGAGCGTCCCACCAAACATAGGGATTCCAAGGGTGCTTTGCGGCCAGCTGAAAGCTGTGGCGACCAGTCCGCCCACCAGTCCGCCCACACCGGTGGCGTGTGCACTTACTTTGGTAAAAATATTGATGAAAAAGGCTAAAAAAAGACCGATGGTGGCGCCCAAAACAATGCTGGTGTACAGGGGCGGCGTGTGTCCGTTGGAAATCAGATTTTTAAACAACCAGAGGTAAAAAACACCCGAAACGATGTATGGCCCGGTGCGGTCCTGTTTGTCGGGCATGCTGAGGCTGCGCACCAGTCCGAGTGGTTTCATCACGGCCAGTCCGATGGATGGAATGACAAAAGAGATGCCGAACACGGACAGGAGCAGGACGACGGCCTGGGTGTCGGAAATGTCGCGGACGCCGAAAGCATAAGGATTGATAAACATCAGCAGCACAAGCATGTAGGTAAGCATGAGCAGCGGCAATCCTATCCAGGAAAAAAAATGGGCAATGGTTCTGTTCATGGTTTATCAGCGCACTTTATATTCTTTTTGGATACGGTCGAGGTCGCGTTTGTCGTCGCGGTCGCGGATGGTATCGCGTTTGTCGTATTCTTTTTTACCTGTAGCCAGTGCGATGGCAAGTTTGGCAAAACCACGTTCGCTGAAATAAAGTTTAAAAGGAATGATGGTGAATCCTTTTTCTTTGGCTTTGCGCTCCAGTTTGCGCAATTCGGGTTTGCGGAGCAGGAGTTTGCGCACACGTCGCGGTTCGTGGTTGTTGTCGGTACCGTGGGTATACTCGGCGATGTACATGTTGCGCACCCACAATTCACCATTTTCGATGGAACAATAGGCGTCTGTCAGGTTGGCGTTGCCATCCCGTATACTTTTGATTTCCGTGCCGGTGAGCGCAATACCCGCTTCAATTTCCTGAACGAAGTGGTATTCAAAACGCGCGCGCCTGTTGAGAATTTCTATTTTTGCTTGTTTCTTCTTGCCTGACATCTTCGTGTAACTTAACTTACAAAGGACTCTTTCCGAAAAAATGATTCAAAAAGCTCGAATCCTGAACAATCCTGGAATCGAATCCTGTAAATCTTAAAATCCTTAAATCCTGATCCCCAAAGGTACTTCAAAATAGCAGGAGGCCACAGGAAGTTCCGTAAAGCGGCGAAATTTTTACCTTTCGCTCAAATTTTTTGCCATGAAAGCTGTTTTTTGGGTACTCGCCGTTGTTTTTGCATTGTTTGCTTTGGTACAATACAACGACCCGGATCCCCTGATCTGGGCAGCATTGTACGGTGGCGTTGCCGTGCATTTTACGCTGGCTGCTCTGGGTAAACTTAACCGCGCGGTATTGTGGCTATGGCTGGGTGTTTCCGTGGCCTGGATGCTTACGTTGGCGCCCGCGTTTTTTGCCTGGCTGGGTATGGGTTTGCCCAACATTGCCGGCAGTATGAAGGCAGAAGAACCACACATTGAACTTACCCGGGAGTTTTTAGGGCTGATGGTGGCTGCGCTGGCATGTGGGTGGCTGTTGTGGAAGACCATGGAGCGTGAGCTTTAGCTCGCCGAAAAAACCATGTTTATCCCACTTTAATCTTTAAATGTTTCATGCGGGTGGCAAGCTAATGCTCACGCTCCATGTAGCGAGCTTAAGTTCGCGCATTATTTGGCTGGACGCCGAGCTAAAGCTCACGCTCCATACCTATGAATCCCAACATTCTTCCCGTTGCTCCTTTTTCGGCACGGTGGGAAAAATAATCATGAACATGGTTTACCGTGCACCACGACGAC
The DNA here is from genome assembly GCA_020847915.1 of Saprospiraceae bacterium. Taxonomy (GTDB): domain Bacteria; phylum Bacteroidota; class Bacteroidia; order Chitinophagales; family Saprospiraceae; genus M3007. The sequence goes on along the minus strand of JADLBE010000426.1, from coordinate 1,385 downwards.
ACGTCGATGTGCGTTTCAGGGATGCCGAATTCCAGCAGTTGAGCGGTGTTGGCTTTTTTCAAATCCACGAAGTATTTGCTCCGTTTTTCATCCCATTTTTTATACGGTTCTTCAAACTTTTCTGCGACTTCCGGGCCTACTTCAAAGGCATCCGGCCCTATGCAGGCGCCTACCATGGCCCAGCAGTCTTCACCGCGGGTTCCCCAGGTTTGTGCCATGGTTTCCAGTGTTTTAAAAACCAATTTGCCGGCCGTGCCTTTCCAACCTGCATGGATGGCCGCCAAAGCGCCAGTTCGGGCATCGTACACAAGTATGGGCGTACAGTCTGCTACGGATACCACGAGCAGAATGCCAGGTGAACGGGAAATGAGTGCATCAAAACCTTCGCTGCCGCCCGGCGTATCCACAACGCGAACTTCCGTACCATGCACCTGATACGACCAGGCGAGTTGATCGGGCACAAATCCAAGGTTGTAACAAAACCGCCGACGGTTTTCCTGCACGTTGTCTTCATCGTCGTCGGTGCTTTTGCCCAGGTTGAGTGAACTGTAAGGCTCAAGACTGACGCCGCCGTGCCGGGTCGTTTGTCCGACGCGCAGATGCGGAAAGCGTGAAATCCAAAATGGGGTACGGAATAGCTCCATGGGTTGGTGGTTTGTCGGCACAAATCTGCAAAAAAACGCTGTTGATCGAGAAAAAAGGGCAACGCTTCGAAAGGTGCATCGCGCATCGCAGTATTGGATTACTTTTATTGCTTGTATTTTGCAAACGAATACCTACAAAGATGCCTTTTTCAGAGATACTATCCATGGCGTTCCAAAGCATCCGCACCAACATGTTGCGGGCAGTGCTCACGCTGCTCATCATTGCTTTTGGCATCATGGCGCTGGTAGGCATTCTTACCGCCATCGACGCCATCGCTTTTTCGCTCAACGACAACTTTTCCGGACTTGGCGCCAATTCGTTCAGCATCGAACGCAAATGGGGAGAAGTTAAAAGCAACCGTGGTGGGCGTCGCCAAAAAGCAGGCGAACAAATCAAGTACAAACAGGCCATGGAGTTTAAGGACCGTTTTGATTTTCCAGCCAAGGTTTCACTCTCATTTTGGGCTACCAGCGGCGCTACGGTCAAATACGGCGACACAAAAACCAATCCCAACATCGGATTTGTAGGCGTTGATGAAAACTATTTTGAAATCAAAGGTTTAAACATCGCTTACGGCCGCAATTTTTCCACCACGGAAATTGAATCTGGAGCACCCAAAGTTGTTATCGGAAAGGATATTGTCAAACAACTTTTTGAGGATAAACCCGAAAATGCATTGGATAAAATCATCGTGGTAGGCAACCAGCGCTACCGGGTGATCGGCGTCCTGGAATCCAAAG
>JADLBE010000425.1 GCA_020847915.1 Saprospiraceae bacterium | reverse complement strand
TTGCCTACTGAATACAACACCACATCAGACTCCACTTATGCCAACGCCTTTTCGGTATGGTTTAAGGATACACACTCAAAATGGTATTTACCTGATGAAACAGTAACTTTGACATCTAATAGGTTTACAATAAGTAAAATAGATACAACCAAAAATTTCATCTCTGGCACCTTTGAGTTTACGCTTTTCAATAATCAAAATAAAAATGACTCAATAGTAGTAACAGATGGTCGTTTCGACATTTTGTATTACCCCCAATAGCATTTTCTAACTAATTAATTTTTTTTAAGATGAAAAATTTTCTACTCGTGCCATTCTTGGCACTTGTGGCAAGCCTTTGCTATGCCCAAAATCAAACTCTTCCAGAAAAACTTAATTACCTTTGTGCTCCGCTTGACAAAAGCCAGGTGCAAACTGGCTATCTGTACGACCTATCCTGGTCGTTTGCAAACCCTGCTGATTATAGAGGAGTACTTACGGACTCCAACTAGGTCAGTCCTGATGTATTTGGGATGTTGTACGGTGCGATGCGGGGCAGTCGAGTTTCTTCCTCTGGTTTACCATCTCCAGAAGTGTACCTTTCCAGAATCAAAGCATTATCTTCCGACGATACCCTCCCTATAGCGGTGTTGGCTCTGCGCTTTGATCGCATCCGACCTGATGCCATAGATAGTAATTTGCTCAGTTACGTAGATGGGCAGATGTTTGATGTGACCGGGCGAACTGAAAGCCCCTACTTTCAGGATACGGTGTTTGCTGCAATGTTGCTCAAAGGGAAGACGACATCGCGAAGCGTTTCTTTCACATTGCCTGCCGATTTGTGGTTCAGCAATCTGAGCGGTTCGGCTCCGGTCATAAGTCTCGATCCCGGCGACGGACAAGGATGGCGTATCCTCTCAGCAGGACAGACACTGGCCACCGAATATCCCTCTACAGGTGAAAAAGAAGTGGTGATCCGATTAGAATATACCGGTTTTACACGGTATTCTCACTCCAAATTGAATGTGACGGAAATGGGAGCTGGTGACCGAAACGGTGGCATGATATGGCCACAAGACCTCTACGAATCCATGCACATAACTGCCACCGAGTCTTACATGGGATTAGCAGGCGGCGCCACCCTGCACTTTTTTTACAATACCCATAATTGCAACAGTGTGAAGCGGATGGTACGACCGCTGATTGTGGTAGAAGGGTACGAGGAGTTTGGAGTTACGGAAAGCAGTTATGATAGGATGTTCGCTCTTCTTAATTTGCCCAAATTGGGTAATATCCCAAATGAGGAGTCCCTTACCGATTACCTCTACCCCTACGAATACGACCTGATTTATGTGGACTTCGACGACGGTTCTGATTGGATACAGCGCAATGCCTTTGTTGTAAAAGAGGTTATTAAATTGGTGAATGAGATGAAGGCAGAGTCAGGTAGTACAGAAGAAAACGTCATCATTGGTGTGAGTATGGGAGGTGTTGTGAGTAAATACGCCCTTCTGGAAATGCAGGCTAACGGTCCAGACCACGATACGCGGCTATTTTTCACGTACGATTCTCCCCTGCACGGCGCTAATATTCCTATTGCGACTCAATACCTGATAGCTTTCATGGTGGCCAATTTGACGACCTATGTGGGGGACGATATTTCACTTCCCAGCATTGACTTAATCTGGGAGGCCCTGCACGCTCCTGTGCCACTTCAACTGTTAAAATATCATGTTAATAATGGCTCCATCCCAGGCAATGACATACATTCAGCTTTTATGACCGAGCTTGATGCTCTGGGGGCATTAAATATGCGCCATGTTGCACTATCAAATGGTGCCGGAACAGGCACTTTTATTGAAAACAATATTGTAGCGGGTGAAAGATTCTTCGAACTTGGTGGCAAAAAGGGTAAATGCGAACCTGTATGCGGTCATGTTCGATTCGATATAAAATTGCGAGCTACCGGAGGAAATGGAATGAACACGCTATTTTATGGATATATTGAAAGACAATTGGATTTTATTCCTATAGATTTAATATGGACAGAATGGATAGTTAATTCGATAACGAAACCTTATGATTCATCACCGGGAGGAGCAAGTAATTTGGGAACCGCTCCATTAGGCAGCGGTGAAGGTGGATTAATAGATTTATTGACAGAAGCAGAAGTTTCGATGACAGGACCAGGTCTTACTGCCACTCACCACTGTTTTATTCCAACATTCAGTTCTGTGGATGCATCCGAACCTTCCAACCTTGGCTCTACGTTTGGATGTGGAGCAGCAGATCGATGTACTACATCTTCGACACCGGAACAAAGCGATTATAGCGGACTTCCTGAGATCAATCAACGACATGTGTTTTTGGACGAAAGAATTGCTTTGGTCATGATTGATGAGTTGGTCACCAACTCTCCTCCACCTTTGGTACACCCACTTTCTTTATCTGGGGATCTCAATACTTATTTCAATGTTGGTTTGCCCATTTATTCTCCAATACCAACTGTAACCATTCACACTTCGAATGGCAAACTTTCTATCAATAATACCGGCAAAGTTGCTTTTGCTACTGGCAATGAACCCAACTCTCCATACCAATTTCTGTTTTCAGAAACTAGATGCAATGCAGTGATAACAGTGGAGGATGGAGCAAAACTGGTGGTGGGTGCTGATGGAGCAGTAAAAGACGGCGTTCTGAAATTGGATGAAAACTCAACGGTTCATATAAAATCAGGTGGCATTCTCCAGATTACTGGTGAGCATAGTAGTCTAATTATTAAGCATGGTACGCGTCTTATACTCGATCCCGGCGCCAAAGTAATCCTGGAATCCCAAGGCTCCAACATCCGCATTGAGGGCGAATTGGTGGTCAATGGCAACTTCAATTTCTCTGGACTAGGCCACTTCGTATTTGCCGAAGGCAACCAACTTACCTTCGGAAACAACTTATATACCTTTTTTCTCGAAGGCCAAGGCATAAGTCAGCGTTTCGTACTCCTCGAAGCGCCGGTACACATTAACGGCCTTCACCGTTTGCTGTGGACCGATGGCCTTGTGGAAATCACATATGGAAATCTCAATTTTACCAATGGAGCAGGAGCCGATTTCGAACGGGTTACCTTTACCGGAGGAGACAATGCCATTTTTGGCAACCAGGCTTCTGGCATAAATCTTCTTTCATGTGTGTTAACAGGTATAACCGACCCCATTCAGGGCGTCGAAAGCGTTAGCTTGTACGTCAACCAATGTCAATTTGATTCTTACAATATAGGTATTTACTGGGCTAACAGCAACTTTTTCAATGTGGTGAACAGTACGTTCACCGGCCAGTCACTCGCCAAGGCCATGGACCTCCAGAACGTCGTCCTAGCCGTGATCGGCGGCGATTACATCGCTGGACATTCGAATGGAGCACCGTCAGGCCAAATCGATGATGACTATTTCGAAGGAACCGGTCAAATCATACCGGCAGTTGCCGTGGAACTCAACAACGTGGATTATTGCTTTGTCCGCAATTCCCAAATCAACTCAAATGACGTGGGCATTCGAGACCTAAACGACGTAGCGCCATCCAGCGTTTTCCTTTTCCAAGGTACTACATTTTTCGAAAACGCGGCCGGAGTATACATGAAAGGGAACGCAACTGAAGGCCTTGTCCTGGCCGATTGCGCCACGTTTGCACGTAACAAATACGGCATACGCGGGAGCGACATCACCCTCATGATTGACGCACTTAACTCCAGCACATCGCCAATTGACGAAGATCAACCCAATGCCTTCCTACGCAACCCCATTCCACAAGGGGGGGGCGCAAATAATATGTACATCCAGATATGCTACGCGTTTAAAGAGCCATTAAATTCAATCTACATGCGTAAAAACTATTGGGGTACTCTTTTCGGAGCCGGTGAACCTTGGATATACGAACAGACACCCGAAGACTATATACTTCTGAAGAGGTTAAACTGCTCCCAATTAGTTTCTCCAGTGGTGATACCACGTGTAGGTCGAGAGCCCGAACTGTGTGAACTACCAGAGCGCCCGACTACGGATTTTACCGACAACGATTCTCTTTCAGCATGCACTATAGGTATCAACAGCACTTTCGGTCTGTTGCACGAACAGTACCATTATGCCTACTATTTACTGAAAGCCGACAGTGTAGAGCTTGCCCGCCAGGCTTTTGAACCTTTAGCAGCGTTATGGTCGGAAGACATGTCGGGCTACCCAGCCAACTGCCGCCAATACATTGCAGTAGCACGTGCCATAGTATCGGGCGCTGGCGAACAATTGCGACCAGAAGGACGTGATGTTTCATCGTCGAGTAACATTCATGGTCTTGCTGTATGGCCCAACCCAGCCGGACAAACAATGCATGTTCTCCTACCCGAAACACTGTGCACACTTCGAGTTTGGGATCCGTTCGGACGCATGGTCGAAACCCGCACCGCTTCCGGTGCAATACAATTGAAGGTGGAGCAATGGCCTTCCGGCGTTTATTACATGGAATCTGTATCTTCCGACGGTAAGCGTAAAAGCGCTAAGGTAGCAGTGACACATTAATATCTTGATGTAGTAAAGTGAAGGGAAAGTAAAGTTTGAGACGACCAATTGTCACTTACTTTATTTTCCCTTTTTTTATACTACACTAGAAACTATAGCTTAGTTGCTTTGTCGGAATTCCCTTAACACCCCCTCAATAAATTCCAGGATTTTCCTCTTAGTTTGACATCCAGGTTCCCTTATATCTAGTTCAATAAATCTAAGGTTCGAAGCGTCGCAGCCCATGGCTTCAGCAGCTTGTTTTTGTGTCTTACCGGAAATCAATCGGGCCAGATGGAGTCGTTTTGCAAGTGAGCCATCTTCCTGAAAGGGAAGGTAGCCAAGGAAGGCTATGATCCGCCTTGCAAACTTGGCCCTAGGCTTGCAACGGTTCGTTTCCCAGTAAGTTACGGTATCTGTAGTGACCTCCAACAACCCGGCTACCTGGGGCTGCGATAGCCCTCGATCCAACCTCACCTTCCTCAAATGATCACCCAAAGATTTCAATGTTTCTGGATAGGACTGATTTACAGGCTTTTGCGTGTAAAATAGAATTTGACAATTATGCAACGCAACCCTGATCGTGCGGCTACTACAACCACCCTGAAAAAGACTGCGTATGTGGTCCGGGTGTGGTGAAACGGTACGTCTCCAAAATCAGCGGTCCGCTGTTCGACCGCATCGATTTGCACATGGGTTTTTAAAAACCATGGAACGCCTGCAACTTTCGGCCCAGGCTGGCTAAGGTTTTAACCACGGTAAAACATAAGTGTAGTTATGTTTTGACCGGGTTAAAAAATAACTGTACTCAAATCGGGGATACAGAAGTTAAATTTATACCAGTCAACAGTCAACAGTCGACAGTCGACTGTCGACTGTTGACTTTACTGAGCACTGTTTACAAATTTCCCTTTTTCATCTCACTCACCGCATAATCCGCTGCGCGGGCGGTGAGCGCCATGTACGTTAACGACGGGTTCTGACATCCGGCGGAGGTCATGGCGGCGCCATCGGTACAGAACACATTAGGTGCGGCCCAAAGCTGGTTGTGTTTGTTGAGCACCGAATTTTTTACGGAGGTGCCCATACGTGCCGTGCCCATTTCGTGGATACCCAAACCGATCCATGGTTCGTCGTTGCGCGTTGAAATGTTTTTGGCGCCGGCAGCTTCGAGCATTTCGGCGGCATCGGTCATCATTTGTTTGCGCATCTGGCGTTCGTTGTCTCGGAACATGGCATCTGCAACCAATTGCGGCAGTCCCCACTTGTCTTTTTTGTCTTTGCTCAGGTATACCTTGTTTTCGTAGTAGGGCAAACATTCGCCAAAACCGCCCATGCCCACATTCCAGGGTCCAAAAGAGGTAAGCTGTTTTTTGAAATCCGTACCCCAACCCGGGATGTTGCGGCTCCAGCCCTGGCGCATACCGCCGCCCTGGTAACCGAAGCCGCGGATGTATCCTGCACCTGGTTCGGTAACGTTGCGGTAACGCGGAATGTAAAAGCCGTTTGGTCGCCGTCCAAAAGTAATTTTATCGCGGTGGGTATCAAAAGTGCCGCTGGCGCCCACACCCAGGTGGTGGTCCATAAGGTAGTGGCCCAGCGAGTCGCTTTCATCCAGGCCACCGGTATACCTTTTTGATTCGGTGTTCATGATGATGCCGGTTGAACCCAGAGCCGAAGCGCACAGGAAAATAATGCGTGCTGAAACTTCCTCGGTTTTGCCGGTGAGCTCGTCTACAATACGTACGCCCGTGGCGCGCCCTTTGGCATCATCGTACACCAGCGAAGCCACGATGGCATGGTTGCGGATGGTGAGGTTTCCTGTTCGTTGCGCGGCGGGCAGGGTAGCGGCCTGGGAGCTGAAATAGGCGCCGTACGGGCATCCGCGGCTGCACATGTTGCGGTATTGGCAGGAAGCGCGGCCCAGTTCGGTTTGTTCCTCGGTGGGTTCGGTAAGGTGGGCTGCACGACCGATGATGAGTTTGCGGCCGCTCCATTTTTGCTCAATAGAGGATTTAACGTCCTTTTCCACACAAGTCAGTTCCATGGGAGGCTGAAATTCGCCGTCGGGCAAATTTGGCAGATTTTCCACGGAGCCGCTTACACCTACAAAGCGTTCTACGTAGCTGTACCAGGGCGCCAGGTCTTCGTAGCTGATGGGCCAAGGGGTTGCGATGCCGTCGCGTTCGTTGGCCGTAAAATCCATCGGACTAAGCCGGTAGCTTTGTTTGCCCCAGGTGATGGAGCGGCCGCCGGTATGGTATCCGCGCATCCAGTCGAAACGTTTGATTTCCTCGTAAGGGTGATCAACATCGTCGACAAAAAGGTGGCTGGTTTCTTCACGCACCGTATAGCCCGTTCGCAGTTGTTTGAACTGGCGTTCACGCATTTCGACCGTACTGCGGTTAAGGTGTTTGAATTGCCAGGGGGCAGTATTGGCTGTGCTGTAGTCGGTTACATGACGGATCTGGCGACCACGTTCCAAAACGAGCACTTTAAGCCCTTTTTCGCAAAGTTCTTTGGCGGCCCAGCCGCCTGATATGCCCGATCCGACGACGATGGCATCGTATTGATTGTCGGGAGGTGTGTTTATGTTGAATGACATCTTTATAGCATTTTAAGAGCATGTTTGGATTTCGGTTTTGAGGCGAGAGCGAGCAAATTTTATTTTAAAGAAGGCAAAATTTGCAGCTGTAGCCGGGTGCCTACGGCGAAAATTTTAACGAACTTTAAAACAATATTTGCCGTTCGTAGCCCAAAATCCGTAATCCAAACATGCTTTATAATTAAAAAATTAAGAAACCCACACTTTTTGGCCTTTTTCAAGCGTCATGTCGCCATCCCATTTGCCGGGCACCGGCAGGTAGGCAAACGCTTGTGTGGCGCCTTTTTCGGAATGTACGTAGGTGTATTTTGCCAGGCTTTTAAAAACCTGCAAAAATCCTGCAAGCTGCGAATCAGGCGCCAGTTCGGTTTCCATGGTACTAAGTACGCCTGACTGCAAAACCGTGGAAAGTTTTCCAAAGTTTTTGCCTGTACGTTTCATACATTCTTCTTCCACAAGCGCAAGTCCGTTCAGGTAATCGTCCTGCTGTTTTTTATCGTAACAGTCCTGCAACAAAAATTCCATCCATGCAGGCACGCCGGCATCTTTGGCTCCCGGCGTATCCGTTTTAGGAATCAGTGCTTCTGCCATCAACGCGTTCAGTTTGCGCTGTTGTTTGTTGAAAAAACTGGCTTTCGGTGCTTCGCCTTCCAGCACATCACCTGCCCGGGCGAGCAGGCTTTCCGGCACAAATAACCCCACGCCAATCATGGCGCCCAGGGTTTTTACTGCTTGTCTTCTGTCCATGCTTAGTTCAATATTTTTGTTCAAAAAAGCTGTTTTTGAGCGTTTCTTGGTCTTAATCAGGATTTTGGGTCCCACGCTTCGCTGGGATGACAAAAAGAGATTGGATTTAGGAATTTTCAGGATTTCATCGGCTTTGGTTGATCAACAGACCAGTGATTATGGTGGAAATTAAACGGTGCAACGTTTCACGGCGTCGCGCAACGATGCAATTTTATCTTCGTTTTTGGGGATGAATTCCTGGGCCACAAAACCCTTGAAACCGCTGTCGGCGATGACGCGCATGATGGCCGGATAGTTCAGCTCCTGGTCGTCGTTAATTTCGTTGCGTCCTGGCACGCCGGCAGTATGGAAATGGGAAATGTATTTGCCATAATCGCGGATGGTGTGGATCACATCGCCTTCCATGATTTGCATGTGGTAGATGTCGTAAAGCAGGGAAAAATGTTCCGAACCTATGGTTTTTGCCAATTCGGCACCCCAGGGTGTACGGTCGCATTGGTAATCGTGGTGGTCTACCTTGCTGTTGAGCAGTTCCATAACGAGGTTAACGCCCCTTTTTTCTGCCTGCGGCAAAATACGTTGCAATCCCTGGGCACAGTTGATGATGCCCGTTTCGTCGTCCATGCCGTTGCGGTTGCCCGAAAAAACGATCACGTTGGAATAGCCGTAATCCGCCGCTTTGTCGATGAGGTTTTTGTAAAAATCCACCAAATGCTCATGGTGTTCGCGGTGGTTCCAGCCGATGCGCAGGTAGTCCTTCAAACCGTCGGGTGAAACCATGGAAACCTTCAGTCCAGATTTGCGCACCACATCAAAATCGGCGGGCGCCACCAGATCGATCGCTTCGAGGCCGATGGATTTTCCGGCGTCGCAAAGTTCCTGGATGCTCAGGTGGCTGAAACACCACCGGCATACGGATTGACGCAAGCGTCCGGGAAGTTCATTTTCAGGCAAACCGGAGAGCATGTTGGTGGCCTGTACTGCGTTGGTACCAAGCAAAAGTGCAGACGCAGCCATATTTTTTAAGGCATTACGACGAGACAGCATTTTTATAAATCAATGTTCGGGCTAAATGTACTTCGAAATTTGGCGAAGCAAGAAACAAGAAACCAATATTTCAACGGGGGATGATGTTTTCGCCGCCAGCGGCAAAAACAACATCCCCCGTTGAAATATTGGGTAAGGATGGGTGCTATCAGCGTGTGATCACAAACCGTTGACGTTCGATGGTTGTGCCTTCGGTTTCAACAGCGATGTAATAAACACCCTGGCTGAAGCCGGCGAGGTTGATCTCAATGATCTCACCGGTGAATTCGGCTACATTCAGCACCTTAACCAAACGGCCTGAACTTTCGTACATAAGGATGCGTCCTGCTTTGTTTTCAATGCCATGGATCAACAGGAAAAGCTGGTTGCTGGCCGGGTTGGGATACAAATGAACATCTGCAAAAGTTTCCGATGCGTTGCTGCGTGAAACACTGCGCTCGCCATCACAGGAAGCATTGTCGCACGGACCAACGTAACAGCCGTGGTTCAGGTGTGCTTGTACTGCATTTGCAGCTACACACAGGGTATTGGAATTGTTTGGGTTACCGGGAGGTATGTGACAAATCAAAACTTTGTTGTTGTTGTTTCCGCATGTCCATTCTGATATAAGATTGCCAAGTCCAGGGAAAACAGCGCAGTCGGGATTGCCATCACCATCGTTGTCTACCTGATCGTTACCGCCCGGGCAAAGGTCGCAGGCATTGCCCACGCCGTCGCAGTCGTCGTCGCCAAGAAGCGTTACGCTGGCAGTGCATTGGGCTGTGTTTCCGGCGTCATCGGTTACCGTTAAAGTCACGGTTTGAACCGTTGCATCGTGGAAACAAGGTATTTCTGTTGGATCAACACTGTAGCTAAAACGGCAATTGTCGGTACTTCCGTTGTTAACGTCATCAGCATCAATGGGGTAGTTGCCGTCACCATTGGGAGAAACTGTGATGTCCTGACAAATGGCAGTTGGCGCTTCGTTATCAATGACCGTGATTTCGAAATCGCAGCTGGCCTCGTTGCCGGCTGCATCTGTTGCTGTGCATGTTACGGTGGTGGATCCGACCGGGAAGAAATCGCCTGAACCTGCATCACAAACAACCGTTGCGCCGCAGTTGTCGGTAGCGGTGGTTGTAAAGTCGACATTGGCGCCGCAAACACCCGGGTCGTTGTCTACTGTGACGTCTGTGCAGGTAATGGTCGGTGCTTCGTTGTCTTCTACGGTGATGTTGAAACTGCATGCACCCTGGTTGCCGCTCAGGTCGAAAATTTCATACGTAACCTCATACGAACCGGGTGCCAGACAATCACCGCTGGAAGGACCGGAAACGAGTATGGGTTTTCCGTCGATTTCAACGATACCTCTTAGGAGTATTGCAGCATTGGGGACGTCGTTCCACAAACCCAGGCCTCCAAAATTGGTTTCACCGTAGTCTTCATTTCCGGAATTGTTGGGTTCGCCGCCAAACCAACTTTTGTAAACATAAGGTTCTCCAGTTTCCCACTGGAAAGTGCCTTCTGTTTGCAGGTCATGCAGGCCAATCCAGGCCCGTCCAACGGCTGCAGCACCTACAAAGGCATTTTCACCGGCATTGGTGATGACGGCCAAATGGCCGCCAGTCAGGTATGCGGCAGCTCTTGCATTGTCACCTGTTTGGGTGATGTTGGATAAAAAGTAATCACTTCCATTGTACGTGCCTTTGTATGTGTATCCCGCACGGGTATTGGTAGACCATCCACAGTTGTCGGATGCCGTAGGCAAATCGTAGATTACACAGGCTTTGCAGGTTCCTTGTGCTGTATTAACGACAATGTCGTTTGGACAAGAAACCACAGGCGCTTCAGTGTCTGGTAAAGCGCCTACAACGATGTTGTTAAACACGGTGACACATCCATTGTCATCGGTAACTGAAACGGAATAATTGCCGGCAGGGATACTTGTTAGGTCTTCATTGGTGGAACCATTGCTCCAGGCGAACGAATACGGGCCTACACCTCCTGTTAAGTCGAGTGAAATGCTACCGTCGCTGAGGTTGGGGCAGGAAGCATCGGTTACCGTATAGGGTGTTTCTTCCTGGTAGCTTGTTGTGCCTATACACACCCTTTGCTCGTTGAAAGCAGATCCGGTGGCTGCGGTAAAACCCCAGTAAACTTTTTCAAATCCACCAAGAGCATCGGCTACGATGTCGCCCACATACGTAAAAATCAAGTTGCCATCGTAATTTAAAGTAAGTGTTTGTGATCCAGCATCCCAATTAACAATGATGGGATGGTTGGCGTTGTTCTCCATGTTGGGCTGTACGTACGGACCTTCAAGTGTGTTCGTGCCGCCATCGTGCATTACACTGCCGTTGCGCTGCAACGCAATGTGGTCCGCGGTGGGATCATTTTGGTCGCCGTTGTACCAGGTATCAAATTCAATGGCCAAAGACGGGTTGATTCCCTGGTATCCGATTCCACCACCAAATCCACCGATGCCGTTGCAAACCGGCTGTAAAACAAATGCGATGCCGTCGGCACCTCCGTCGTTGTTTCCAAGGTAAATGCTGGCATTGATGGTGAAGTCGTCTTCAAGATTGAGTTTGTTTTGCGACCAAACGGCGCCAGACTGGGAAAAGTTGGCAGTTGTCAGACGGAAACAGTTTCCACCAAGCGCAACAGCGTTTCCATTAACCACATATTGTGATTGAAGTTCATTGCTGGAAAACAGCACGGTGCAAATCAGCAGCAGCATGAATTGCTTTCGAAAAATGATCGTTTGCATTTTGGTTGGTTTTTTTGTTTAAAAGAGAATTGGACATAGGGGAGTCATCCGTACGGAAGCGCACGGTAAGTAAACAGGGTAGCGTGATGCCAATTCAATGGCTCCGGTCTCAGATAAATTTCTCAAACCACCTGCGGGGAACAGGAAGTAAACTCCTTGACGTGTACGTCCGGTCAACAAAACGGTAAACTGTTGCTAGTGTCGGTTTTTAAAAACAAAGCAAATGCCCTGGGGAAGGGCAATAGATGGGATTCTTTGTTTTTTGATTAGGGGATAAACGGACAATGGGGAATTGATTCCGTTGATACTACAAATGTGAATTATTTTTTAAATTCAAACAATACATTTTCTAAATTTTTTTGAAAAAATCTCCACCAACTTTGCTGCGTTTATACATTCCGTTTTTTTTACATCATCCAAATCCCGCCATGCGAATTTTAACATCTGCTGTTTTTTTAATTTTTTGTTTATCCCACACCATTTACGCCCAATGCGCCGTTTTCGATCTGCAGGCACTTCAATCCATCCTGCGCACGCCTGTGCCCGAACGTGAAGCCAAAATCACCGATTTGGGATTCGACTACGAAACCGACATCAAGGACGGCATCGACGAAGTACGGCAATACCACAAATGCTGGCAGTCGGCCTCCGGTGGCCACATCATTTACGAGCAGGTTCTCCAATGGAACTTCGGACTGAACAGCATCGTTTTTCTCACCCTCGATGAACAGGATTACACCGCCCTGCACGAAAGCATCGTTGGTCGCGCCGAAAAAACCGGCGGCACCGATGGCGGCAATACCTACTCCGGCCGCCTCTACCGTTACTATTTCGGAATTCAACAGGTGAACGGCGTTGATTATTACATGGTTTCGATAAGGAACAAGTAAAAAACAAAAAGCGATTTTATCAAAAAGAGGTGTTGTTTCCGCCGCCAGCGGCGGAAACAACACCCCTTTTTGATAAAATCGCTTATGATGGGTGTAACGTGTAGTTTTCAGGGACGTAACAAATCAATGGGGTTGCGGGTGTTGTAAAGGCGCTTGCGCCGAAACAACACCCGCAACCCCATTGATTTGTTACGTCAAGATTTAATTGACGCTAATTTTTTTCACCACGCCGTTGTCGAACACCAAAACATAGGTTCCTGGTGTCCATCCGTTGAGGTTGAAACTTTGTGTGTTTTCCACACGGGTTTTCAACTTGCCGTCGAGGGTAAACACATCCGCATTGTACGTTCCGTTGAACTGGACGGTACCATTAGCAGGCGCCGGGTTTGGGAATACAAGTACATCAGCTTTTTGTGCCACCTCATGGTTGGAAACGGTGACGTTGCCCACTTCAAATACCGCGACCGTGCCGCTGATTTCATTGGAGGTAACTACGTAGTTTTTGCCGTCGGGACTGTTGTAAGCCGGAATGAAGAGGATGCCCTCTGCTCCGTTGTCGCCCGCAAATGTTGTGTTATCGCGGGAGTTGACGTAATCGGTAAACACCACGTTGTTTGGATCGGTGATGTCGTACACCATAACGCCGCCGATACGCTCGAGGGCGATGAAGGCAAAGGTGCGGTTGTTCAGTCTGCCGATGGTTACGCCTTCAGGTTCAGGACCCTTGGCGCGGCTGCGACCTTTAAACCCGTTACCACCATTGTCGGCATTAAAAATGGGCGCTGTAAGCGGATCAGCTGCCGTGATTTTTTCAAAATCATCGCCGCTGTCGAAAACGAGCTCACCCGTTTCGCTGTTCCAGATCGAAAAAGAACGTGCTCCGTTGCAGTACAGTTCGTCGTAGTCGCCGTCGCCGTCTGTGTCTCCACTGAGGTTGGTAATGCGCATACGACCCATGGCGTGGTTTTCTTTCAACATGGCCGCGTTGGGGAATGCCGTGGGGTCGAGGGTAACAGCGCCCACTGTGGTGCGTTCGTTCAACCCGGCATATTCCTTTTCATCACCTTCGTTGGCAGTTACGAGGTAAACCGTATTGTCGACTGTGTAATTGGTGATGGCATCAGGAATGAAGTAACCATTCAACGGCCAGTTGGCGATGAGGATGGACGGATTCTGATCCGACAAATCCAAGCCGTTTCCGAAGCTGTTGTAATCCTTGGTTCCAAGCGGCACGATGCTTGTAAAAGTTTTGGATTCCAGATCAAGAACAGCTACTGCGTTGTTTTCCTGGAGCGTTACCCAGGCTGTTTTGCCATCGGGCGCAATGGTGATGTATTCCGGCTCAAAATCCTGTGCCAGCGTGCTGCTTGCTTTGAGTTTGCGCACACCGGATGCGATCAAAGCGGCTTCCTGATTGTTGTAAGCCGTAAAATCAATCAATTGTACGTTGGCTTGTGTGAGGTTGGCAATGCCGCCGGAAATATCGATCAAACTTACCGATCCTTCGGGATCGTTGTTGTAGGCATCGTTTGGCTGACCTTCGTTTGCCGTGAGTACGTAGTTGCCGTCGGGCGTGAACGTAATCATGTCGGGCAAGGCGCCCACGGTTACCTGCTTTTGAAAAACACCGTCCGTATTGAGGAAAATAAGCGAACCGTTTTCCTGTTCGTTGTTGGGGCCGGTAACCG
>JADLBE010000424.1 GCA_020847915.1 Saprospiraceae bacterium | reverse complement strand
GGCTTGTTTTGTGAGCCGCCACACCGGCAAA
Source organism: Saprospiraceae bacterium (assembly GCA_020847915.1). Taxonomy (GTDB): domain Bacteria; phylum Bacteroidota; class Bacteroidia; order Chitinophagales; family Saprospiraceae; genus M3007. Next base: position 27,306 of record JADLBE010000424.1, on the reverse strand, counting down.
AAGCCGTGACTTTGTGCTTCATGGTTTCGGTGCCGTCGGAGTTTTTCACCTTGATGTTGCCGTAAACCATGAGCGGACCGTTTGGCGCCGCTTCTATGATGGTTTCCACATCAATGTGTTCGGGCTGGCTTTCGTTTTCGTCGTTGCGGAAATAGCTGAGCGCTCCCGAAGGACATTTTTCCACCTGCGCAATGATGGCTTCCGTGTCGGCGCCCTCCATGTTTACCCAAGGCCGGGCGCGGGGATCAAAAACCTGCAGCAATCCCTTGAAACACAAACCTGAGTGGATGCACGAATCCGGTTTCCATACCACCGTGATGTCGCCGTTTTTGTAGTGTTTTTCCATAATGTCGTTTTCAAATAAAGAGGTTGTTGAAAAATGCAATCCCAGCGAAGCGTAGGACTATTTTGTCATCCCAGCGAAGCGTGGGACTATTTTGTCATCCCAGCGAAGCGTGGGATCTGTTCAGAATTCGTCGTTCAATGCAAAATCGGGTTTCCGCTCCGTCCAGCGGCCACGGGTAAAATCGGGGAATGCCTGAGGTGTACTTCCGGTGGCTATGGAAGCCTCGCTCAGTGGCGTTATGGCCAGCCATGTAGCGGCATCGTAAACATCCATTTGTGGCGCCTGGTTGCGTTTGGCGCTTTCCACAAAATGGTGGAAAACAAAAAAGTCCATGCCGCCATGCCCGGCCGTTTTCGCGTCGTCGCCGAATTTTTTCCACAACGGATGGTCGTATTTTTCAAACCACGCTTTGCTTTCTTCCCAGGCGTGACTTTTGCTTTGTCCTTCGATGTGTACACTTTTGTTCACATCCATCCAGATGCCTTTGGTGCCTTGTACGCGGAAACCGAGGGAGTAGGGGCGGGGCAGGTTGGTGTCGTGCGACAACAACACGGTTTCGCCGTTGGAGGTTTTTAAAATGGAGGTCACCACATCTCCCAAATTGAACTGCACCTTCGCATTCGGGTGGTTTTCGCCACCTTTGGGGTGATCAACCACGTAGTTGTGCAAACCGCGCGCTTTGCTGCTGGTGGAGGTGAGGTACAAAAAACGGTTGCCCCGGTTGATGTTGGTGTACACGGCCACCGGACCCACACCGTGCGTCGGGTAGAGGTCGCCGTTGCGGTGCACCGAATGTTTGGTGCGCCATTTGGCTTCGCTGAACCCTTTTTCTCCAAATTCAACACCTGAGTTGTACGGTGTGACGCCGTCGTTGAACTTCACGCCGCGCAAATCGTGCTGGTAGCCACCTTCAAGGTGCAAAAGCTCGCCGAACAAACCCTCCCGCACCATGTTCAAAACAGCCATCACATCGCGGCGGTAACACACGTTTTCCATAAACATGAGGTGTGTGCCCGTGGCTTCGTGGGTGTTCACGAGTTGCCAGCACTCGTCGAGCGAAAAGCCGCCGCACACTTCCGTTCCCGTGTATTTTCCGGCCTGCATGGCGGCGACGCATTGTTCCGTGTGCCATTCCCAGGGCGAAGCGATCACCACGGCATCGATGTTTTTGTCTTCCAGCAGGCGTTTGTAATCGTGCATCCCTTTGTCGTACACGTCCGGTTTTTTCCGACCTTTTTCCGCAATCATTTTCAACGCATCGGCCACCATGCGTGGTTCCGGATCGGCGATGGCCACGATCTCGCAGTCGTCGCGCAACAGGGCTAGTTCAACGTGACTTTGGCCGCGCATGCCCACGCCGATGAATCCCAACCGGAGTTTGTCTTTGTTTTTAAACGTGGGCGTTGCAGCCCCGGATGCGCTTTGCACCAGGGTGGGTGTGGCGAAAGCTGCGGTGGCCAGGGCGGTGGTTTGCAGGAATTTGCGGCGGTTGAAACGGTTGGGCATGTGCAGATTTTTAGGGTAAAAAAAAGCATTCCCCACAACATTTCCACCATCCAAACCGATTGTGAACCCGAAGTGCCATCCACTTGTTGTACATACACCGTCTGCAAAGCAGAAGGTTGGGTGAAAAGGGCGGTTTTTTGTACCTTTGGTCAACCGAAAAACGGTTCGGTCCATCTTAGCACACCATCATGAACGGACAACGCAATACAGAAGACGTCATTCACGAAGTCCTCAACATTTTTTCCGCACACCTTGAAAAAAACGGCTTGCGCAAAACACCTGAACGTTTTGCCATCCTCGAAGAAATTTACAAACGCACCGACCACTTCGATGCGGAGGCTTTGTACATCCACATGAAAAACCGCAACTACCGTGTGAGCCGGGCAACGGTGTACAACACCCTGGAGTTGCTCGTGATCTGTGATTTGGTGAAAAAACACCAGTTTGGTAAAAACCTCGCACAATACGAGAAGTCATACGGTTTCAAACAACACGACCACATCATCTGCGCCAATTGCGGCAAGGTGGTGGAGTTTTGCGATCCGCGTGTACAACAGATCAAAGACATGGTGGGCGAACTGCTCAATTTCAAAATTACCCACCACGCACTCAACCTCTACGGTATCTGCGGCGCCTGCCAAAAAGAACTGGAAATGGGCATCGTGCGGAAGCACAGTAAGGTAGTGGAGGAAGAAGCAGGCTGGGGCGACTGATCAGGATTTTCAGGATTCTAAGATTTTCAGGATTTTTAATTGCAGGATTGGTATCGCAGGAGCCATCAATCCTGCAATTAAAAATCCTGTAAATCTTAGAATCCTGAAAATCCTGATCAAAAAAGCCGCTCCGGATTACTCCGTCGCGGCTCATAAACAGTGTATGTATCTTGTGTGTGTGTCGTAAGTATTGTCCCAATACATTCGGGGACGCATTTATACTAGGTTGTGTTATCTCAAATCCTTTCAAATCCTGCAAATCCTAAAATCTTGTAAATCCTGATCTTATTTCGAGCGGGCGATGGTGCTGCTGTCCAGGGTACCTGGTTTCGAGTTGTCGCTCCATCCAAGTTGGTCGGGGTTGCCCGGAACCAGCAGGTCGATGGTTTGTTTGTCGAAGCGGCGCATGCCTTCTTTTTCAATTTTGAGCACTTCAACGGTAGCCATCAGGTTTTCTTCGATGCGCAGGGTGGTGATTTCTTTGTTGTTGATGCCTGCTACGAACTGGGTGCCGATGTAACCTCCGTCGAGGTCGTATACCGTTATGCTGTATGTTTTGGTGCCTTTGCTGAGGCCGCGCGCCAGGTTGTACAGCACGGCGTAGTATCCACGTGTTTCGAAAACGGCTACAGGCTCGGGATAAACAGGCATGTTGCTGTATTGGGCGCTGCGCTCGAGTTCGGGAAGGAAGCTGTAGTAGTCCCAGCCAAGGCGGTTAACTTTCGTTGCCGGTTTGGGCTGGATTTGTTGCTGGAGGTCCTCAGCCGTCATGGTGTACGGCAAAGAAGCTTTCGGAAACTGTGCAAGGAAATCGGTGAACGTAGGTTCAGCACTTTCCTGTGCATTGAGTTGGCTGATGTTCATGATGCCGGCGAAAGCAATCAGCAGGAGCGGGATTATTGTGAATTTTTTCATTGTGCTGGCGGTTTTGGATTTTTGATTATGAACCGGGATCGGATTATGCCGTAGGTGGCGATTAAAGTTTTGATTAGAAGCCGTTTGTATGGCGGCGATGAATGGTATAATCCAAATTGCTTGCCAATTCGGTAATGCAGTTCAAATTTTAACACTTGCTCTAACGGCGTATTTCCCGTTGTTTGTCTTCGTGTAACTCTCCAATGACCATGTAATGCGCTAACAATCAATTTTTTACAAAAAGGTATGAATCTTTATTCCAACGGCGTTTTTTTCGAGAAAACGGTTTGTTAAAATTTTTCGCTTTTTGTGAAAATACCCTGTATGGTATACAAACGCATCCTGTAAGCTGAAGTATTGCGGGCGTTTTTGGCACATTAAAAACAGGACATGCCCAAACCTGGCATGCCCAAAACCTGTACGTAGTGACATCGGGGGGCGTCAACAGCGGTGTTCGCCAGGGTGAGCATTTTTCAGATACACCCTAAAACACCGGTAAGGTAATCGTACCAATAAATACGAGTGGAAAGCGCATCCTGGATGCGCGCGGCAGGAAATAAGTTTAATCATCGGTTGTTGGAATGTATCAGAGACTGTACATCAGGGATTAAAGTAAAGTAACGCGACAAATTTATATATATTTTTATTGATATGCAAATATTTAGCGGGCAGCAGGCAGCAGGCGGAGGGCACTGCCTGCTGCCTGCTGCCTGCTACTTTTCTTCCCTCAACGCCCTGCGCAGAATTTTACCCACATTGGTTTTGGGCAGTTCGGTTCTGAATTCCACTTGTTTGGGCACTTTGTAACCTGTGAGGTTGGCGCGACAGTGTTCGATGATTTCAGCTTCGTTGAGCGATGCATCTTTTTTGACCACGAAAACCTTGACGACTTCGCCCGATTTTTCGTCAGGTATCCCCAGTGCTGCCACTTCGAGCACTTTGGGGTGCATGGCCACCACATCTTCAATTTCATTCGGGTACACATTGAAACCCGACACCAGAATCATGTCTTTTTTGCGGTCGACGATTTGGAAAAATCCTTCGGGGTGCATGAGGCCCATATCTCCGGTACACAACCAGCCGTCCTTAATAACTTCTTCGGTGGCGTCCGGCCGTTGCCAGTACCCTTTCATAACTTGCGGACCGCGCGCCTGGATTTCACCTACTTGCCCTTGCGGAAGCGCATTGCCGGCGTCGTCTACGATGCGCACGTCGGTGCTTGGCGCGGGCATGCCGATGGTGCCGATGCGCATGCTGGCATCGAGCGGGTTGCAACTGATTACCGGACTTGCCTCTGTCATGCCGTATCCTTCCGTAAGCTGGCATCCTGTTACCTGCTGCCAGCGTTCGGCTACGGCGCGTTGAACGGCCATACCGCCGCCCACGGCTGCTTTGAGGTCGCTGAAATCGAGCGAGGCGAAATCGGAGTGGTTGAGCAGGGCATTAAAAAGGGTGTTTACACCTGTTACCAACGTAGGTTTGTACTTGCGCCATTCCTTGATGAGGGCCGGCAAGTCCCGGGCATTCACGATGAGTACGTTTAATCCACCCACGCTCATGATGGCCAGACAGTTTACCGTGAATGCGAAAATATGGTACATCGGCAGCGGACAAAGCACTGTATTGTTGCCTCCACCCAAAATGGGCATCATGATGGCGCGGATTTGCATCATGTTGGCCACCAGGTTGCGGTTGGTGAGCATGGCGCCTTTCGAAACCCCTGTGGTGCCGCCGGTATATTGCAGGATGATGGTGTCGTCGGGACCGGTAGTGAGGGGCGGCAAGGTGAATTTGGCGCCCTGCTGCAAAGCAGTTTTGAAAGTAACGGTGTTCGGAATGGCGTATGCAGGCACCATTTTTTTAATGGTGCGAACCACGAAATTGACGATATGTCCCTTCAGTCCAAGCATTTCACCGATGCTGGCCACAATGACCGTGTTGATCTGGGTTTCACTCAGAATCTGTTGCAGGTTGGCGGCAAAGTTTTCAGCAATGATGATGGCCTTGGCGCCCGAATCCACAAACTGGTGCCGCATTTCGCGCGGCGTGTAGAGCGGATTGGTGTTCACCACAATGAGCCCGGCGCGCAGGGCGCCCATCAACGCGATGGGGTATTGCAGCAAATTGGGCATCATGATGGCCACACGATCGCCGGCCTCCAGCCCCCTCGACAACAAATAAGCTCCAAACTGGGCGCTTAATTTGTCCACTTCGCCAAACGTCAGCGTTTTACCCATGCTCACGTAGGCCGGACTATCGGCGTACTTTTTGAAACTTTCCTCTACCATGTCCATCAAACGTGGGTACTGATCGGGTTCAATGTTGGCGGGCAGGCCTGCGGGGTAGTTCTGAAGCCAGGGCTTATCCATAAATTGGGTTGGTTTTTTTAAATAAGACGCGTTGTTTGCCGAAGTAGGGCGCACGACAATGTTGCGGCAAAAAAGTGGTTTTTTGACTATTTTGATAATTTTTCTTTTGAAAAATTGTCTGGTTACGGGTCCTCCGGAAAAATTTTCAACAAATAAACCGGCCTGAGTGACGCCGTGCGTGTTCCCGGATCCAAAAACATCGGTTTGAGCAGCGCCACCTGAAAATGCCCAAACCGTGCAGCTTCTTCGTAGTGCACACCGGCAGCATTGATCTCGCCGCGTACCGCATCGTCGGCATACAAATAATAAGCACCATTGGTCTGTGCATGCGCCCGTATTTCCTCAACCGTGCCGAACCTCGGACAAATACGACCAGCATAAAAATCGAAGGCATGGCCATGCCTTCGGCCACTTGCCAGTTTTTCCGCGGGTATGCCATGCTCCGCTGCCCACCGGGGCGCCATGGCGGTTTGCTGGTAGGGCAGGAGGTTGGGGTAAAAATAAAAATTGAGTACAAAAGCCGCCGCCAGCAAAGCAAAAGCGCCACGCCGTGTTAATGAAGAGGCATCTTCAGGAAGTTGTTTCTTTAAACGGTTGCTGAACAACCACAAGGCTCCGGCAACAACCCAAACCACCCACACCCACACAGGCCCCCCCGGAAAAACCTTAAACAAAATGAAAGCGCCTGCGGCAAACAAGGCAAACGATGGTATGGCCAACAAGATCTTAGCCATGGTGGCAGAAACCTTGCGCTCCATGGCGCTTTCCAGCCATGCCGCCGCCAACACCGCCGCCCAGGGCAGGGTGATAAAAACGTAGTGCGGCAGCTTGTATTTCGACATCGACAAGGCCGCGAACGTAAGTACAAAACCACCCAGCGAAAAGGCTTCAGCGCCGGTCGGGATTTTGAATTTTTGAAAAAAGAGGTCTTTAAATTTTACCACCAGCGCCGCGATCAGCAGCAGGCACCAGGGCAAAAATGCCCAAAGGTAAACGTGCACAAAATACCAGGCAGGCGTATCGTTTTTCCAAACATTTTCACCCGTAATGCGCCCAAAACTTTGTTCCCAAAAGAAAAAATACAATCCGGAAACACCGATACGGCCATTGATCTCTTTTTCCGGATGCAGGTCGAATTGCTGGTACAAACCCCAGCACATGGGCGCCAGAACCAACAAAGCTACCCCCAATCCTGCCAGCCATTGCCAGCGCAGGATGTTTTTCCAGTCGCGCCGGAGCATCACATGGGTACCTGCGGCAAAACCCGTGGCCACCAGGCCGATGGGCCCCTTGGCCAGCATGGCAAACCCGATGCACACAAACGCCCCGATCCACCATTTGTGTCCGCCGCGTTCCATAAATTCGGCGAGCATCCAGGCGGCACAAGCGCTGAACCCCAGCAACAAAGTATCGGTGCGCACGTCGTTGCAAAGGAGCACGAGGCCCAAACTAAACGCAAGCATCATCGCGGCATTTCTGGCTGTTTGTGGTTTGTAATAGATCAGACCAAAACGGTACACAGCATAAATACCTGCCATGGCCGCGAGCATCGACGGCAGTTTGTAACTCCAGTTGTGGATGCCGAAAATGTTGAACGATACGGCAGACAACCAAAAAAGCAACGGCGGTTTGTCGAGGTAGTCGGCGCCACGGTGCTGTACCTGCAGCCAGGAGCCGTTTTGGCTCATTTCCATGGCCATGGAGGCGTATTGCGAAGCATCCACGTCCATGACGTCGAGAAACAGTCCGCGAACCACCACCACAAGCCAGCCGAGGCCAAGCCACCATGCGGCGCGTACGGATACCTCGGGATGCAGAAAACTGCGTTGCAGCAACGCGTTATTCATAAGTGTCGCTTAAGCTGCGCGTGGTGAATGCATTTTTCGGATCATCGAGCAGGGTTTCGGTGCGGAACAACACGGTTTTGCGTTCGTTGGGCAGCAAATCGAAATAATTGTCGCTGAAAAACCCTTCGGCCTGGGTGCCTATCAGCACGTTTTTGGCCAATTTTGGGGTTGAAAAGTAGAGCAGGTAGCCCTCATTCACCTGTTCTACCTTGTCGATACGCACTTTTACGACCGGCAGATTGAGTTTGCGGGGCGGCGTGTGGTAATAAAGCCTGCGGTTGATTACTTTGCCGGTGGTGTCTTTAACCAGACACTCGATCACGGCATTTTCGGCTTTTTCCTTGTGCAATATGGTGCGAAATGTGCCTTTCCACACCAATTTGCTCGAATCGGGTGAAACCGTCAGACCTTTTGTTTCCACGTCGCTCAGCGATTTGCCATTAAAATCAAAAGCGCGCACCTGTACGTCCACCACGGTGGATTCGGGCAGGTCCGAGGTAATGAACACGTTCAACACGTCGCCGTCGGCGATGGGCAGGGCGGCAACAGGGGCGAAGATGTCGCGTACGTGGTAATGCAGTGCCTTCCAGCGTCCGTAGCTGTCGATGCCCGACCACGAAGCCACCGGCCACACGTCGTTGAGTTGCCAGTAGAGGGTGCCCATACAATAAGGTTTGTTGCGTCGGTGGGCTTCCAGGCCGGTGCGCATGCCTTCGGCTTGCAGCAGTTGGCTCACGTAGACAAAGTCGGCAAACGATTTTGGCAAACGGTAATCGCGTTTCATGTATTCGGCGATGAGCGCATTGCCGCGGGGGTGTTTTTGGTGGGCAAGCATCACTTTGGACTCCAGTTCGCGGTCGGCCGGAAGTGTAAACGACTCGATGGTGCGCCATTCCGGGAAGGACTGGAACCCGAATTCGCTCATGAAACGCGGCACTTTTTTGTTAAAAGCCTCAAACGGTTCTTCGTCGTGCCAAACGCCCCAATAGTGCGAATCGCCTTCTTTGTTGGATTTGGGGTTGGCGCGGCCAAACGAAGGCGAACTTTCCCAATACGGCACACCGAGGGCGTTGTTGGCCACGTAGTTGGGCAGCAGCTCTACAAACAATGTTTTGTAGTCCCGCCAAATCTGGGCGCGCTGGGCTTCCGAGAACTGCATTTGCCAGCCCCAATTGTGCCAGGCTTCGTTGTTTTCGTTGTTGCCGCACCACAACACGATGCAGGGGTGCTGGCGCAATCGGTCAATTTGTTCAAGCGCTTCGCGGGCGGCGTTTTTCAGGAACGAGCCGCTGCCGGGATACATGGCGCAGGCGTACATAAAATCCTGCCAAACCATGATGCCGTGCGCGTCGCAAAGCTGGTAAAAGAGGTCATCCTCGTAAATGCCGCCACCCCATACGCGCAGCATGTTCATGTTGCCGGCCAGTGCGTCGTTGATGGTTCGCCGGTATTTTTCGGGCGAAACGCGGTCCTGAAACATGTCCTGCGGGATGTAATTGGCGCCTTTGGCAAAAACAGGTTTGCCGTTGAGTTTGAAATAGAAGGATTTGCCTTCGGCGTCGGGTTCCTGAACCAATTCGATGGTGCGGATTCCCACACGCACATCGTGGCGTTCGACAAGCCGGGTGCCGCGTTTGGCTTCGATGGCGAAATCGTAAAGGTGTGGTTCACCCATGCCGTTGCACCACCAAAGTTTGGGATCGTCAATGTCGAAAATGATGGAATCCTGGTGTGTGCCGGCGTACAGTTTGCGTTCCTCGATGGATTTGCGTTTGCCGTCGCGCAGGATCAAAGTGGTTGGGCTGCTTTGCTCGGAGCGGTACTGAAAGCGGGCAACGAGCCGGGCTTTTTCCGGTGTCAAACTTTGGGTGACAACCACGAGTTGTTCGATGAGGAAGTCGTCCCAGGCGGTGATTTCAGGCAATTTAAGTATGCCGCAGCCCACGAGTTTGGGGCCCCAGTCCCAGCCGTAATGAAACTGGGCTTTGCGGCTCATGGTGCGTATGCCGCCCGGCAGTTCGTAGCCGAGTTCTTTCCAGGCGGTTTCAACTTTTTTGGTAGGACTTTCGAAATAATAATGCAACACGTTGGGGCCCGGGCGGAGGTAGGGTTTCACGTCAATCATCCAGGAGCGGAACATGTTGTCGGCTTCCAGGATGAGGCTGTCGTTGAGGTACACCTGTACGTAGGTATCGAGCCCTTTAAAAGTCATTTCGATGTGTTTGCGTGCCAAAAGCTCCGCATCCGCATTGAAAGAAGCCTGGAATTCCCAATCTTCGTTTTCGATCCACTGCAATTTTTCCTCATTGTCCCGGTAAAACGGATCTTCAATTTGACCGGTTTGCAATAGGGCCGTGTGTACACTGGCGGGCGCCTTCACCGCTTTCCAGTCGCCCTTGTGGGCTTGTCTGAATTCCCATTGGGCGTCTAACGTCTTGCGCAAAGGTAAGGCGGAGGTTTGTGCATCTAAGGACATGGTTAGGAGGGCAAAGCAAAAAAGTAAACAGTATTTCATGGATCGAAAAGGCTATGTCGGCCGGTGCATGGCGCAGTACAGGATGTTGCAAAGGTAAAACAGGATTTTCAGGACTCATCCCGAGTTTTTCAAGTTGGGCCTGAATAGAGGTCCTACGCCTTGCAGGAATTATAAATGAGATGGTTATTAAGGATTTGTACCTCCGGAGTTATGAAAACAACCTGCGGAATGGCAACATTTCCTGCCTGAATTGGTCATTTGAAGAATAGGTTTGGAAATTTGGTAGAAATACCGGTAATTTTGTACTTAATATCAGTGCAACTTAAACCAGTTCAGATCTACCCAACCTATCATTTTATGGCATCGTTTTTCCCCAAACTTCCTATGGTTGGCGACCGGGTACCGGAGTTTGAAGCCTCTGTTTCCGGTGATCGGTTGCACTTCCCAACCTATTGCGCCGGGCGGTGGTGTGTCTTTTTTGCCCACCCTGCCAATTTCACCTCGGCCTGGGCCATGTACTCGGCTTTTTTGGCCATGAAAGAACGCTGGCTCAACGAACGCAACGCCAAACTGATTGCGATCACCAACGAACCACTTAAGCACAACAACGACTGGTCCGACAAAGCGCGCCGTTACATCGGTATCTACCTCAAAGCGCCCGTTATTGAAGACCTTGATTTCAGCATAGCTGCCTTGTTCGGCATGGCTTCCGGTCGCAGGCCCCAGCCCGGCTTCGACCGTCTGGCTTACATCATCGATCCGCAGGGCATCATACGTATGATCATCACGCGCCCCCTGCCCAACATCGAAACAGCCATCCTCGACTTGCAGGAAGAGTTCGACCGCCTTCAACGCAACGTCAACCGTTCCAATGAGCCCAAACCCTTTGAACCTCTTGAATCCATGAAAAATACCGAACGTCCGGATTCGCCAGGGGAGGAAGTGTACAAGCCCAAACCTGCCTTTTTCAGGAAGCATAAAATCAACATGAATTAATGTCTAAACCCGGATTTTAAGGATTTTTGGGATTGGATTTTAATTTGATTTAATAGATTTGGATGATTGGATGGGATTGCGTCCAGCTTTTACCAATCTTCGTTAGCTATTATGCTCGTGGTATTGTTTGCATTAGGTTACTATAGACCATTTCCTGCGTCTTCATCATACACTACGCAACGTGGAGTCAAGTTTGTGCGTTATGCATGATCCATCGGAGCGTACTTCCAAACTGCATGTACATATCCTTATCAACCACTTCTCAAACGAAGCGTATCACCTTTATGCGTCATCTTTTCTTCCTCTTCGCATTTGTACTCACGGCCACGATGGCCACTGCCCAGTCTGTAATAGGTACCTGGCGTACCGTTGATGATGAAACAGGCGAAGCCAAAAGCCATGTTCAAATTTACGAACAAGGTGGTTTGGTGTATGGTAAAATCATCAAATTGCTGCGAAAAAATGCAAAAACGACTTGCGACAATTGTCCCGACGACCGCAAGGGCAAACCACTTGTCGACATGATTATCCTCGACAAAATGAAGCTTAATGGAGGTTATTACCAGGACGGCAACATCCTCGACCCTGAAAAAGGCAAGTGGTACGGCTGCAAAATATGGCTCAAGGAAGGCGATCCCAATACCCTCGTGGTTCGTGGCTCAGTCGGTCCATTTTACCGCACTCAATACTGGAGCAGGGTACAATAATAGTCCGAAGTCCGAAGTCCGAAGTGCCTTTGATTTTAATGCTTAAATCCACCCATGAATAACATTCTTTTGTTTTTTGCCTTTGTGCTGACGTCTTCCATGGCTTCTGCCCAATCGATTGCCGGAACCTGGCAAACCATCGACCATGAAACCGGCAATGCCACAAGCTATGTTCACCTTTACGAGCAAGGTGGTGTGTTGTATGGAAAAATTACAAAATTGCTGCGCAAAGACGGCCAAAAAATATGCGACAAATGCACCGGCGATAGGAAAGGTAAATCCCTGATCGATATGGTCATCATTGAGGATATGAAACTTAATGAAGGCTACTACCAGGGCGGCAACATCCTCAATCCTCAGGGGGGTAATTGGTATGCCTGCAAAATATGGCTAAAGGAAAATGATCCCAACACACTCGTGGTGCGTGGATCACTTGGGCCCATTTACAAAACGCAGTACTGGAGCAGGCTTCAGTAGATGCGTTGAAATCACATTTCAAAAATCGTATTTCGTATCTCGTCATTCAATGGGGGGATTCTAAAATATTTTACACGAATACTTGCACAGGTCATTTTGATAGACGTATCTTTGACCCGCTTTTGAAAAAGAGCATTGGTGGCCCATGGTGTAATGGTAACACAGCAGTTTTTGGTACTGTTTTTCAGGGTTCGAGTCCTTGTGGGCCAACAAGCAAATAAGTCCCGTCGCAAGCATAAAGCTTTCGGCGGGATTTTTGTTTTTGGGCTCATGCTCGCCACAAAACCGAAATCCAGACAAGCACTAAAAAAGGCCATTACCGCAATGCGGCAATGGCCCTGGTTTTATCGGACGGAAGTGTTTATTCTTTGTCGAAACGGATCTCCTGAATGATCAGACCGTTGCCGGCTTGTTTCAGGTAAAGGTACACGCGGTAGTTGCCGGTGGTGGTGTTCAGGTTACCGATGCTGTACTGGTCGCTGTTTTCGCGGCTGGTACCCTGGTGCACCTGGCTGAATCCTTTGGGCTTGTTGGTGCCAAAGAAAGAACGCAGGGTTTCGGTAGCACGGGCCTTGTTGTAGGTTTGCTCTTTGTCCTGAATGGAAATTGCCACATTGTCGGCCAGGTACTTGCTCAGGGCGTCGGCGTCGCCGGCACTGAGGGCTTTGGCAATGGCTTCCAGACTTGGATTGCCTTGTTCTTTAGCAAAAACGGCCATGGGGGCGAACAAGAGCACAAACAGAAAGTTCTTCATTACGTAGTTGGGTTTGATTTTGATTATAAAGCCTAAAGCTTTGATATTATTACGCAACTGTCACAACAATGTAACAGTAGAACGACCGATAATATTGTTAATGTGTCGTTAACTGGTATTTTTAACGCTAAAGCCGGCTTCAAACCAGCATTTTTTTGGTCGGTGCGATGTTGTCCAAACCCGAAAAGGTGTCCCCCTGCGGTCCTGATACCATTGGGGTAAATGAGGTGTCTCCCTGCGGTCGACATGACACAGGGTTGTTGGGAAAGGGGGAGGGAGAGTGCGGGCCACAGGCCCACACTCTCCCTCCCCCATATGTCAAGCCTTAATACGCTGCTCCCGTAATGTAGTGCTCCAGACTTTGGATGCGGTGTTTTTGTTCGTTGATGATGGCGGTAACGATGTCGCCGATGCTGAGCAAACCGATCACGCGGTTTTGGTCGAGTACGGGCAGGTGGCGGATACGTTTCTCGGACATGAGTTTCATACAGTCGTCAATACTGTGGTGGGGTTCAACCACAAAAACACCGGCGGTCATCACCTCAGTGATGGGTGTTGATTTGGCTTTGCGGCCCTGAAGGATGCCTTTGCGGGCATAATCGCGCTCGGAAAAAATGCCGAGCAATTCCTCGCCGTCCATCACGAGTACAGCGCCGATGTTGCGGTCGGCCATAAGTTCGAGGGCTTCAATGACCATTTGTCCGGAATGCACCGACCAGATTCGGTTGTGTGGTTTGCCTGCCAGCAATTGTTTGACGTTCAGCATGGTAACTTAGATTTAATCAGTTTCAGAATGTTGGAATAATTGAAAATAATGTAGAGTTTGTTTGGATTATTTGAAAACAATGGATTAAATATAAGGTTAATTTTGAAAAAATCAAAATTAAAATATTTCGGGAAATGTTGTTTTTTTACCATAGGACTACAAATTAGATGGAAACGTTACACGGCTGTTTTGGAAAAAATATGTTTCCAGTTGGCCAAAACATACAAGAGCGGGTGTAAGAGCCCTGTCTATTTGTTACTTTTCGCACTTGTTTCAAAAATTCATACACCAAACCTTTCTGTGTAACCTTCTTTACCTTGCTTAATCCATGAAGATAAGACCACTTTTTAGCCTGTTTCTTTTACTGGCCTGTGTTTATCAAAGCACTGCCCAGAGCCTTTGGACCGATGTAGCCGGACGCGATCTTTCGACTTCTTCCGGCGAACGGCGCATCGTGCCCAAGCAATACCGCACGGTTCAGCTCGACCTTCAGGCGTTGCCTTCGGTCTTGTCGGCAGCCCCCCTTCGTTATTCAGCCGAAGCTGCGAACCAAAACGCAGAGATCAGTCTGCCCATGCCCGACGGAAGTTTCCAACGCTTCCGTTTGTACGCATCACCTGTTATGGCGCCCGAATTGCAGGCGCAATTTCCGGAGACCCAATGCTACACCGGCATTGGCATCGACAATCCTTCGGCGCGTTTGAAATGCGACTTTACCCCCTGGGGATTTCACGCCATGGTTTTGACGCCGGGCGAAAGTCCGATGTTCATCGATCCATTCTTCCACGGCAACCAGGAGTTTTACACCGTATATTATAAAAAGGACCTGGAACCCTCGAAAGAGGATGCCATGTGGACGTGTGAAACCGAGCATCCTGAAGAAGAGCTCAGGCCTGGTATTGCATCGCCCGAAAGCAACCTCAACGGCGATTGCATGCTGCGCACCTACCGACTGGCTTTGGCCTGCACCGGAGAATACGCCACTTTCCACGGCGGCACCAAGCCGCTTGTTCTGGCGGCCATGAATACATCGATGAACCGTGTCAACGGCCTTTACGAAAATGACCTCGCCGTAACCATGGTCATCATCCCCAACAACGACCTGATCATTTACCTCAACGCCAACACCGACCCTTACACCAACACCAACGGCGGTACCATGCTTGGGGAAAATGTAACGAACATCAACACCGTCATCGGCGCCGCCAACTACGACATTGGTCACGTATTCAGCACCGGCGGCGGCGGTATCGCCGGACTGGGTGTTGTGTGTGGCTCCGGCAAAGCCCGCGGCGTAACAGGCGGCGGTTCGCCCATTGGTGATGCATTCGACATCGACTACGTAGCCCACGAGATGGGCCACCAGTTCGCAGCCAACCATACCCAAAACAACAACTGCAACCGGGTAGCATCAGCATCCATGGAACCCGGCAGCGCTTCCACCATCATGGGCTACGCCGGCATCTGTTCGCCCAACGTTCAAAACAACAGCGACGACTATTTCCATGCCATCAGCCTGCAGGAAATTTACACCTTCATCATCACAGGCAACGGCAATACCTGTCCGGTAAAAACCAGCACCGGTAACAACAACCCGGTGGTGAACGGCGGCGGGGATTACATCATCCCGAAATCAACACCTTTTATACTTACTGCTACTGGTTCGGATGCAGACGGCGATACACTCACGTATTGCTGGGAACAAATGGATCCAGCGTTTGCCACCATGCCTCCGGTATCCACCAGCGCGACCGGCCCACTTTTCCGCTCCTACAAAGGCACCACGTCGCCTTCGCGTTATTTCCCACGCCTCCAGGACCTGAATGCCAACATCAACAGCACCTGGGAAGAACTGCCCGGTGTGGCACGGTCCATGAAATTCCGCGTTACCGTGCGTGATAACAATTTCAATGCCTCCTGTACCGACGAAGACGATGTGGTCGTAACCGTGAACGGAACAGCCGGTCCATTCGTCGTTACCGCTCCCAATACCAACGTAACCTGGATCGTCGGCACACCCCAAACGGTGACCTGGAACGTGGCGGGTACCGACATCGCTCCGGTAAACTGTACCTCGGTGCGCCTGCTTTTGTCGATAGACGGGGGCATAACGTACCCCATCGTGCTTGCCGAAAACGTGCCCAACAACGGCACCTACAACATTGTTACACCCAACAACATTTCAACCCTTTGCCGGGTAAAAGTGGAATCGGTGGGCAACATATTTTTTGATATTTCCAACCAAAATTTCAAAATTGAACTGCCTCCTTCTCCTACCTTCCTGCTTTCCACCACAACGTCCAGCCAAACGGCATGTGCAGGAGACAGTGTTGAATATACCATCAATGCCTTGTCGCTCGCAGGTTTCGACAGTCCGGTGGCCATTTCGGTAACCGGCGCGCCTGCAGGAGCTACGGTGCTGGTTTCGCCCGACACGCTGGTGCCCTCGGGCAATGCCGTCGTTACTGTGAAAGACCTGACCCCTGCCATGACCGGCATTTACACGCTTACCGTGACAGCCTTGGGAGGCGCCATTTCACAAAGCCTCGATCTTCAGCTTTCGGTACTTCCGGCTGCACTTTCAACACCATCCAACCTGCTGAGCCCAACCAACGGAACTGTAGGACAATCGCAAAACACAACACTGGTATGGAATGCAACCACGTATGCTTCCGATTATGAGGTGGTCGTGGCTACAAGTCCCGCATTTGGAACAAACGACATTGTGTCGACTTTTACAGGTTCGGACACGACTTACAATGTGGCAAATCTTACCCTTGGTACGGTGTACTATTGGCAGGTGAAGCCGGTTAACGGCTGCGGTGAAGGCCCCTGGTCGTCGGTGTTTGCATTCCAAACAGGACTGCAGGCCTGCGATCAAAGCTTCAGCAGTACCAATGTGCCTTTGATCATCGATGCCAGTGTAGCAGGCACCGTGACGTCGGTGATCAACATACCGGTGTCGCGCGTGATCGATGACGTGAATGTGAGCGTAGATGCCGACCACACCTGGGTAGGCGACCTGGATGCCAAGCTCATTTCCCCCGGAGGTGATACGGTGCAACTTTTTGATCGTCCCGGCGTAGTCGACGGCAATGGTTTTGGTTGTGCAGGCGACAATGTCGATTTGGTTTTTGACGACCAGTCGTCCCAAACCGCCGATCTTTTGGAAAACACATGCAACGGAACATCACCCGCGCTTGCCGGCTCCTTCCAATCCATCGATGTGCTTGCTGCCTACAACGGTGAAAACAGCACCGGTGACTGGAAACTGCTCGTGACGGACAATTATCCCGACGATGGCGGCACACTCACCGCATGGAGTCTGATTTTTTGTTTCCCGAATGAAATTACAGCCGGAAGTATGCTGAACAACCTGCCCTTGACGGTAGGTTCGGGCACAACAACCAACGTTCCGTCCGCCAACCTGCACATGACGCTGAGCGACGGTGCGGCACTTGGTGTGTTTACCTTGTTGCAAACACCACAACACGGCACACTTACGCTTGATGGTGTTGCGCTTACTGTGGGCAGTTCGTTCACACAGGCCGACATCGATGCAGGCAAACTTGCGTATGTACACAACGGCGACGCGGCGACTTCCGATGATTTCCATTTCGACGCCCTTGATACGAACAACGACGCATGGTTGCACAATGCGGTTTTCCAGATTGTTGTGGTGCAAAATACCTTGACCGTAAGTGCTGCGCAAACGCAGGACATCATCTGCGGCGGTAACAACACAGGTCAGATAACGGCCACAGCAGCCGGACTTGTTGGCGATCTTACCTACAGCATCAACGGTGGAACTCCGCAAACAAGCAACCTTTTCAACGATCTTTCCGCCGGAACATACACCATTACTGTTACCGGTCCCTTTGGTTTCACCGCCACTTCCAACGAAGTTGTGATTGATGAACCACAACCGCTGCAACTTACAGCCACGGCTGTTTCCGACATGGTTACGGCCAATGGTTCGGGCGGCACAGGTGTGCTTGAATACAGCATCGACGGCATGACTTTCCAAAGCAGCAACGTTTTTGGGCCACTTGCCGACGGTGTTTACACCCTGACACTTCGCGATGAAAGCGGATGCACCAAAACCGTTCAGGTTGTGGTGTCTGTGAACTCTTTTGTGGTTGCTGTTCAGCAAGTTGGTGGTATTACCTGTAATGGCGACAACAACGCCGTCATCAGTGTTATCGCCGGTGGTGGTGAAGCACCTTATACCTACAGCCTCGACGGCTTGATTTTCCAAAGCGATTCGGTGTTTACCGGATTGGGTGCAGGAATTTATGAGGTTACGGTAAAAGACAACAGCGGTTTGACCATTCAAACCAATGCAGTTACCATCACCGAACCCGATGTGGTGTCGGTTGATGCCGTTGTGACGCTCAACGCCATCACTGCTGCCGGTAGCGGCGGTACGGGTATTTTGGAATACAGCATCGACGGTGTGAATTTCCAAAGCTCCAATGTGTTTACCGACCTGCCCAACGGCGTTTACACGGTGACCGTTCAGGATGAAAACGGATGTTCCGATCAAACCATTGCCATTGTCGCTGTGGATGCCCTGGTAGGCTTCCTGCAACAAACGGCCGACATCCAGTGCCATGGCGACAACACGGCTGAAATCATCGTTGCAGTGAACGGCGGTGTTTTGCCCTACAACTACAGCATCAACGGTGAACCCAACCAGGATGATCCGACGTTCAGCAACCTCGGAGGAGGTACGTACAACGTCCTGGTGACCGATGCCGCAGGTTCAACAACCACACTGACCATCGTCATAGACGAGCCTTTACCGCTCAACACCGTTGTAACGGTAACCGACAACGACGCAACGCTGAGTACAACCGGCGGTACCGGATCGTTTGTTTATGCCATCAACGGCGTGGCAGCCACCTATCCTGAAGATTTCCAGGACCTGCCCCTCGGCGATTACGTACTGACCGTAACCGACGGCAACGGATGTACATCAACCACATCTTTCTCCGTGCTCGGCAACACGATCACGTCCGATCTTTTTTCTGCTGTTGAACCCGGTTGTGCAGGCGATGCCAACGGTGAGGTGCAAATCTGTATCAACGGCGGTTACCTGCCGCTGACGGTGGTGATCAACAACCCGGACGCCAACATTGCCAATGTAAACGGCCAGTGCGAAACCAACGTGCTTTTCAGCAACCTCGTGGCAGGTTTGTATACCATTGTGATCACCGACAGTGAAGGGTTTACAAACACCCTGAGTTTCAACATCGAGGAACCGGCAGTTTTGGTCGCTTCTGCTTCTTCTACCGGCGACTCCATCATTGGCGGCGCATCGGGTGGAACAGGAAACGTACAGTACAGCCTCGACGGGGTGAACTTCCAGACGGACAATGTTTTCACAAACTTGCCCAACGGCGATTACACGCTCACGGTACAGGACGAAAATGGCTGCAAGGACAACGCGAACGTAACCGTAAACAACGTCAGCACGGTTGATCCTGCAAGCCAATGGGGCCTGCTGGTATCGCCGAACCCGGGCGCCGGTTTGTTCCGTCTGCATTTTGGACAAGCACCTTCCGAGTTTCATGCCGATGTTTTTGATGCAACAGGCAAACTGCTGCACAACCAACATTTCAGCACCTCGGGCGGTGAATTCCAAACCGTACTTGCACTCGACCACCTCCCACAAGGCATGTATTTGCTGCGTTTGACCGACGGGCAAAATACAGGCGCTGTGCGGTTGGTTGTTCAGAAATAAAAATTAGTCGTAAGTCGTAAGTCGTAAGTCGGCGTTGAGCTTGGCAAACAAATAAAAAAATACCTAATTATTTGATTTCAAATAATCGGGTATTTTTTTACTTACGACTTACGACTTACGACTTACGACTTACGACTTACGACTTACGACTTACGACTTACGACTTTTTTCCCATGATCACCATTCGCCTTCAAATCAACGACACCTGGCGCGAAGCCGACCTGAGCCGCCCCATCGACCTGTCGATGCTGCTGCGCTCCGGCTCTGAAAACGTGAATTGTTTTTGGGCGCCCGAGGTAGCTTACGAACCTGTGCGCATGGGTAGTTTTGTGGGTAGCACAGCCGAGGGTGGCATTGTGAATTTTTTCAACGTACGGTTCAATCCGCACGGCAACGGCACCCATACCGAATGTGTGGGCCACATAGCCCGCGAGCGGTATGTGTTGCGCGAGTGCCTGCAACATGCCCACTTCAGTGCCCGGTTGGTGAGTATTTATCCGCAAAAAACGGAAGAAGGCGATCGTGTGGTGAAACGTGAACAGCTGGAGGAATTGGTTCGGCCCGGCGAAGTGCAGGCATTGGTGTTGCGCACGCTTCCGAACGACGGTTTGAAACAACGCGCCCATTATTCCGGCGCCAATCCGCCTTACATCCACCACGAAGCCATGTCTTACCTGGTGGATTGCGGCATCCTGCATTTTTTAACAGACCTGCCATCGGTGGATCGCGAAGAGGACGGCGGAGCACTGCTGGCCCACCATGCATTTTGGCAGTATCCGGATGCTGTAAGGCGCGAAGCGACCATTACGGAGCTGATGTACGCACCCAATGAAGTTCCCGACGGCGATTACCTGCTGAACCTTCAGACGGCGTCGTTTGACCTCGACGCGAGTCCGTCGAGGCCCGTATTGTATCCTTTGTTATAAAACGCCGTTGTAGGTATTGTACACCACGGTGGTCACCGTTTGGCCCACCATTTTGAGGGTGGTTTTGTCGATGGCGCTCATGTCGTCGTCGTGGGTGTGCCAGTGTTTCACAAAACCTGATTTGGTTTCGCCCGGACGGCTGATGATGTCGATCATGGGTATACGTGCCAGCTGGATGACGAAAAAGTGGTCGTCGGTAATGGCGGCTCCGTCTTCGGGCACGAAGGCATGGCTGTAGCCCAGGGAAGCGGCGGTGTTCCACACTTTATCCACGATGGCGGGTGCGAACGTACGCGAAAGACCTTCGCGCTCGAATTTGGGATTTTTGCCGCCCACCATATCGAGCAGGATGCCGTACATGGGTGCGTAGCCGGGGATGTGTGTGTTTTTGGCCCAGTGTTGGGCGCCCAGGCACCAGGTGCGGCTGTTGTCTTGTCCGTCGTCGGAATCGTTGCCCTGGTCTTCGGCGTCGAAAAGCACGAAGTCAACGCCGATGTCCACCGGATTGGCATTTAACAAACGGGCCATTTCGAGCAAAACACCCACGCCGCTGCCGCCGTCGTCGGCGCCGTCGATGGGTTTGTTGGTATTTTGGGTATCCTGGTCGGCCATGAAGCGCGTATCCCAGTGGGCAGCCAGAAGGATGCGGTTGGGCAGTTCGGGTTTGTACTGGCCGATGATGTTGACACAGTTGAAGGTCGTTCCCTTGTAGTGTTGGGCCTGAAATTTTTGTTCGATGACGGTGAGTCCGTAACGTTTGAACTCGTCGCTGAGCCACGCGGCACATTTGCGGTGGCCATCGGTATTGGGTACACGCGGACCAAAATCCACCTGTTTCTGGATGTTTATGTACGCGGAGTCTTCATTGAAGGCGGGTACTGCTACCTGCGGGACCGTGGTTTTGGGCGTTGTGGGGCCGTTGGTAACGACCGGGGGTTTGTCGTCGATGCAGGCTGTAAAAGCGACGGTAACGAACAGCGAGACAAACAGGTTTCTCAATAGATGGGTTGGTGCGAACATAAAATCCAATGGGTTGAATTAGAGCGCAAAGTACCTGAAAAATACGCGGACGTTCCTGAAATTAACGTAACATTCACTATTGCAGGTTGGCAAATGCTTCAAAGTCGGTATCTTTAGCTACATTACCTTTTACAATTACAAACTCAACACACTATGCGTTACATTTTATCACTTTTGATTTTAAGCCTTTTGGGCTTTACGGGCTGCAAAGCTCCATTCGTGCCAACGGGCACATCGTACAACCTCACCCAATTGTTCGGTCAGGCCGTACCTGAGGGCGGAGGTGCATTCATTCAGTTTGATACCGAAAACAAACGTTATTCGGGCAGCACGGGGTGCAACAATTTCAACAGCTCGTACACGCTCAAAGGGAAAAAGCTCACCCTCGATGAGGCCGCAACGACCAAAAAAATGTGTGCCGACATGAAACAGGAGGAGCGGATGCTCACGATGCTCAGCCAGGTAACCGGTTTTGAGCAAAAAGGCACGGAGCTCAAATTGATGGGCAACGAAAGGGTGCTGGCTGTTTTCAGCGAATAAACGCTTCTTTCATCGGAATTTTGTTTTAAAATAACACCGGTATCCTTTGGCCGTTCACGTAGTGGCTCCAAAGGATACCTTTTTTTTAGTCAAAATTTACTATTTTATTTTGCAAAAAAACCAAAACGTGTTTGTTTATTTTATTTTTATAAAAATATGTTTTGTCAAGGTAAAGTTGTTTAAAAAAATGCGTATTTGAAGGTGTTTTAATTAAACGCCCAATAAGCTTGCTTTTTTCAAACAAAAACTGTTAAATTTGGGTGTGGAAAACTTCCTGAATATTTTTTTGCACAGGGTCAAAATCCCGAAGACTGACTGATGTGTGACTTTTTTCAACACAGAATCAGGGGAGCGAATCAAAGCCTGAAAGCACCGTAAAAATTTACGGATCAGCTTTTTAGGATATTTAAATTTTATCAATTGAAAATTTCCCAATGTGTTAATAACTGTGGAGAACGGGTGTGTCATGTGGATAAAACGGATTGTTTTAGGGTTTCTCCACACATTACACCCGAGTTATCCACAGGTTTGACCCGATACGGATTGTTTGGAAAACCCTTCTCTCCGTCAATTTCGAAGTAGGTTTGTAGCGAAGCGAGTAAAACCATGGCAGAATACAACGACAACAACAAGCAGACGGGCCGCGATTCCTCGTCGGGCTCCCAGCGTTCGCAACGTCAGGGTGGCAGCGCTCAGGAAGGATTGTCGAACTACGTGTTCGGCAAGGTGCAACCACAGTCGCTTCCCCTGGAAGAAGCCGTGTTGGGCGCCCTCATGCTCGACCGCGAGGCCTTGCCCATGATCATGGACATTTTGCGCCCCGAAAGTTTTTACCTCGAGTCGCACCAGCTCATTTACCGGGCCATCATCAAACTTTTTGAACGCTCCAACCCGGTCGATCTGCTCACCGTCACCGAAGGTTTGCGCCAAAGCGGCGACATCGACAAGGTGGGCGGCGCTTATTACCTCGTAGAACTTACCAACCGTGTGGCCTCTGCGGCCAACATCGAATACCACGCCCGCATCCTGGCGCAAAAACACATCCAGCGCGAACTCATCCGCGTGAGCACCCGAACCATCAAAGATGCTTACGAGGATACCACCGACGTGTTCAACCTGCTCGATGAAGCCGAAAAAGGACTGTTCGGCATCACACAGAACAACCTCAGCCGCAGCTTCGAAAGCATGGGTACCCTCGCCAGCAAGGTGCTCAAACAAGTGGAAGAACTTATCGGCAAAGCCGACGGACTCACAGGCGTACCCACGGGATTTACCAACCTCGACCGGCTCACGTCGGGTTGGCAACCTTCCGACCTCATCATCCTGGCCGCCCGTCCGGGTATGGGTAAAACCTCGTTTGTACTCGCCATGGCCCTCAACGCCGCCAAGGATTTTAACAAACCCGTCGCCCTGTTTTCGCTCGAGATGGCCAGCACCCAGTTGGTGCAACGTCTGATTTCGATGGAAGCAGAAATTCCCGGTCCCAAAATGCGCGGCGGCAAACTGGAAGACTGGGAGTGGCAGCAACTGCAAACCACCGTTGAAAAACTGAGCTCGGTGCCCATTTTTATCGACGATACACCGGGCATCAACATCTTCGAACTGCGCGCCAAGTGCCGCCGACTGAAGATGCAGCACGACATCCAGCTCATCGTTATCGATTACCTGCAGCTCATGAGCGGCGCGTCGGAAAACAACAAAAACTCCAACCGTGAACAGGAAATCGCCGGCATCTCCCGTGCCCTCAAAGGTATGGCCAAAGAACTCAGCGTGCCCGTCATCGCCTTGTCGCAGCTCAGTCGACAAGTGGAGGTGCGGGGCGGGAGTAAAAGGCCGCAGTTGAGTGACCTTCGCGAATGTGTCACAGGCGATACCACAGTTCTGCTTGCCGACGGACGTTCCGTACCCATCTCAGAGCTGGTTGATAAAGCTGTTGATGTTTATTCCATTGACCCAAACAACCACAAACTCACGGTTCAACATGCTGATTTGGTGTGGCCAGTAGGGGAAAAGGACGTTTACGAAGTAAAACTTGCCAGCGGCAAACGTATAAAAGCCACTGCAAGCCACCGCCTGCTTGCGTTTGAATGCTGGAAAGAAGTCCAGGATTTGAAAGCGGGTGACCGACTGGCTGTAGCCCGGCGATTGCCGGAACCGCAAAATCCTATTACGTGGCCTGAGGAGCATTTGTTCGGAACATCCTACGGCGGAAGCGCACATTTTTCATTTGCGCCTTCGCGCGAAGTATTAGGTGAATATGCCACCCTGCTCGATGATCCTGCCTTGCTCAACCACGCCCAAAGCGATATTTTCTGGGATACCATTGTAAGCATTACACACCTTGGCATCGAACCAGTATTCGACCTGACTGTGCCGAAAATCCAAAACTGGCTGGCCAACGGCGGTATCGTAAGTCACAACTCCGGCGCCATTGAACAGGATGCAGACATTGTATCCTTCATCTACCGTCCGGAATACTACCAAATCCTGGAAGACGAAACCGGACAAAGCCTCAAAGGTGTCGCCGAAATCATCATCGCCAAACACCGTAACGGCGCGCTCGATACCGTTCGCCTGCGTTTCACCGACCACTTCGCCAAATTTGGCAACCTCGAAGACCCTGCTTTTGCCGGTCTCAGCGATCCACTTACCGGACCGTTCACGCCAAGTGTGATCGCGAAAAGTTCGAGGATGAATGAGGAAGATATCCCTTTTTAGTCGGTTGGTCGGTTGGTCGGTTGGTCGGTTAGTCGGTTGGTCGGGTTGGTCGGGTTGGTCGGTTGGTCGGGTTAGTCGGTTGGTCGAGTTGGTCGGTTAGTCTTTTTGTTGGTTGGATTGGAGGAGGTAAGAGATAAGACTGTTTAGTTTTTTGCCAATTTCTTCACATCGGTTGATGCCTTCTGTTCGTTGGGTGGAATCGATGTAATTCAATTTTTCGGCGAGGTAGAGCATCGATTTTACTTCAGAATTGGAACCTCTGGAGATGTAGAGAAAATACAGGAACTCCTTATCGCTTTTTCGGTCAAATCCTTCAACAAAGTTGTTGGAGATGGAAACAACGGCCCTGCAAATTTGATTTTTAAAACCATAGTCTCGGTGGTCGTTGAACTGGGTATAAACCCACACAGCCAATTCCTGCGCTTTTTGCCAGGCAGTGCTGTCTTCAAAGCAATTCATTTTCATTTAACTTAGTCGGTTGGTCAAGGTTGGTCGGTTGGTCAAGGTTGGTCGGTTGGTCGGTTGGTCGGTTGGTCGAGTTGGTCGGTTGGTCTGTTAGTCGGTTGGTCGGGTTAGTCGGGTTAGTCGGTTGGTCAAGGTAGGTTTGTAAGTCTGCTGGTCGGTAAGAGTTGAATGGTTGATATCTAATATGACCAACCGACCAACCGACCAACCTTGACCAACCGACCAACCTTGACCAACCGACCAACCTTGACCAACCGACTAACCGACCAACCGACTAACCGACCAACCTTGACCAACCGACTAATTCCTTATGTACATCAGCTGTTCAATGTTGATTCCGCGGATGTACTTACCCACAAGCCTCGTACTGGTTTCGTTCATTTCGAGGTAGATGAGGGCATCGTAGTTGCCGGGAGCATTGCCTTCATTAACGAAGACACAAACATACACGGGGCGTGGGGTAGCCATGATCAGGGATGCCCGGCCGGTGCGCAGGATGCCCTGGTTGTTTTCAACAACATCGTATTGGTTTTCGCCTGCAGATTTGAAGGTCAGACTTTCGGTGGAGAAACGGTACCAGGTGCTGCCGTCGAGTGTGGAGGAGTCCTGAGCCATCAGAGAAGCTGCCTGAATTAAGCAACTGAGGGTCAGCGTTAGGAGCATTTTGCGCATGACATGGTGGTTGTTTAAGAGCAAGTTGAATTTTGCTCAAAGCCTTAAAGGTACGTAAAACTTTCGTTTTCTACGTGTTACGTGAATGTAGCCCCCCTTTTGAATAGGTAAAGGTTGGCGTAGATATTGTTGTAAGCAAAATCTGCACCAACCTTTTCAGACTCAGGCATCAATCCATGTGTTAAGACGGGTAAATGATTGGGATGGCCTCCTATCGCCGTGTTTCAACGATGATGATGGCGCCCGATCCCCGACAATTGGGAATGATGCAATGGCGGTTAAACCGCACAGGAAATCGAAGTTGGGTTCTTGTTTTCATGGATGAGCCATTTAAAAAAGTGTGATTTGGTAATGCTGAATTTTGCTGAAAAACGAGGTTTGCAAAAACTTTACTCGTTCTCAGCAATGCAAACATCAGCCCCGCCAACATGGTATGCACGGACACTCATGCATTTTTTGGACAGGGCAAAAACGGCTTGTAGTGCACTATCTAAATTATTTAAAACATTGAATGTTAGTTGATTATGAAATTTTAACATTTTCGTTTTTTCCCAATTTACCCCAATTATTTACCCGTCGGCATAGACTTTTGACCAAAGGAATCCTATGTTTGCATAGAGCACTGCAGCCGTGCCGCTTCAAAACCAAAGGGTTTTGGAACCATTTCCCGCCCATCGGGCAACCGCGATGTACCTGTTGAACCTGGACGCATTGACCACACTTTACGTTCACGGTTATGGATGATTTGAAAGATATCGCCTATTTTCTTACCCGCTACCAGGTACGGGTAGTCGACGTACTTACCAATCCGCCCCAGGGCGCCGAAAAAAAAGAAAGCAGGTATTGGGACTTTTACCTCGGACTCCGCGAAAACCGCTGGAAATGCGAAGAGGAAGCGGCCGCTTATTTTGGTCTCTCCTCCGAAAGCAAGGCTTTTTCGCGCCTGAAAAACGAAGTCCGCCGCCGTTTGTACAACACCCTGCTTTTTATAGACGCCACCAAACCGGAACTGTCCGACTACAACCGCATAGCCCAGGAATTGATGAAAGACTGGGCCGTGGCCGATACCCTGCGCCGCCGTGGCGCCATCCGCGCTTTCCTCGACCTCGCCTGGCGATGCCTGCAAATCGCCCTGCGCATCGAACACGTCGCCATGGTGGTCGACATCGCCCAAATGATCAAAACCTCCACCTTTTCCCGTCCCAACCTGAGCCGCGAATACCAACGCACCAAACGTATTTTTGACGTGTACTGGCCGGCCTACCAGGCGGAAGTACACCTGCGCCAGGGGTACGAAGATTTTATCCTGGGCCTCGCCGCCAACAAAGGTTACAAGATGGACAAAGC
>JADLBE010000423.1 GCA_020847915.1 Saprospiraceae bacterium | reverse complement strand
TGGTCCATACCGCCATGAAAACTGCTCGCGGCTATGCCCTGGTTGTACAGGCTATTACACACTTTTTCGGTGGTTTCACGCTGGTTGCAAAAGATGAGTGTTTGTTCACTGCCTATGTGGCACAGCAGTTTAAACAGCGTTTCTGTTTTGTCTTCCACACCGGCCTCTACACGTTTCAAAGCGAGGCCTTCCAGCGTGTTTTCCGCTGCCTTGTAGTAATTCAAAACCTTAGGGTTGGTGATGCCTGTAAATGGGGGAATGGTCGGTTTGTTGGTGGCGGATGCCAGGATGCGTTTTTCCACACTGTTCAACATCTTGATGATGTCGGCCATTTGTTCGTGAAAACCAAGCGAAAGGGATTTGTCGAACTCGTCGAGCACGAGCATTTTTACACTTGCAGCGTCAAAGGTTTTTCGGGTGAGGTGTTCCAAAATGCGTCCGGGTGTACCGATGAGCAATGCTGGTGGCTGGCTTAGGTTTTTGGTTTCGAGGGACATTGCATGTCCGCCATAGCAGGTGTTCACCTTGTATCCGGTACCCATCTGTTGCCAAACACGTTCAATCTGGATGGCCAGTTCGCGGGTAGGAGAGAGTAAAAGGCATTGGACACCTGCGACATCTTCCTGAAGCAAGTTTAAGACAGGCAATAAAAAAGACAATGTTTTGCCTGAACCTGTAGGCGCCAGCAATACGGTATTGGGATATTGCAAAATGGCCGGTACAGCTGTTTCCTGCATGCCGTTTAAAGCAGGTATGCCCAGGTTGGCGAGGGTTTTTTGAAGCAAGGTTTCGTTCATCATGGCACAAAGGTAGATCGGGATCAGCGGGAAAGTCGTTTGGGCAACAAATCGACACAGCAAACATGTTGAAATAGCTACTTTTGGCAACTTTCAACACGCTCTAAGCCTGAACAATGCTGCAATATCATGTTTTTCATCTTTCAAACGACTCCCATTATGAAGCATATTCCTTTAAAGGTCTTGTTTTTCCTGATGCTTTTCCGCCTCAGCGCACAGGAACCTAACTGGACACCCGACGGTGACGGTTTCCTCAACGTCCAATCCGGTTACATTGTTAAAACCTTCCTTCCGGGCATGGATAAAGACACCCTCATCAGGGCTGCACAACTAACACCTGCCGGCAAATCTGAACCACTTAAAATCCGAAAATTTACCTATTCCGATGACCAGCAAAAGTTGCTCATTTACACCAACACCAAACGGGTGTGGCGTGTTGATACACGCGGTGATTATTGGGTTTTGGATCTGAAAAACTATGCGCTCAAACAACTGGGCGCCAAACTCCCGGAATCGTCGCTGATGTTTGCCAAATTTTCGCCCGACGGCAACCACGTGGCTTACGTGAGTGACCGAAACCTGTATGTGGAGGATTTGGGTTCCGGAAAAGTGCGTAAACTCACCTCCACCGATGGCGCACCCCAACTCATCAACGGCACATTTGATTGGGTTTACGAGGAAGAATTCTTTTGTTACGACGGTTTCCGCTGGGCGCCCGACAGTAAAAACATCGCCTACTGGCAATTTGACGCCAGCCAGACCCGAGATTTTTACATGATCAACAACACCGATTCCATATATGCCTTCAATGTTCCGGTGGAATACCCCAAAGTTGGTGAGCCACCTTCGCCGTACAAAATTGGAGTTGTAGACACCAAAAGTGGCAAAACCAAATGGATGCAGGTACCTGGCGATCCGCGCCAAACCTACGTGCCCCGAATGGAATGGACACCTGATGGAAAACACGTGATGATCCACCAACTCACCCGCAAACAAAATGAAACCAACCTGATGTTGTGCGATCCTAAAACAGGTGTAACCCAGACCATTTATACTGAAAAAGACCCCGCATACATAGAATTACAGGAAAATGGCAAGTTGGGTTATTGGGACTGGGTTGATGGTGGCAAAGCTTTCCTGTGGACCACCGAAAAAGACGGCTGGCGCCATGTTTACCGCATCAGTGCCGACGGTAAATCTGTCACCTTGCTTACGCCCGGCGATTACGACATCATACACCTCAAACTTTACGACGAGCGCAACAACTGGCTTTATTTCACCGCATCGCCCTACAATGCGACGCAGGAATACCTCTACCGTATTCGTCCTGACGGTAAATCCAAAGCGGAGAGGGTTTCGCCTGCCGGACAACCAGGAACACATGGTTACCAGATTTCGCCCAATGGCAAGTATGCCATGCACTCATTTTCAAACCATTACACCAAAAGAGCTACGGAATGGGTGCAACTGCC
Source organism: Saprospiraceae bacterium (assembly GCA_020847915.1). Classification (GTDB taxonomy): domain Bacteria; phylum Bacteroidota; class Bacteroidia; order Chitinophagales; family Saprospiraceae; genus M3007. The sequence goes on along the minus strand of JADLBE010000423.1, from coordinate 1,545 downwards.
CGAGCATGCCACACTTCCCGGACAAACGCCGATCCCTTTGAACATTGCACCGCCGGAAGACGATCGTTTGTCGTTTTTCCAGGTGACGACCATCGATGGCGTAACCATGGATGGCTGGATGCAAAAACCCGTTGATTTTGATCCGAACAAAAAATACCCGATCGTTTTTTACGTGTACACCGAGCCCTGGGGCGCAACGGTAAAAGACAGGTATGGCATTTCCCGCAACCATTTGTACGAAGGTGATATGGCAGCCGATGGCTACATTTATGTTTCACTCGACAACCGGGGAACACCTGCGCCCAAAGGGCGCGATTGGCGCAAAGCCATTTACCGAAAAATCGGCGTGGTCAACATTCGCGACCAGGCCATGGGCGCCAAAGCCATGTTTGAACGCTGGTCGTGGATCGATACCAGCAGGGTAGCGGTGCATGGCTGGAGCGGCGGCGGTTCAGCCACCCTGAACCTTTTGTTTCAGTATCCTGAAGTGTACCAAACAGGCATCGCTGTCGCAGCTGTGGCCAATCAGTTGACTTACGACAACATCTACCAGGAACGTTACATGGGTTTGCCCCAGGAAAACATGGAAGACTTTGTCGCCGGATCGCCCATTACCCATGCGAAAAACCTACGCGGGAACCTGTTGTACATCCATGGCACCGGCGACGACAACGTACATTACCAGAATGCGGAAATGCTGATCAATGAATTGGTCAAATACAACCGGCAGTTTCAAATCATGCCCTATCCCAACCGGTCGCACGGCATTTCGGAAGGGGAAGGCACAGGAGAGCACTTGTCGACCCTTTTTACGCAATATTTGAAAGCGCATTGTCCACCCGGAGGAAGAAGCACCAGTATCCAGGAACGACCATGATAGAAAATGTGGATCTGTGAAAAGTACAACTAATTCTGCAATTAATGCAATGCGCGGCACTTTTAATTCCTGCAATTTTGCAGTGAAACATTAAAAGAATTCTTTAAATACATACATCATGAAATCTGGAAAAGTAGTTTTAGGCATATTGGCTGGTGTTGCCATTGGTTCCCTGTTGGGCCTTATGCTGGCACCTGATAAAGGATCTTCCACCAGAAAAAAACTGACTCGACAATTGAATCGGAAACGTGAAAACATGACCGATGAGTTGAGTGATAAGTTTAATGAAGTTGTGGGCGATATCACCAACAAGATCGAATCTGTAAAAAAGGAAGTCAAAAAAATGGCTGAAAATGGGATGGCAGCAGTTAAATGAGGGTTTCCCGCTATTGGTCAATTATTCTATTCAATAAAGCACCAATAAATAAAAGAAGGTAAATAATGCCTTCGGCTATTAAAAACAAGAGTCATCCAGGATTTTCCGGGATGACTCTTGTAAATAATGCCTAGGCTATTAAAAACAAGAGTCATCCAGGATTTTCCGGGATGACTCTTGTTGGTTTTTATTCAGGTATGGTGCTCTTACAGCGCTTTCCTTCCACTTATTATTCTAAATAGGACCGCAATAACGGCAATAACAAGCAAGATGTGAATAAGTCCACCTGCGT
>JADLBE010000422.1 GCA_020847915.1 Saprospiraceae bacterium | reverse complement strand
TGACCACAGGGTTTTGTGAGCTTTGTCCGGACAAAATAAATCCATTGGCCGTAAACCAGGAAAAGCCCAGTGACCCTGAAGGCGTGGAAGCACTACCGTCGAGGGTAATGTTGGCCTGTGTGCAGGTGATTTGGTTGGGTGTTGCTACCGAGGCGGTGGGCGGTGTTGTATTGTTATTTACCACGGCATCGTCTGTTGAAGTACAACCATTGGTCGTGTTGGTGACCACCAAAACATAGGTGCCCGGTGTATTAACAACAGGTGTGATGGTACCGTTGCCACTGAATATAACACCACCGTTGGGTGAGTTCCAGTTGTAGGTAAAGTTGCTCCCTTGCGATGAACCCGATCCGTCGAGGGTAATGTTTTGGACCGAACAGGTCAACGTCTGGTTTGGTCCTGCACTTGCCGTTGGCAAAGCAAGATCAGAAATAACCGGCACCTGGTGGGCTGCGGTGCAACCATTGGATTGGTTGGTTACCTGAAGTGTATACGTGCCTGCCTGGTTAACGGTGGGCATCAGTGTCGTACTGCCGCCAGTAATTGTGCCCGGATTGGCCGTCCAGTTGTAGGTAAAGGCCGGTCCGGTGGAAGATCCTGTTCCATCCAGCGTGATGCTGCTGTTGATGCAGTTCAGATCATTGGGTATGGCAGCTGTGGCGACAGGCGGAACCAGGTCGCTGGGCACAGTGGCTGTGGCCGTTTTGGTACAACCGCCGCCATCGGTAACCGTTACGGAATAGATGCCTGCGCTAAGGTTTTGAGGATCCTGTACAGTGGCACCGTTGTTCCAGTTGTACACGAAATTGGGAACGCCTCCGGCAACCTGTAGGTTGATGTTGCCACCGTTGGGAGTGTAACAGTTTACACCCTGTACGTTGACAATGGTGGGGACCATGGGCGCCGGATCAACCACCGTGAATATTTGATCACGAACACATCCAAACCCATCGGTTACCGTAACATTGTACGTTCCTGCAAGGATGTTGGTAGGGTCGGGTATGTTGCCTATGGTTGAAGGGCCCTGCCAGTTGTAGTTGTATGGCCCCTGACCGCCAAGAACAGTGGTGTTGATGGAGCCACTGGGCGCACCGTTGCACGGCGGATTGGTAACCACGCCGTTCAGGTTCAGGGTAGATTCCAGAACCAGCAATGCCCCCTGCCCTATCCCCTGGCACCCAAGGTTGTCGATAACCGCGGTGAGTTGGTACAACCCGGGCTCGTTTATAATTAAGGTGTATGGGTCGTCGGTAATGTCTGTGATGGGTGGCTGAGCATTGCCGTTAAAATTGTATTCAATGGTGAATGGCCCTACGCCGTTGAAATTGATCGTCAGGCCGGCTTCTTGTCCGGGACACAGCTGCGGGGCAGGACCGAGCAACTGACCATTGGGTGGAGCATTTACAATAACACGCGCTGTTGCAACAAACGTTTGCCCACAATCATCGGTTATGGTAACCCTGTAGTTGGTAGATGTTAAAACGAAAGGTGATATGGATTGGTCGGTGGTGCCGTTGCTCCATAAAAAAGAGTACGGCTCATTGCCGCCTTCGGGGTTCACCGTTACAGTTGCTGAACCGGGACCGCAAATATTGACAGTATCCGCGAGCGCAGTCAGCGGAGGAAGGTCGTTGATAAGCAGAATTTCCTGCGGATTGAGGCAGGAGCATGGGTTGTTGAGGGTAATGATGATGTCTTCCACACCCTCTGGCAACAAATCGGCGATGATGCTTACAGGAAAAATCAACTGATCCTGGCCTGCGGGAATAATCACAGTGAAAGGGATCGGAGAATAGTCTGCGCCTGCAGTTGCCGTTCCCGTGATGGTAAATTGCACCGGCAGTGGAGCATTGAGGTTACCACCTACGCGGTCGAACAGCAGTTGTACGTCGTCGCAGCCTTCAAATGCTTCATTAATATCGGGCTCACCATTTACAAGCCATTCAACGGAAACGTTGCCGCCGGCGTCGAATGAACCGTCGCGCAGAAAAACCGCCGAGTCAAAAATACCATCACCAATATCGCAAATCTTCAATTTGATGTGGTAGGTCTGGCAGGGAATAACGTTGGCGGTTGCCGTGAAACGACGGGTATATCCGTCGAATTGTAGTTCATTTACAGACGGCAGGAAGGATCCGGTTTGTCCGCACAGCGTACCCGAAGGAGGCGTATTGTTAACGTAATAGGCCTGGTTGGTAAGGTGATTTACGTTGTTGATGGCTACATACGTACCGCCGCCGGGAACAACGGCGATGTTTGCCGCTCCTCCGAATGGACCGTTGATGCCGGGGCCGTCGATGAAAAATCCAAAGGCGTCGTTGAAGGGAGAGCCTACATATTCACAATACTCCTCGGAAGCAAAAACAAATTCAAACGTAAGCGGAGTTTGTGTAGGCGTAAAATCGAACTCGATGTTGGCAAGGTCGAAGGTAGCGGAGCTGCCGGAAAGTGTGGACAGGTCGGCATCGAAAACCGATTGGCCGAAGCCGGCAGAAGCATTGTCGGAGTCGTTCGGGCCTACACAAACGCTGATGTCGCCGGTGGCCATGACCATACCCGTTTTGAAACCTACGCTGGTTTGGCCATCATAAAACTTACCGATCTGGCCGGCGTTGCCTGTATAGGTTACACCGGTAATGTCGAAACAATCACCACCGATAAGCACTTCTTCAACCAGTTGTTGAGCGCTGTAACCGCCTTCAACCACAATGACGGCCTGCTGCGCTTTCAGGTATTCGGTGAGCGACGTTTTAACACACGTCTGGCAAGCAACCGAAATGTAGTGTCGTGGCGGATTGGAAACATCCCACGCACATGGATATTGCAGTATGATCTGGTGCGAAGTAGCCTGTGCCTGAAAAACAAAATGATGCAGTACAGGATCATAACTTTTGACCACAAGTTTTGCATCCTCGGAAGAAACAGAAGGCAGGCATCCCGGTAGCGACGGATCTTCAGGAACATTGAAGCTGTACGTTTCTCCGGGAATAAGATTGTTGATGGTCAGGACCTGGTTGGTAGACAGCGCTGTAATTACATGGCGCTGCTGAACACCGTCAATAACAACGGCAGCAACAGGATCAACTTGTTGGCCCCACAGGGAAACCTGTGTGATTACCAGCAACAAAATCAAAAAGTGGTGGGTAAATAGGCGCATAAGCGACGGGATTTGTTACGTAAACGTGTTGAATGGTTAGCTCTGGATTAAAAGACAAAAACGGACGTTGGTCATATAACAGATAAATCTGGCAGATGCAACAGACTAACAAAACGCTGCCCGAACAATTGTGTAAAATTAATCACCATTATCCATGCAACACCTCAACCGGGAGTGAACCGGAAATATAACCTGTCCATCGGGCAAAACCCGTTCCTGAAAGATAAAATCGTCTCAAACAAGCGCGGCGGCGGGATTCAAAAATGGGATGGATTAAAAACGGTTTGGCACAGGGCCATGAGCTGTATTCACGTTGCGCTTGTATTTGGTTTTCAACGGAATAGGCAAGATTTAACTTGCCTATTTGCCGTTTTGTAATGCAATGATACTAAAAAATTTCACTTGCCCAACTTCTCTTTGTTGAAAATAATCATTGCCCGAAAGGCTTAATTGTAAAATTACCCACACAACCATGCACAGACCCCAAACTGTTTTTTACAACAAAACCATATTGTGGTTTGCAGGGCCGAAGGCTGTGACGTAAGTTTGCAGCGCAAGTGGCCCGTTTCCACCGGCAAAGGATACACCCCATTGTTCACCATTGCTCACTCCATGGACGGTGATTCGATATTATGCGCGCGAAAAACGGCGGTTGGTCGAGTTGACCGAACCGGAACCTGGCTGTTGGGTGAACCTCACCCCACCCTTCGCCCCGGATGAACTGGACGATATCGCCCGCCGGTTCGAGTTTGACCCCGTTTTCCTGACCGACTCCCTCGACCTCGACGAACGTGCCCGTTACGAACGTGATGAAGACATACGCTTCATCCTGATCAATACACCCGTATTGAATGAAAACGCCGAAGGGGAAAATGAAGCCATTTACATCACTGTGCCCATCGGCATCATCCTTACCATCGAACACGTCATTACCGTCTCCGCTTTCGAAACACCGGTCCTCGACCGCTTCCTCGAAAGCAAAATGCGCACGTTCAACCCCGCCGACGAAAAACACTTCGTCCTCCAAATACTCGAACAAAACGTTTACCACTTCCTCGCGTGCCTCAAAACCCTCAACATGCGGCGCAACCGCATCGAAAAAGAATTGATGCACTCCAGCCGAAACGCCGAGCTCAAACAACTGCTCTCCATCGAAAAAAGCCTGGTGTATTTTGTCAACTCATTGAACGCCAATGAATTGCTCAAAATGAAAATGAAACGAACAGACTTCCTGCACATCAGCGGCAACGAAGACCTGACCGAACTGTTCGAAGACATCATCATCGACAACTCACAGGCACTGTCCATGTCGAACGTGTACACAAACATCCTTAACGGCACCATGGACGCCTATTCCAGCATCATTTCCAACAACCTCAACCAGGTGATTCACAGGCTCACCATCATCACCGTCGTCCTGATGGTGCCAACCCTCATTTCTTCGTTTTTTGGCATGAATATCCCCAACGGCATCCCGGAAAAACCATTTGCCTTCTACGCTACCGTGCTTGGTACCGGACTGGTTACCGGACTGCTTTACTGGTTTATGCAACGCAGAAGAATCATTTGAAATCATTCCGGGGAGCATGGGATCTGTGGAATTTGAATGACGATTGACGACGTAAGATTTTTGAAATTTGATTTTTATAGCCCTCACTCCGCCATTTGTCTGAATCAGGATTTTCAGGATTATAGGATTTACTTGATTTTGGTCTGTGATGAAGTGATGATTTCCACTTTTAAAGGATCAAAATCATGTAAATCCTATAATCCTGAAAATCCTGATTCAGACAAAATGGCGGAGTGAGGGCCCTTAAATTCAAAAATCAAATTTCAAATTTCGTATCTCGTCATTCAAATTCCACAGATCCCAGTGAAAACGTCAATACTTACAGCCCTCCTCTCCCTCGCCTTCTTCCTTCTCCACGTCGCCCTACCCGCTCCTTTGGGTTACCACCGCGATGAACTGCTGTACCTGGCCCTTGGCCGAAGGCCCGATTTCGGATTTTGGTCAAATCCACCCATGATCGGGGCTTTGAGCTGGTTTTCCCAGTTTTTCCTGGGCGATTCGGTGTTTGCAACCCGTCTTTTTCCCGCATTGGCAGGCACCTTACTTGTCTACCTCACCCTGCGTACCGTACAATTGCTCGGCGGCGGCAACAAATCCGTTTTGATAACAGGCGTCGCCATGATCGCTTCGGTCGCCTGGCAACGCGCATTCACCATGTTGCAACCCGTCCCTTTCGACATCCTGTGCTGGGGCGCCTTGTCTTTACTGCTTGTGCGGTGGTTGCATGCACCCGGGAAATTCGACTGGCTTTGGATTGGTTTGGTAGCCGGACTGGGCATGCTCAACAAATACACCCTTGTGTTTTGGGCGGCCGCACTGTTTGTTGCATTGTTGCTCAACGGGCGTTGGCGCATACTGCTGACCAAAGATCCCTGGATTGCCCTGGCGGCTTCTGTTGCTGTTTTTACGCCCAACCTGATTTGGCAATACCTGCACCACTGGCCGGTTGCAGCGCACATGCAGGAGCTGGCCGAATCCCAACTTCAAAACGTACAACCTATGCAATTTCTCACCGATCAGTTGCTGATGCATGGTGTTGGATTGTTCGTTTGGCTTCCGGGATTGCTTTTTTTATTGCTGCACCCAAGAATGCAATCTTTCAGGCTGCTTGCCTGGTTTTTCATGGCGCTGCTGGGTGTTTTTTTATTGGCCAATGGCAAAAGTTATTACACCCTTGGCGCCTTCCCGGTTTTGTTTGCCGCAGGCGGCGTTTGTTACGAACATTATTTAAAACCGCGTTGGGCCATCGCCACCGCAATGGTTTTTATCGGTCTGCTTGCCCTGCCTTTGGCGCCCGCCGGCAAACCCATTTGGGCTGCGCCCAAACTTTCCAAATATTTTCAACATCCCGCCCTTGAGGGCGGTCTGCGCTGGGAAGATGGCAAAATACACGCGCTGCCCCAGGATTATGCCGACATGCTGGGTTGGCCCGAAATGGCCGCTTTGGCCACCAAAGCGTTAAAAATCCATGGCCAAACAGACGACATTATGATTTATGCGGAAAATTATGGCCAGGCGGGCGCCGTGGAACTTTTGGGCAAACCCCCGGTGCCTGTGTGCAGCTTTTCCGACAGCTACCGTCTCTGGGCGCCTGAATATTTGCCACCTGGTGTGCAAAACATGGTGTACATCAACGATGAACTGGGGGAAGACATACAAGCCCTTTTTACAGACATACAACTCATCGGCAGTGTCCAAGACACCTTTGCACGAGAGTTTGGCACCTCGGTGTACCTGTGCAGAAAGCCCAAAAGTGACTTTGGGCCCTTTTGGTCCCAAAGGGTGCGCGAAGTCCGAGCCGACCGTTAATCAGCCAAAAATCTGCTCCACCGTTTCGATGTCCGAGGCGGACCGCACAGCTTTGTAATGGTTGGCATGGTGCTGCTCGAGCCTGAATAACAAAGGAATCAGTTCGGCCATTTCTCCCTGAGATAAGGTTCCGAAGGCCAGCTGTGAAGCACGCCCAAGTCGTTCCCGGGTTTCCAGGAGCATGTCATGACCTGCAGGCGTGAGTCGCAGGCGTTTGGAGCGGCGGTCTTCGGCATCGGGCAGTTCTTCCACCAACCCATGTTTCACCAATCTTTTGATGATGTCTATACCCGACGGGAATTCCGACAAGGCCTCGTGGATGACATCACTTTTCCGTGGCGTTTGGGCCCTGGCGATGATTTCAAGGTAAATCGCCTCGTCGATGCTGCTTAGCGGCAGGTCCTGCAAGGCTTTTTTGACATAAATGTTGGTGTAACGGTACAATTTTCCAAACAACATGCCCAATACCCCCGGTGCACTGCCGCCGGGCAAAACCGCCTCTGCTTCTGCAAATGCCTGGTCGTTGTGTTCCTGCAGGCATTTTCTGCAAAAGGTTTGTAAGTCAAGATCGGGCGTCTCAGCCTCCATTTTTGCCCAAACATTCACCAGTTCAACTACTTTGTTTGCCATATCCTGTATTGTGTTGGACTAAAGAACGCAAAAAACATTTAGTTTGTTTACATAATATTTTTTTTAAAAAAAATTTGATAGCATACAAAACAATCAAACACAAGGTATGTTCTCCTTATAAAACAAATCCAAATGAGCATCGCGCGTCTTGAAAACGCAGGCAAAGAATACCGGATGGGCGACCAAACGATTGTTGCCCTGCAACCCACCACGCTTGAATTTCGGGAAGGGGAACTTACACTCATCATCGGTCCTTCGGGCAGCGGTAAAACGACACTTTTGTCCCTGATTGGTTGTGTTATTTATCCCAGCGAAGGCGAATTATGGGTAGACGGCAACCACATCAACCGCATGAAACCAGCTGCACTTGCCAATCTCAGGCTGAACACCATCGGATTTGTTTTCCAAAATTTCAATCTTTTATCCCCACTTACAGCCGAGGACAATGTAGCCATGCCTTTGCGCATGCAGGGCGTGCGACCCTCCGAAATACGGTTGCGCGTACATGCCGCTTTGGAAATGGTGGGCATGGTGGATCGGAAACGCAACCTGCCCAAACAACTTTCGGGAGGACAACAACAACGCATCGCCATCGCCCGCGCCCTGGTTACCAATCCGAAAATCATCCTTTGTGATGAACCAACCGCCTCGTTGGATAAAAATTCCATGTTTGTGGTGATGGAAGAACTGCGGCAACTGGCAGACGAAGGCAAGGCCGTAGCAGTTGTAACACACGACCCCAGGCTCAAACCCTATGCACACCGCCTTATTGAAGTGGAAAACGGCTTCGCCCGTGAAATCGAAAACTTCCAACAAAAGGAACAGAACCTCTGATACCATGACCAAAATTTCTTTCCTCCTGCTGCTTGCCGTATGCACCACCTTTGTTGCCTGTGGCGGCAAAAATGACCAGGCCGCCGATGCCGCAACAGCAACTGACTCGCTGCGCACCCGTGCCACGGTGACCGAAGTGCTCGGGATTGCCGTTGTGGAACCATCCGAACGCATCATCAACCTCAGTGCCGAAAAAAGCGGGTACATCCGGGAGGTGAAAGCACGTATAGGAGATAAGGTAAAAAAAGGGCAATTGCTGCTTACCCTCGACGCCGAAATCGAAAATGCACAGTTGACGCAGGCCAATTCCAAACTTGGTACCCAAAACCAAGCCATCGAAGCTGCCCTTCAAAACCTGAAACTGCTTCAGGTCAAATTGGACAAAGCCCGGGCCGATTTGTCGCGCGACGAGGCCCTCTTCAAGGGAAATGCCCTCACCCAACAACAGCTCGACAATACCCGGGCACTCATTCCGGATCTGGAACAACAAATAAAGGTGCAGGAAACTTTGGTGAAACAAGAGGAAGGCCGGGCTCGCGAACTCCGGGCCGACGTGGTTTATTACCAAACGTTGGCAGAGCAAAAAACCGTACGCGCTCCCATGGATGGCCAAATACTTTCCATCGATGCCCGGGTAGGACAATTTCTCGACAGCCAAACCGGGTTCGCCGAATTTGCGCCCGTTGGCCCCATCATGGCCATCACGGAAATTGATGAAATGTTTGCCGACCGCATTCGGCTGGGCCAGCAGGCCTACATCCGTCCGCAAGGCAGCAGCGAAATTTTGGCACGTGGAAAAGTGGTCCTTATGTCGCCCTATTTGCGCAAAAAATCACTTTTTGCCGACAGCGCAGGAGATCCGGAAGACCGCCGTGTACGTGAAGTACGCGTGCAATTGGACGATCCTGAAGGGTTGCTGATCGGTTCACGTGTTGAATGCATCATCCAACTCTGATACGCCATGTTTAAAACAGCCATACAATTCATCCTTTACGACAAACCCAAGTCGATAGGCGCTTTGGCCGGCGTTGTTATATCCATTTTTCTGGTCGGGCAACAAGCCGGCATTTTTATATTCCTCACCGATGCCATGAAAAGCATCGTGGCCAACAACGACCAATACATTTGGGTGGTGGACGACAAAACGGAGGATGCAAACCAACTCGCCCAACTCGACATGCGTATTGGCAGGCAAATCAGTTCGTTGCAGGGTGTAGAACGGGTTCATCCGGTGGTCATCACGGCTGGCGCCGCCCAATTTGCAGACGGCAAAACGGCGGGAATGACCATTGTTGGTTCACAGGGGCCCGATTTTGTGGGCGGACCGTGGGGACAAATCCCCGTTGATCCGGTGGTGATGTTCCCTGACGGCGCCATCGTCACCGAATTTTTCGATGGCAATACTTACGGCGATCCTGTTTTGGGTGAATTTTTCG
>JADLBE010000421.1 GCA_020847915.1 Saprospiraceae bacterium | reverse complement strand
CCCCCCACAACCCCCCCGACTTTTTACCCCAAATTGCAACAGCGTTGGTTTGGGTTGGGAGCGGGGGTTTATCTTTGGGAGCCTTACCAAAGATTTTGATTGTTATGAAGCTTAGGTTGTTTTCCTTTTTTTATGCCTTTTGTTTGTGGTGGTTTTGCACGCGCAGCAGGACGAAGGTGTGATATTTTTTGAATCACGACTGGATGTGCATCGCATTCTGACAGGAAATGATACCTGTTTGAGAAGTTTAATACCCGAATACCAGATTTTCCATAGCAAGTTGTTTTTTAAAAAAGGGGAAAGCCTATACCGCAGCAAGAAACAATCCGGAGGCAGTAAGATATTACCGGTGAATAGGACTGAGGCTGTCACTTACACCAATTTCACTACCGGTCGGAGATACCGTCAGATTGAAAAAAAATACCTGATCGAAGAGGAAATTTGTGCCCCTGGTTGGATTCTAAGCGATGAAACACAAACAATCCTTGGTTATTCTTGCCGACTCGCGGTATTGCATGATGTGGTGTTATACGGAAACCCAATGATACTCAAAGCGTGGTTTACTGGCGAACTGCCACATGGCATGGGGCCGATGTTGTACGGACAACTCCCAGGGACCATCCTTAAGCTTGACCTGGACGAGGGCACAAATATTTATACAGCAACTGAAATCAAGTTCCGAAAGGTGAAAAAGAAGGAAATGAAACCTCCCGGTGAGGGCAAAAAGATGACACTCGAGGAATACAACGCGATGTTTAGGTAACTATGCTTATTCTGGTTGCTTCTTGTTTTGGTAAAACACATGCATGCCAAGGATGTGTGGAAAACTGATGCACGAAAGCACGATGAAAAAGACAGCTGCATGGTTCCAGGAAAGCAATGCTTCACCTGCTATGGCGAAGGCAACGGCAAACATGCCCAGGGCGCCGAGTGTGAACGGCGCTGCTTTAATCAACATTTCCCGGTGGGTGGTTTGCAGGGTTTTGCGAAGGTGAAACCATCCCGATACGCTGTGTTGTCCGATGAAATAGATGCCAAAACAAAGCAAAAGTGGCAGTTTGATGCCCAGAAGTAAGGTCATCAGGGTGAGTGTTTGTTTCCAGCCGTTTTTTGCGAACAAGCTGGATACGAGCTGAAGGGTGAGCAGGGCCAATCCTGCAACCATGGCTTGGCTCCCGAATTGTTCGGGAACTCGCCCCAAGTCAATGTGCATCGCACGGAGGATGTGGCTAAGTTCTTCGGCATGGGTGAGCAGGATAATGAATAACAGGCTTAAACCCCACAAAAAAGCCCCGGTTTTGGAGTTGCGCTGCCATTCGGTGTAGTCCGTCTGTCCAAAATGCCAGGCCGAGTATCCGACAAAAAGCAACACGCCGAACAAGGGAGAAAGCCACCAGCAACCGGCCATGATGGCGGCTTTGCCAAGGTACCGGATGATGAACCCGGGCGTGATTTTTTTGCGGATGTTGCCTGTTTCCACAACATGGTCGAGGGCGCCGTGGGGCAGGCCTACCAAAATCAGTCCCGTCAGCAACAGGAAATACACCGTCGGTTGTAAACCCGGGAACAAAACACTTACAGCACTCAGAATTAGCGGGAGCAATACGTGTTTGTACCGACTGAAATGAGCCTGCAGTTCGATGCCGAGTGCAGCCAGAAAAGGACGAAACGGTAGGCTTAATAAAATGGAAAGGTCTTCCCTCGTGGAGGTTTTTTCATCTAAAAATTTCAACACATCCGGCGCAGGAATTTTCCGGAACAACTGCTCAAAAACCGGTTTTCCCCAATGCGGCCAGTAGCAGAGAACCAAAAGCAACAAACGGTCGTAAAAGGCAAATCTTGCCGGCGTTGTGGGTGCGGCCGGGGTTTGTGCCTGCGACAAAGCCTCCCCGACATCCGTGGCATGTCGCAGCATCTTCATGAACCCGTATCCGGTACTTGGTTTGATGTTCCCTGCCCGGCTGCCCAGGGTAATTACGCCCCGGAGTGATTCGGGAGTTTCGATGGCTGCGCTGACCATGGGGATGTTGCCACGTTCAATACCCGTGATGGTGTGGTTGCCGAATTTTTCCTTGAGGTAAGTCTCCAGAATTTTCCAGGCCGGACCTTCCAAAATTTTATCCGATCCGAAGCGGGTGAGTTCCACCAGGGCGGTGTTGGGGCTTAAAGGCAGGACGTACATGAACTGCGTGTGGTGTTCCTGCGGCACGTTGAAATCCATCAATACGACGGTCTCCGTATCGATGACACCCTGATCGATAGACACTTCCAGTCCAAGGAACGATTGCCACAAAACGACCTGGTTTTTTCTTGGTACGAGGAAGCGTGGGGGCCTGCTGTCGAATACCGTTTTTCCGTGGTATACTGTTGATTTTGTTCTGATAACGACGTTTTCATGGTCGTTTTCCAGAGTATTTGCACTGTCCTGTAAGCAGGTCGCCTTGTAATTTTTAAGGATGTTATTTGCTTTTTCGTAGAGGTCAATGCTGCGTATGCGGCAATAATGCAGCGGATCAATGGATGCACCCGCGTGATAAGGTACGCTGATTTTTTGCCACCGGTTGCTGATGATGTCCTGAATGGCAGCGGTGGAAGGATCATCAGGTGTTGTCCAGAAACAGTAGGTTTTGTCGTTTGCTGATTTATTACCCGGCTCGAAAACAAGAATGGATTTTCCGTGAAGCATTCCCCGCCTGTCCAGCTCAAACAAAACCAACGACCCCGAGGCGCCGAGTCCGCAGAAGATGTAGTCGTAAATGTGAAAAGGCGGTTGATGATCCGGCATGTTTGTAGTGTTGTGCGTGTTTTGGAAAAAAGCAGGGGCTCCCCACCATGAAGAGCCCCTTTTTTACATCTCAAACGGAACCGATCAGGCTGCTTTGGGCTTCGCGGAAGAGCTCACGGCAAGGCTGTAGATGACCAGTCCGAAACCGATCTTGTTCACGGCATCGCCGATGTTGTAAATCAGGTCCATGTTGGTAACGGAAATTACGCCGCGCAACCAGCCATCGGTTTCGATGGCCATGTAGCCGATGGGATAAATGGCCCAGCCAACCAGGACAAACCACGAAAGTGCGCTGAATGCTTTTTGAAGGTTTGGATCGTTGGAGTTGTTGGCCAGTTTACGGGCCGAACCGAGCCAAACTTCGTAAAGGATACCGACGTAACCGATGGTGGAAATGATGCCCCAAACCACACTGTTGCTTCTGAATACGGTTTCACCGAGGTAACCGGCTACAAGCATCAGCATGGAATATGCGATCATTTTCCACAACAACCCGATTTTAGCGCCGAAGGCCTTCAAAATGAGGTAAAATTCCACACACATCAGGGGAACCGTGAGGATCCAGTCGATGTAGCGGAACTGTGTGGGAGAGGTTTGGGTTTCCAGCCAAATGTCGCGCATGTAAAAATAGTGTACAGCCGCGATCATGGTGATAAGACCGGAAATAAGCAGGGAGGTCTTCCATTTTCCGTCTACCTGACTGCGTTCCATGAAGAAGAACACAGATGCAGCAAACATGGCCATGTAGCCAATAAAAAAGGTGAACCCAATGTAATCGTTCTGCGCCAGGTTGGCCGCAAGGAAAAGAGGGGATGAGAACAGAGATTCCATAAAACCAATGTTGTTTAACATTTGCACCGGAAAATACCGGAAACATTAAACACTCTTTTCTACATCAGGTTTTGTAAAATATGAATTATTTTTTGTGAAAACTAAATTTGATAAAATATAATTTGCTTAAGAGTTTATAATCAATATAAATAAGCTTTATTTAACTAAAATTTGAACTTATTTCAAACGGTGAGCCAAATATAAATTGGATGGATTTGTGTTTTTTAAAAACAAAGCCATTTTTGCCCAAAGGGTGCAACATGTTCTCAAGGTTTGATGACCCTTTG
>JADLBE010000420.1 GCA_020847915.1 Saprospiraceae bacterium | reverse complement strand
TTTCACCTCCCAAGTATCGATTTCGTAGTATCTTTTTTCATGTACAAACTATCGCGCTGCAGCAAAAGCGAATCTGCGGCGCGCACAACGGCCTCCATGCGTAGGATGTTCACCGACAAACCTTCCAGATTTTTTTCGTAACGTTCCTGTTCGATGCCGTGCATTTCGAATACCTGTTTGAAATAAACCTTCATCAGGCTGTCCTTTTCATAACCCGCCAGTCCGTTGGTCGCAGCATCGGCCAAATGGAGATCGGCCATGATTTTGGTGATCTTTTCGTCGGGGATATCGGTTACAACCGGGGGATCCTTTGGCGCGCACTGCAACAGCAATACGAGCAGTGGCAAAAACAAGCCGATTTTTTTCATAAAACAGCTTTGGGAAAATATTGCGCGATTACGCGGGCATTGCCTTCGTAAAACGAGCGCCACGAATCCGCCGGCGACTCAATGCGCACGATGCCACAAGTCGGGATATTTTCGATAAAATCGTCGGAAAAACGGTTGGCTACATCGGTAAACGTAGGATTGTGCCCAAACATAAACACCGTTTCGGACTTTTCGGGCAGTTCACTGATGAGGCGCAGGATTTCTTGCGGGTAAGCTTCGTATATTTCCTGATTGCGCACAATGTCATCATCCGCTATGCCAAGGGCATCGGCAAAATATTGGGCAGTGGTGATGGCCCGGCGGGCAGGACTGCTCACGATAAGGTCGGGTTTAATACCCATTTTGGCGATCAGTGCAGCCATAAGGGGTGCATCGCGTTGTCCTCGTTCGTTGAGTGGTCGGTTGAAATCACGCAGTCCGGGATTGTCCCAGCTCGACTTGGCGTGTCGTATCAGGTAAAGCGTTCGCATACAGGGAAACTACCAATCTCGGCAGCCGGGTAAAGATACATTTCCTTTTGCTTTTACCCCCAAAACTTGACATTCCAAACGCCATAAGACAAGTACAATCCTGAAAAATCCTGAAAATCCAATCCTGAAAATCCTAAAGTCCTGTAAATCCTGATTAGCTTTGTAGTTTGTCCAAACGTAAAAACGACGCATGGTAAAACGCGCGCTGAAAGATTTTGAGTTTTTCATCAGTCCGAACACCTGGAACACCGCGCAAGACCTGGTGCAGGCGGGGCATGTGAAAAACCTGCGCGAAGTGGAAAAAAACTTCTGGGTATCGCTTGTGGAGGACCCTGAAAACGGCGGACCGTACGAAGTGGAGGTTATGATCACACCTCAAAAGATCAAAGCTTTTACGTGTGAATGCTGGACCGAAGGGCGGCGGCTCATGTGTCCGCACATCGCAGCCGTACTCCTGCGCGTTCGCCAGTACATCAACCAACGCACCGAAGAACGGCAGCTCAAACAGGCAGAAAACACCTCGGAAAAAGGTTCCGTCAAACTCAACATCCCTACCCTGTTGGCCCAGGTGCCCCCGGAGGCGCTCACCGAATTTGTACGCGATTACGCCCGGCGCGACCGCGATTTTTCCCTGGCCATCAAAACCTGGTTTGCCGCATCGCTCAGCGAAGCAGAAAATCCTTGGCTGCTGCTGCTTGATACCGTAACACCCAAATCGGGCAAACTGCGCGAACCCGAATACCGGCGTCTGCGCAAAACCTTGCTCGATTTGGAATCGCAGCTTGAAAAAGCGCTGGAACAAGGCCACTATCCCCGTGTATTCCAAATGGCCTCGGCCAAAATGCAGAAGTTGCGGCCACTGGTACTTTCGGCTGAAGAACCCCGCCGCACACAACTCCTTTACCACTACCAGTTGGCGTCGAAAAGCCTGCTCGACCTCGTTGGACTGGATATTTCGCCCGAATTGCACGACGACATCTGGACGTTTGTGTTCGAACACGCCCACAAAGGCGTGGTTCCCCCCGAATCGTCGCGCGATGTATTGCGCATCATAGCAGCACGCACAGGTGAAGCGGCGAAGTTCGACCGGGTAAACACCTGGTTTGACGAAACTCCCCACCCTGCCCCGACATTTGTGCTTTACCTGTATTTGTACACCTTGTCCCTGCGCGGTCGGCCGGAAGCCGTGAAACGGGTACTCAACGACTACGCTGCTCAACCTGCCGTAGTGAAAGACGCCGTTGCGCAACTGTATTACCTGCACGCCTGGGATGCGGCCAAGTTTTGTGGCAACGCATTTCTGGAACAGGGCATTTTTAACGCCGGGCAAACCAGAGAAATTGAGGACCTGTTGCTGTTAATCGCTGAAAAACAAGAAGATACATCGCTGTTGATGCAACTTTTGGGCAGGCGTTATTTGCATTCCGGCCAGCCGGAGCTTTTGGAAAAAATGAAAAAAGCTGCGGGCAAAAAATGGCAAAATGAAAAACTGAAGTTGCTGGAAAGTATGAAATCCAAAGGCGACCTGAGGGCGGTAGCCGGTTTGTTGGCCGCTGAAAACGACACCCTGGTGTTGGCCGCCTTGCTGCAGGAACATCCCGACCATACTTTGCTGCAAAAATATGCTTCGGTGTTGTTGCCGGCCCATGCCAATTTGGTGCAGGAACAATATGTACACTTTTTGGGCGACTACCTGAACGAGCACTTCGGTCCGCAGGCAGCCACCTGGGTAAGCGAACAGTTGCGCCCGCTGGTTAAACAAGGTGAAACCGCATTGGCTAAAAACATCGTAAAAGCTTTGGAGAAACAATTTCCCGACCGCAACAGCCTGTCGGAAACCTTGTCCGAACTTTTTCAGCCCAACAACCGCTCCTTACTTACATCCATGTTTGGAAACCTATGAAAATAGAGCTTTGGGCCATCGGCAAAACCTCCGAGCGTTACCTCGACGAGGGCATGGCCATTTTTGAAAAAAGGCTGAAAAACTACGTGCCCGTGCAGTGGCAAATCATACCCGACGTAAAAGTGAAAACCGCTGAAGCCCGGGTGATCAAAAAAGAGGAAGGTGAAAAAGTACTCGCCAAATTGCAAAGCGACGATTACCTTGTTTTGCTGGATGAAAACGGCAAGGAATTTACTTCCGTGGAACTGGCGCACTGGATGGAAAAACGGTTGAACCAATCGCCACGCCGCCTTATTTTCCTCATCGGCGGCGCTTTCGGGTTCAGCGACGCCGTGTACGAAAGGGCGCAGGAAAAAATATCGCTTTCCCGGCTCACGTTTTCCCACCAAATGGTACGTTTGTTTTTGATGGAACAATTGTACAGAGCGATGACCATCCTCCGCAACGAACCTTACCACAACCCATGATACCATGCAAAAACGTTTCATCGTCCTCATCGACTTTTCAGATTACTCCGCAAACCTGTTGAAATACGCTTATTCCTGGAGCACGGAAATTGGAGCGGAGATTTTGCTTATTCACCAAACCAGCAAACTCATCTCTTCCCGGGTAAACGATGCCTTGAGGGAAAGTGTGGTACAGCAAAACATTTCTGAATCCATCGATGAACTGAAAAATTTTGCGTTTAAAATAGCGCCCGAAGCCACCAACATTCGCTACGATGCCACCTACCAACATTTGAATTTGCATTTGGCGGATTTGCGGAATGAGCAGTACGACAACATGATTTTGGTCGGTCTGAAAGGCACAGGCATCCTGAAGCAAATTTTTATAGGCAGTTATGCCGTTGAAATCATTGAACAAACCGATACGCTCCTGGCCGCCATCCCCAAGGAAGTTACCCGTTTTTCACCCAAAAAAATCTTTGTGGCCGTAACCGACAAGCCCCCCTTGAACCTGACCGCTTTTGAAAAATTTCTCGCATTTTTAGATCACGGTATTGAAAGCATCAACTTCTCCCACCTTTCCAAACCTGGTGAGCACAACGAGGACACGGAACAGCAACTCAACGATTTGTGCAGTCGATACAAAGACAAATACACCACCAGAATCACCATTTACGAAGGCAAAAATCCCTTTGAAAACATCAAAAAGGTGATCAACAACAAAACGGAGGAAATTTTGGTCGTTCAAAAAGGGTCACGGCTGCTGACCGATCCGTTGTTTCGCAAATTCCTCATCAACGATTTGGTGTACGAAGGTCATACGCCACTTGTTGTTTTGCCGTAACCATGTAGGTCGGGCTTCAGCCCGACAACGGGTCATCGGGCTTCAGCCCGATACCTCCTCATTATCACATCCCCCTCACGGCACTGGGTCGGATTAAAATCCGACCACTAGGTGTCGGGCTGAAGCCCGACCTCCATGGTTACGCCATCACAAACGACTGCATATTTTCAGGAGTAACGACGGTGAATCCAGCATCCGGATAAGCTTGCGCAAAAGCTGTCGGTAGCTTTTTTTTGTTTTTAACATTCCAGGCAAATTCATACGCCTGAAGTTGACCACCCATGGATTCGAGGTAATCAATTTCCTGTTGCTGGTGGGTGCGCCAAAAATAAATGTTGGGAAAAAGGGCATTGTAATGGTTGATTTTTTGCCGTTCACTCACCATAAAATTTTCCCATAAAGCTCCGGTGTCTTGTCGAAGGTCGACCGGATTGAAATTGGAAATTACTGCATTTCGGATGCCATTATCCCAAAAATAGATTTTTTTTGAACGTTTCAATTCATTGCGCAGGTTTCGGCTGAAACTGTTGAGGCGAAACACCACAAAGGCTTTTTCCAACAAGTCGATGTAACGCTCCACCGTCTGGTTGTCGGAACCGGTAAGCTGGGCTATTTCGTGGTACGACACCTCGCTGCCCATTTGAAAAGCCAGTGCCTGCAGTACTTTTTGCAACAATACCGGTTTGCGCACCTCCTGCATCGCAAAGATGTCTTTGTACAGGTAACTGTTTGCCAACAAACGCAGGTTTTCCGCTTCTTCTCCTGGTTTTGTGATGATTTCAGGATAATAACCAAAAATCATGCGGTGGTTGACCAGTCTTTGGGCATCCAGCAAACCCTGACTCGCGGCCATTTCAGCAAAGGCTATCGGAAAAAGATAAAACTCGTATTTGCGCCCCGTAAGCGGTTCTTGCGTCTGATCCGCCAGATCAAAAGCCGATGAACCCGTTGCAATGATCTGAATTTCGGGAAACTGGTCCACCATTAATTTAAGGGTGAGTCCGATGTTCTCTATGCGTTGTGCCTCGTCTATAACCACCAACGTCCGACTACCGATGATGGCTTTTAATTCCGCGGAGGATTTACGACGCAACAATTGTTGTACATCCGGTTCGTCGCCGTTGAAGTACATTGCCGTATCCTGGTAGGATTGTATGATTCGTTTTACCAATGTCGTTTTACCAACCTGACGCGGCCCGAACAACAAAATGACCTTACCTTTAAAAATGCGGTCCAGTATCTGATTTTCAACCATGCGCTGAATCATAACAACTATATTTAACCGCAAATATAATACAAATTTTGCGATTACAGTCTACATATTTTGCTAAATATTGCGATTACGAACAACAAAGGTTGTAATATTGCCCGCACCCAAGTTGGAAATTGTACATTCGCGCCATGATCACCTACCTCATCATCGCCGTTACTGTCGGCGTATCGCTGCTCGCCTTCAACAACGGCGAAATCATGTACCGTTTCCGCCACTGGCCTTATGCCGAAGAACGGGAAAAAGAGTACTACCGCTGGATCACAGCCGGTTTCCTGCATGCCGATTACATGCACCTGTTTTTCAACATGTTTACCCTGTACTTTTTTGGGTCCATCGTGGAAAAATGGTTCGCACTGCTTTTCCCCGGTGTGGGCGACTTGTTGTACCTGGTATTTTACATCATCGCCATCGCTGCGGCATCGGCGGCTACGTATTTCAAACACAAAAGTCATCCGGGGTTTGCGAGCATCGGTGCTTCGGGTGCCGTAGCGGCCGTGTTGTTTGCGGCTATTTTGCTCAATCCCACCATCGGCATCGGGTTCATGTTTATTCCCATCCCCATTCCGGGCTTCATTTTCGGTGTGCTTTACCTTTGGTACAGCTCCTATGCCTCCAAACAGGGTGGCGACAACATCGACCATGCTGCGCACTTTTATGGCGCCGTTTTTGGCTTTTTGTTCCCGTTGGTGTTCAAACCCTCCCTTTTCCTGAGTTTTATCTACCAGTTGAAGGAATACATCGGTTCTTTTTTGTGAGGATGGGTGGTCCTTACAGGATGACAAGGGGCCCCTGCTATAAGACCAGAAACTTTTGTCATCCTGTAAGGACCGATATGTCCGCGCCACTACATTTCGGAAGATTGCGGCCTCAAATAGTACCCTTTTAACCCTCCGGGGTTGTCCAATTAGCGTTACTTTTGCAACCAATAACGTCTGAAAGGTGTTATAACACTAAATCTTCTCAATCAACATAAATTTAAGCAATATGGCACGCGAATTCACAGATGCTAGCTTCGAAACGGAAGTTCTGAAAAGTGATAAAGTTACTCTGATCGACCTTTGGGCCGAATGGTGCGGTCCTTGCCGCCAAATGACGCCCGTGATCGACGAGCTTTTTAAAGAATACGAAGGACGCGCCGTGATCGGCAAACTCAACGTTGACGACAACCCGGAAGTACCTACCACCTACAACGTGCGCGGTATCCCTACTTTCCTGGTGTTCAAAAACGGCGAACTGAAAGATAAAATCGTCGGCGTGCAGTCGAAACAAGCCCTCCAGGCTAAAATTGACGCTCTGCTGTCGTAAGATTTTTAAAGCCTTGCTATAATATCGCCACTTAGGGTTCGCCCTGGGTGGCGTTTTTGTTTTCGCGAAAGGGGTTTCGCGCAGATGTACACAGACAAAAAGGTGCAGATTTACACAGAAATAATGAAGCATTTGTCTGTGTAAATCTGCGCTTTTTTGTCTGTGTACATCTGTGCGAAACTCCTCTACGTGTAAAAACATTCTGCGCGAAACTGCGCTACGCTCCCAAACTCAAATACGCTTTTCCGATCCACGCCGCCACATCCCCGGCTACCAACGCTTCTTCACCCGTTTCCTTTGCCGCCAGATCGCCCGCCAGACCGTGCAAATATACACCCAGCATGGCCGCATCGGCCGGCTTATAGCCTTGTGCCAGGAGAGCTGTAAGCAAACCGGTGAGCACATCGCCGGTGCCACCGGTGGCCATGCCCGGATTGCCCGTAGCATTGTACCAGCAGTGCCCGTCCGGCAACGCCACACAGGTGTTCGCACCTTTCAACACGATCACGACTTTATGTTCCACGGCCAAACGAATTTGCAGGTCGTTGCGCTCAAAACCGTTGGCACTTTTTCCAAACAGTCTTTCGAACTCACCCACATGCGGCGTGAGGATGCTTCCCGGACGAATGAGGTGCCACCATGCTGAGTTCGCAGCCAACAAATTCAACGCATCGGCATCCAAAACCACGGGCGCGCTGCATTGCGTGAGAGTTTTACCCATGGCATCGGCGGTTTCGGGCGCCTG
>JADLBE010000419.1 GCA_020847915.1 Saprospiraceae bacterium | reverse complement strand
ATCGGCATCCACATCGGTCCGGTGATCGGTGGTGTGGTGGGTAAAAACAAATTTGCTTTCGACATCTGGGGCGACGCGGTAAACCTCGCGTCCAGACTCGAAGAACTCGGCGAGCCAGGTCGTGTGAACATTTCAAAAGTCACCTACGAAGCCGTTAAACACCGTTTCAGCTGCGAATACCGCGGCAAAAAAGAAGTGCACAACAAAGGCCTCGTCGACATGTATTTCATTGTCGAAGAAATCGCCGTGCCCGTTTCATGATGCAAAAAACTCGTTTTCCATTTTTTCAGGCCCTGTTTGTGACCCTTGTCGTTTTGTCGTGTGCACGGCAGGGCTCCATCGAAGGCGGTCCGCGCGATACCGAACCACCACGCATCGACAGCAGTGCAAGCACGCCCAACATGACCACCAATTTTAACCAGCGGGAGTTTGAACTGACGTTTAATGAGTGGGTCGTTCTCGACAATGCTGCCGCAAAGGTCCTGGTGTCGCCACCACTCGCCAAACGCCCCGACATTACCCTGAAAGACAAAACCGTGAAGGTGAAGTTCGACAAGGATGAGGTTTTAAAACCCAACACCACCTACACCATCAATTTCGGCGCAGCCGTAAAAGACCTGCACGAAGGCAACGTGGCTCCGGATCTTCGTTTTGTGTTTTCCACGGGTAGTTACATCGACAGCCTTTCGGTGGCCGGCGTGGTCAACGACGCCTTCAGCGGCAAAGCCTCCAACAACATCACCGTCGCTTTGTACGATCCGCCTTCTGACAGCGCCGTTTGGCTCGATAAGCCTTATTATTTTACCAAAACCGACAAAGAAGGCAATTTTAAACTCTCCAACCTGCGCCCGGGCACCTACCAGTGTGTGGCATTTCGCGATTCCGACCTCAACTTCAAATGGGCCGGACCGGCAGACAGTTTGGCTTTCGCCGATACCGTGCTGACGCTGGCTGCCGGCACGGAGCCACCCCGTTTGTCCTTTCGTCTGTTTGCCAGTGAACCGGATCTGCGCATCACCGGACAAACCGCCAACCGGTATGGACTGCTGCGTTTGCAATACACCCGCCGGCCCGATGCTATGGTTTTGACCACCAGCGAGCCGGGGATGCGGTTGCTTACCGAGCGCTCGAAGGATACCATGCTCGTATGGTACGATCAGGCGCCTGCATCGTGGCAATTGTATTCGGGCAAAGATACCGTACGGGTAAAAACGCCCGATCGCGAAAAATGGCTCGGTGCTTTCAAACTGCGTTTTGAAGAAGAAGGCAGCGGCAGTGTAGCAAGCACCAATAAATTTTCCCAACAAACGACACCCAAACAGGCTGTTGATACTTCAGGACTGGTGACCCGCACGGTGGTACAAAACCCCGGGCGTCCGGCAGTTTTGTCCTTTGGCACACCCATTTCGAGTGTGGACACCAGCAGGTGGTTGTGGATTCAGGACAGCGTCAAAATTTTCGTGTCTTACAGCACCGCCATAGACAGTGTATCGCTCCGGCGGGTGAACGTTACCGTTGCCTGGAAAAGCGAAAAAAGCCACGAACTCGTTTTGCTGCCCGGCGCCGTCACCGATTTTTTCGGCGTGACCAACACCGATACCCTGCGGCGCAAATTCAACGTTTTGTCCGAAAAGCAACTTGGAGGGCTCAACCTTACCATGAACGGCCTGAAGTCCGGGCAAGTGTACGTTTTGGAATTGCTGAACGGCGATAAACTGGAGCTTAAACGAACGTTTACAGCCGACGGGAACGGAACGAACAGACAGGTGTACGGCAGGTTGCCTGCGGCGACGTACACGTTGCGGCTGGTGGAAGACCGCAATGCCAACGGTTTTTGGGATTCGGGCAACTACACACTTAAGCGACAACCGGAAAGGCTTTTTACCAAAAAAGTAGAGCAGTTGCGGGCGAATTGGGAGATTGAGTCGGAATGGACAGTCGAGTAGTTACTTAGCTGCCTGTTGCACCTGCCTGAACAACTCGTTTTCATCGCCCGGCCGGAAACCTTTGTGTTGGTAGCGCAAGCCCCCTTTGGCATCGAATACGAACACCTGAGGCAAACCGTTGAGGTTGCCGGGCAACAGATTTTTAAAAGCGCGGGCGCCGTCCCAAAAAATAGGGAAAGGGTATTGGTTTTGTTTGGCCCATTCCTGTACCTGCGGAAATTTCTCGGCGAAGTCGATGGAAATGGCGAACAGGTTGAAGGGTTGGTCCTTCTGCCATTGTGGATAAGCCTTGGAATACGTAGCCAGTTCAACCTTGCAGGGTTGGCAGGTGGTGAGCCAAAAAGCCAGTACCGTTGGTTTGCCGCCTGGTTTGAGCACTTTTTTACTGTTGGCTTCCGTACCGTCGGGCGCGGTGAGTTTCACGTTGTAAGGGAAAGCATCATCGGCGTTTTGCGCTGTAAGCGACAGCGTGGAAAAGGCAAAAACGAGTAAAAAAACGGTGTTTTTCATAACATTACGGCATTTATACTGCAAAGAAACGGCGTTTAAAATCTTAACAAAAAAACGTTGTGACGACCGGGCCACTTTAACGTCTTATTAACGGCTTAAAAGAAAGTCAAAGGTTTGTAAGGCCTTGTTCGTGGAAATTTGTCTTTTTTGCAGGAGCAAAACATACTCAAGGTCCTTTAACCAAACCAGCCAGCGTTGGTAACCACCAAGAAAATTAGTGAACAAACAGACAACGAACTGATTGCAGCCTACCTGCGATCACAGGATACGTCGTTTTTCACGGCCCTGTACCGCCGTTATGCGAACAAGGTTTTTGCCAAAAGCATCTCCATGCTGAACGACGAAGCCCTTGCCCGTGACGCCACGCAGGATATTTTCATCAAAGTTTTGCTTAACCTGGCCAAATTCAACGAGCAGTCTTCTTTTTCCACCTGGATTTATTCGATCACGTACAACTACTGCATCGATATGATCCGGAAAAAGAAAAAATTGCCCCTGACTTTTTCGGAAGACGTGGGCAAGCTCAGCAAGGAAACCAATGTGGAAATACCCGACAGCGTGCTCCTGGAAATGAAACAGGAACGCCTTGAAAAGGTGCTCGAAAAAATGCCCAATGGTGACCAGGTAATCCTGATGATGAAATACCACGACGACATGCAGATCCGGGAAATTGCCGATGTTTTGGGTAAAACGGAAAGCGCCATTAAGATGCAAATCATGCGCGCCAAACAAAAAGCCCAGAACCTATACGAAGAGATGTTTGGAAATGATCCGTTACAATAAAAAAGTCGACAGTCGACAGTCCGATGTTGTCATCCCAGCGAAGCGTGGGATCTGTTTGAAACACTCAGAAACTTGATCAAACAATCGCCGATCGAACCATTTTTAAATCTTAAAGCGCCTGAATACAGGTGCAACAACGTAATCCAATGATGGAAGACCGAAACAGTTTTCGAGAAATCATGCGTGGTCGGGAATGTGATGTATGTCCCGACATCATCAATGAAATGGAGCGGCACATTGAGAAACAAGCCAGAACATTTTCGGTATTCAGCAAGGTGGTTGAATTGTTCGTACCGAATGCTTTGGACACTGCCGCCAAGATCATAGGCGGCGACAACGACCTGGCGCACCGAAACCCGCAGGCGCCGGCCCATGGTCCGAGCGACGATCCGGGAGGTCAACGTGGCACAGAAGACGTTTCGCAACCCTCCTGGCGACGCAAACCATCCTAATCCGGAATTACTTCCACATTCATTTGCTACATCTTCCTTAATCGTTGCCATGGGTTTTTTCGACAAGCTCAAAGAAGGCGTTTTCGCCGAACTCATTCATCGCTTTGCCGCTGCCATTCCAAAATTGGCTTTCGCCATGCTGGTGCTGTTTATCGGCTGGCTCGTGGCCAACACGTTGCGTAAAATTATACGCCGTATACTTTCGGGCATGAGGGTGGACAGCTTTACCGAAAAGCTCAACGACATCGACCTTGTGCAACGCTCGGGCATGAAAGTGCACCTGTCCACCATCCTCTCGCAGATGATTTACTACGTGCTGATGTTGGGCTTTGTTATTTTTGCCACCGACATGCTGGGTGTGCCGGCCATCACCCAGATGGTTCGCGACCTGGTGAATTACCTTCCTGCCCTTTTTTCCGCTTTTGTACTTTTCCTGCTCGGCCTTTTCCTGGCCGACATGGCGCGCAACCTGACGCTCACCACCCTGCAATCGCTCGGCGTGAGCTCCGCCAAACTTATTTCTTCCGGTATCTTTTATTTCCTGTTTCTCACCGTGGCCATCAGCGCATTGTCGCAGGCCAAAGTGGACACCGGATTCATAGCCTCCAACCTTACCGTCATCATCGCCGCTTTTGCCCTGGCTTTTGCCCTGGGTTACGGTCTGGCGGCGCGTGATCTGGTGGCCAATTACCTCGCCGGCCATTACAACCGCGGGAAGGTACACATCGGCGATGATGTACAAATAGCGGGCGTTCGGGGCAAAGTGGTGCTCATGGACGCAACTTCGCTCATTTTACAAACACCCGACCGCGCCATCGTGTTGCCGCTGAGCAAACTCACCAGCGAAAAGGTCGAAATTTTTTATCCGGACGGACAGGAAGAGAACCTGCTTGAACCGGGTAGGTGATTCCTTTGTCTTCCAAATTTACTTTATAAAACAATCCATTTCCTTGCTATTATGAGAACAACTCTCCTCTTGTTCGCTGCAGTCCTATTTTCGTTGCAAGCCTTTGCTCAAGCACCTGAAGCAAATGAAGACCGCCTAAAAGAAATTACCAAAGCCCTGGCCGCCGATTCTTTGGGATGGAATTACCACGTAGGCATCGGTCTCGACCTCGGCGGTACCGGCATCATCAATCCCCGCGTGGGTGGTGGCGTAGGTCGCCTGGGTTTGGGTGGCATCATTACCCTGAAGGCCGACTACCTTTCCGAACGCGATTTCTGGAACAATCAGTTTGCCTTGCTCCTGGGCGTTCAGAAACTGCAACGAACTTCCCTTTCGCAACCCGAAGGTTTTCAAAAAAGCAACGACGTTTTGCGCATCAATTCCACGTACGGTCACAAAATGAAGCGCAGTGAAAAATGGTTTTTCGGCGCCGACCTCATGGTGCAGTCCCAGTTTCTCGAAACCTATTTGAGCAACTACCTCACCCCCATCGACAGCACGGATTTTGTCGTTTCCAAATTCGCTTCGCCCATTCTTGTGCAACTCTCGCCGGGCATAACGTACAAACCCAACGACAAACTGAGCTTCCAGTACTCGCCCGTTGCTGTGCGCTGGATCTACGTGGCCGACGACAACCTCGCGCGCCTCGATGTGCACGGTAACGACGTTGAATTTGACGACATGGGCAACATCACATCCTTCAGCAACAGTTTTCTCGGTTTGGGTTCGGAATTTGTAGGCCGCTACGACGACAAATACTACAAAGACAAAATCGCTTTTTCCAGCCAACTCCGCTTGTTTGCCAATTACCTCGACCATCCGGAAAACATCGACGTTTTGTTCACCAACAAACTGAGTCTGCTGATCTGGAAAGGATTGTCGCTCGACCTGGTGGGTGAGGTTTTTTACGATCAGGATGTAAAAATGGTGATCGACGAAAACGACAACAACGTGTTCGGTGACCTGGGCGATCGTGTTACACCCGCCACACAACTCACCGGCGCATTCCTTTTGAAATACAGCAAGGCTTTTTAAACATGCGTATCCTCATGGTTTGTCTCGGCAACATCTGCCGAAGCCCGCTCGCAGAAGGCATCCTGCGCCACAAAACCCAGGCTTTGGGACTACCATGGACCATCGACAGCGCGGGGACGGGCCACTGGCATGCAGGCCAGTCGCCCGATCCCCGCTCCGTTGATACTGCCCGCCAACGCGGCATCGACATCAGCACACAACGCGCACGTCAGTTTCGTGCCGACGATTTTGAACGTTTCGACCACATCCTTGTGATGGACGGCCAGAACCTGCGCGACGTGACACGCCTGGCCAACAGCGATGCCCAACGCAGCAAAACCCGGCTCATTTTGAATTACAGTCACCCCAACCAAAACCGCAACGTGCCCGACCCGTACTACGACGACAATGGTTTCAACGCCGTGTTCGACATGCTCGACGAGGCCTGCGACGCTTTCATCCGGGAACACAAGGTCTGATGCGTTATTTTCTCCACCTCTCGTACCACGGCGGCGCCTACGCGGGTTGGCAACGCCAGCCCAATGCCCCCACGGTACAGGAAACTTTGGAAAAAGCACTCTCCACCCTCCTGCGCCAACCCACGGAAGTGACAGGTTGTGGCCGCACCGACACGGGAGTGCATGCCCGGAATTACGTGGCCCATTTCGACGGTCCGGACGAACCACTGCCACCCACTTTCCTGCGCAGCATCAACAGTTTGTTGCCTTTCGACATCGCTGTGCACGACATGCAGGCCATGCACCCCGAGGCGCACGCGCGGTTTGATGCGTTCGAACGCAGTTACACCTACCGCATCAGCACCATCAAAGATCCGTTCACGCGCGACACCGCCTGGGCGGCGCCGCGGGCGCACGACCTCAACCTCGAAGCCATGCAGGCCGTGGCCGACTTGTTGCCACAGTACGAGGCGTTTGCGACGTTTTGCAAAACAGGTTCCGACGCCAAACATTTCCGCTGTAAACTCACCGAAGCCCGCTGGGAGCAGGATCCGGCGAACCATTTGTTGTTGTTCCACATCACCGCCAACCGGTTCCTACGCGGCATGGTAAGACTCACCGTGGGCGCCTGTGTATTGGCAGGTTATGGACAAATCACGCCCGAGGAGGTGCGGGAAGCGCTTGAAAAACAAATACCGATCAAAGGCAGTTTGAGTGTGCCGGCGCATGGGTTGTTTTTTGAGGGTGCGCGGTATTTGTAGTTTCACACGGATGTTCACAGATGTTTCACACAGATTAACACAGATTTAAGGCACAGATTAACACAGAATAAATCCTTGCTTTTTTCTGTGTTAATCTGTGCCTTAAATCTGTGAACATCTGTGTGAAACATCTGTGAACATCTGTGTGAAACATCTGTGAACATCTGTGTGAAACATCTGTGAACATCTGTGCGAAACCTTAGCTTTGCCAACCATGCGAAAAATAGACGACCAGCTCAAGGACGCCATCTCCCGTCTGCCCGTTAAGGAAAAAGACAAACTGCTTTTTCGCCTCGTAGCCAAGGATGACAAACTGGTGCGCAGGCTTATTTTTGAACTGCTGGAAGGTGGTCAAACCCGCGATGCCCGGGCGGATGAATTGCGGGAACTCATCACCAAACTGATGCCGGAATCGGGCGACAGGACCTTTGCGCCCGGTCACTTGTTGTTGCATTTGCGGCACTGGAACGCACGCATCGCCGAGCATGTGAACGCCACGAAGGACAAATCCGGGGAAGTCATCCTTACCTGTTACCTTTTTGCCCTGGCCCTGCGTAACCACGGCGACATGATTCAACGTGCGCCCGAGCGCCGCAACGAATCCCTGGCGCCTTACATCGTTCGCCGCATGAACGCGATTATGAAAAAGGCCGAAAAGTTGCACGAGGATTACCACATCGAATTCATGCGCGATTTGAACGAGGTACTGGAGTTTATTTGGAAATACAGGTTAACGGCGGCGTGGGCAAGGGAATTGGCGATGAAAAGGAGGTTTGAAGTATGAAATTCTCCACCATTTTTCTAATTGTCCTGATTGCGGTCCAATGCACCACACAACAGGAAGTAACACATGAAACCTTTGAAATTCCTAAGGTGACCTTTCAGAATAAGGATGAGTCTTTCGATACTCTGTGGTTTGAAGCGCATTCCATTGCTGAAAATTATCCACTTTTTTGTGGAAAATACGCTTT
>JADLBE010000418.1 GCA_020847915.1 Saprospiraceae bacterium | reverse complement strand
TGAACGACAGCGATATTGAGCTCGCGGAAGGTGATGCCAATCAAAAGGTCGCCAGCGAAGAAGCAGCGGTTGCAGCACAACCTGCCGAAGGTGGTGGCATTCGCCGCAACCTGAACGAAACGGTGTTCTTTTTCCCCGAACTCAAAACCGACGCCCAGGGCAACGTGCGTATCCAGTTTACCATGAACGAGGCCCTCACGCGCTGGAAATTCATGACGTTTACCCACACCCAGGACCTGAAACAAGCCCTTGCCGTGCGCGAAGTGGTGACCCAGAAAGAACTGATGGTCATCCCAAATCCGCCACGCTTCCTGCGCGAAGGCGACCTGGTGACGTTCAGCGCCAAGGTGAGCAACATGACCGACAAACCCATGACGGGCAAAGCCACGCTCAAACTGATGGACGCCAACACGCTTGCACCCATCGACGCGGCATTTGCCAACACGGCCAAAGACGTGACGTTTACGGCCGCGGCCAAACAAAGCGCACCACTCACGTGGAAACTCAAAGTGCCGTCGGATTACACCGGCGCCCTCACGTGGCAGGTTTTTGCCGAAGCAGGACAACACCGTGACGGTGAGGAAAGCACGCTTCCTGTGCTCACCAACCGTATGCTCGTAACCGAGACCATGCCCATGACCCTGCGCGGCGGACAAACCCGCACGTACGAATTTGAGGCGATGAACAACAAGTCGGGCACGATGAAACCGCACAAGTTTACCCTTGAGTTCAGCAGCAATCCGGCGTGGTACGCCGTGCAGTCGCTGCCGTACCTCATGGAATACCCGCACGAGTGCAGTGAGCAGATTTTCAGCCGTTTTTACGCCAACACACTTGCGCACAGCGTGACGCAAAAAATGCCCAACCTGCGACGCGTGTTTGATAGCTGGAAAGGCACCGAAGCCATGAAATCGAACCTGAGCAAAAACCAGGATCTGAAATCGGCCCTTTTGGAAGAAACGCCGTGGGTGCTCGAAGCGCAAAGTGAAGAACAGCAGAAACAGAACATGGCATTGCTGTTCGACCTCAACCGCATGGCCAACGAACGTGAACGTGCGCTCAGCACCCTCGAAGAACGGCAAGCGCCCAACGGCGGCTGGAGCTGGTTCCCGGGCGGCCGCGAAAACTGGTACATCACGCAATACATGGTGGAAGGTTTCGGTCACCTGAAAACACTCGGCGCCCTGAGTTTGGACAACGACGAGCGCTCAACCGTGATGGTTGAAAAAGCCCTTGAGTATTGCGAAGAAGAAGCGTTGAAACACTACAAGGAACTGGAAAAACAGGTGAATGCCGGCAAAGCGAAGTGGGACGACGACCACCTCGACAACATCATGATCCACTTCCTGTACGCCCGTTCGTTTTACAAAACCGACGCGCAGAACAGCCCGGTGATCCCATACTACCTGTCGCAGGCCGAAAAACACTGGCTGGGCAAAGGTTTGTACCAGGAAGGGTTGCTCGCCCTCGTTTTGCACCGCCATGGTAAAAAAGAAGCTGCGCAAAAAATCGTGGCATCGTTGCGCGAGCGCGCGCTTGTGAAAGACGAACTGGGCATGTACTGGCCGTTCGATTGGGGCATGTACTGGTACCAGTTGCCGATCGAAACCCAGGCCCTTATGGTGGAAGTGTTCGACGAGGTAGCTGCCGACAAAAAAGCCGTGGAAGAACTGCGCATCTGGTTGCTGAAAAACAAACAAACCAACCGCTGGAACAGCACCAAAGCCACCGCACAGGCCGTGTACGCTTTGCTGTTGCACGGCGACAACTGGTTGACGTCCACCAAACAGGTACAGGTCACCGTGGGCAACAAAACCCTCAAGGTGCCTGAATACGAAGCCGGAACAGGTTATTTCAAACAGCAGTGGCAAGGTTCGGAGATCAAAAACAACTGGGACAACATCAAGGTGGAAAATCCGAATGCCGGTCCGGCCTGGGGCGCCGCGTATTTCCAGTACTTTGAAGACCTCGACAACATCAAAACCTTCAACAACACGCCCCTGAAGTTGAAAAAGGAATTGTACCGTTCGGAAAACACCAACAGCGGTCCGGTACTCAAAGCCATCACCGCCGCCGATCCGCTGAAACCGGGCGACAAAATCACCGTGCGCATCGAAATCACCACCGACCGCGCCATGGAATACGTACACCTCAAGGACATGCGCGGCAGCGGCCTCGAACCCGTAAACGTGCTGAGCGGTTACCGCTGGAAAGGCAATCTGGGTTATTACGAAAGCACCAAAGACCTGGCCACGCACTTCTTTTTCGACTACCTGCCCAAAGGCACCCACGTGTTGGAATACACCCTCGTGGCCAACCTGCGCGGTGAGTTTTCCAACGGCATCAGCACCTTGCAGTGTATGTACGCACCGGAGTTCAGTGCGCACAGCAAGGGCGTAAGGGTGAGGATAGAATAGGGCTTGTCATCCCAGCGAAGCGTGGGAACTGTTCCATTACCCCGGTTTTCATCCCGGCGAAGCGTGACAGATCCCACGCTTCGCTGGGATGACAATTCGGGTTGGGTTGAGGAAGGGGTCGATAACCCCTGGAATCTGTATGGGCGCCCCTTGCGGGTGCCCTCGCGATGCAGAAGGCATCCAATAGAGGCATCATTTAGGGCCCCAACAGCATGCATGGTTTATGTCAAAACAGGTCTATAAACCTTCCAGGTTTTAAGACTTTCCAAGTCTTAAAACCTGGAAAGTCTATAGACTTGGTGCCCCATTATGCAACTGCCTCATTTTGAGCAAATTGAACAATGGGCCATCATCACCTCAACATCAACACCCACGCTGACTTCCATCACTGATGTTTCGGCAGAAATAACCAACCTTGCCTGCTGTCTAAAACCAGAGGTAAATTTGGTTGTTTATGAAAAATTCACTGCTGTTAAAACAAGTTTTGCCTTTTATTCAGTGGTATGCACTCATGCTGTTGATCACCATCGGCATTGATTATTTGCTCCATACTTTCCAGATGGTATGGGTGGGCCGATATCTTGGGTATGTTGGTACAGGTTTGGTTCTGCTGTCTTTTGTGTATTCCTTCCGGAAGCGTAAACGGATGGATGTTGGGTCTCCCAAAAAATGGTTGATGTTTCATGAATACATGGCATGGGTAGGCTCGGTATTGCTGCTCGTGCATGCGGGCATCCATTTCAACGCCATATTGCCGTGGCTGGCCGTAATCATGTTGCTGATCAATGTGGCCAGTGGACTTGTCGGTAAATTCCTGCTGAAAAGTTCCTTAAGCACTTTAAATGCAACAAGGCAAACACTGATGGACACAGGTCTGGAAAAAGAGGCCGTGGACAAAAAACTCTTTTTCGATTCCATCATGGTGGATGCTATGAAAAAGTGGCGCGTTGTACACCTTCCGATAGCCTACATGTTTGGCTTCTTTTCGCTCCTGCACATCATCACCGTATTTATGTTTGGCAAATGAAAACCTTGACCCTTTTCGGCATTTTGGGAGCAGTCCTATTTATGGGATTGCTGTTAATGTATCCGAACATCATGCTCAGTCCGGGCAAACTGGTACAGGAACACCAGGAGATCAGCCAGCAATGTTTCTCATGCCACCAACCATTCGGAGGAATAAATAACAACAAGTGCATTGCTTGCCATGAATTGTCTGCCATAGGAAGGGATACGCAGTCCAACGGTTTGGTTGCTGTAGACAAGAAGGTTTTGTTTCACCAAAAACTGGACAAACTGGATTGCACCACCTGCCACACGGACCATGTCGGCCTGGTTCCCGAAAAAGGTTTAACAGGTTTTGAACATGAAATGCTTCCCAAAACGGTGATCAATACATGTGTAAGCTGCCACCAAAAACCGGAGGACAAACTGCACCGGCAATTGACCGATGCCTGTGTTAAATGCCACAACACGAACGATTGGAAACTGGAGACGGCTTTTAACCACGACATGGTTCAACTTCCTGAAAGGGACAATTGTATAGCCTGCCATGAAAACCCAACCGATGCGTTTCACCGTTCGTTGAAAGACAACTGTACCAAATGCCACAGCACCAACCAATGGGTTCCTTCCACGTTTGACCATGCCGCTTATTTTGTGTTGGACAACGACCACAATGCCAAGTGTGCTACCTGCCATTTGAACAACAATTACACCACCTACACCTGTTACGGCTGCCATGAACATACGGTGAACAACATCCTGCAGGAACACCGGGAGGAAGGTATTACCAACATTGCCGATTGCGTCAGGTGCCACAAAAGCAGCGATGAAAATGAAGGCGGAGAAAACCGCGGTAAAAATGGCGGAGACGGGGAGGATGATGATTGATCCGTTTTGTGTTGAGTTTGATGGGAAATTACAATTCCGAATACGGTGCAGGATGCAGTAAATAGATGTCTGCTTTGGATACTGTATGTTGGTATTCAGGCAATGCGGACATCCGTTTCCACTCCGGGTCAGCACCGAAACTTTTCCAATGGGCATCCCGGTTGGCTTGGTTGTCAAAACTTGTCATGTACATAAGGTTGGGCATACGGCTGCCAGACAGTACTTCTGCGTAAAAAACAGCATTGAAACCAAGTTTTTCGAATAAGTCAATTTCGCCACCTTCGTTAAACATGTGCACTTTTTTCTTATACAACTTTTCACCCGATGCTTCGTAGCTGCGCAGCTCATAAATTCTTTGAGCAGGATCACCTTTAAGTTTGGGTTGTTTGAAGTGTGGCATTTTGCTGAAAGCACGTAAAACCATAATCTCCATGCGGGTGTACGCCGGAGCATCGTACGGAGCATCCAGGTAAACGGCACCAGCCCTGTTGTACGCAACATCCTTTGCAAGTCCGTCTTCTATTCGGTTGAGTTGTTCCAAAGAGCGCAAAGGCATCCACACATAAATACTTTTTTCCACGGCAGTATCAATCCCGACACTTTTAAAAACACCAATGCTGGAAACACCCAACCGGTGCATTGCAGGCAGGTAGGCATTTTTTAAAAAATGGTCAACCATGGCAACCTGCTCATTGGATTTCATGTGGTAAACCCTGATCTGGTAAAT
>JADLBE010000417.1 GCA_020847915.1 Saprospiraceae bacterium | reverse complement strand
AGGCAGTTGTAACAATGAAGAACCTGATCCTTGAGTTGCTGTCTGACTTCATCCTGCGTTTTTTCACCACGAGGCTCCATGTGTTCCGGTCGAATCCACGGAAACGACTGGTGGAGTCCGACTTCGGTCAGTTTGTCTTTTTGAAACGTATAATGGGCAAGTTCTTCCTGTAAATTTATGTTGTTAACATTGTTAAGCGCTTTTTTGGTGCCCTTTTCTATCAAAATAAGCAGGAAATGATTGGTCAATGCGATGTGTTCGAGCACCTGATTAATGCTCCAGCCGCCATTCACGGGCTCGTAGGAACGCAATGCGGAGTCTTTGTCGAACCAGGCGTCCACATGGTTGAATGTTCGGGAAAGATGGATTTTAATTTCCTGAATTAATCCTGGAAAAAGATTTGTCATGTTGGGTAAACATTGGGAAACATGCTTAAAGTTCCATTTTTTTCGTGCAAGAAAGAAAACCCGCCAAACGTCCTATGTTTTTTAAAAAGTTATCTTTGCGCAAAAAAAAGACCATGTCTGATACTCTCCCCTGCCCGAAGTGTGGAAACGAATATACCTATGAAAGCGAAGGCCTGATGGTTTGCTCCGAATGTTTTCATGAATGGAACCCAAATGACGCCCCTGAACCCACCGGCGATGAAGCCGTAAAAGTGCTCGATTCGAACGGGAACGAGTTGCACGATGGCGACAGCGTGATCGTCATCAAAGATTTGCCGGTAAAAGGCATGCCCAAACCCGTCAAAGCCGGCACCAAGGTGAAAAACATCCGCCTGACCGACGGCGACCACAACATTGATTGCAAAATTGAAGGATTTGGATCCATGGGTTTGAAATCTGAGTTTGTGCGTAAGGCGTAGGTTTTAATAATACCGCAACTAAGATGCAGTTGTGCAAAAAGGTTTCAAGCTTAGTTGACAATCAATTCAACCGCTTTAGCGGTGGGAAGGTTTATAGAAATAGACGCACAAAAAGCCCCGGAGCCGCTTTAGCGGCGAAAGTCTTTTGCTAAGTAAATGTTCTCTATATCAACAAATTACGTGGCATTTAAGGCTTTCGCCGCTAAAGCGGCTCCAGGGTTTGTGGGTTGTTCATTTCTATAAACCTCCCCACCGCTAAAGCGGTTGAATTGATGGTAAACTACGCTTGATCCCCTTTTTACATCCCCCTGTTACCGCCCGTAATTCCACGTTTTAATAAAATGCTCCATCCTTTGCGCTACCGCTTCCCTTTCCTCCGCTGGAATTTCATGTTTTAATCGGACATAACTTTGTTGACTTTCAACCAGCGCCCTGACGTCATTTTCGCAATACCCGAAATTTTCCAGGTGGATGGTTTCGTATAATTTTCGCATGCTTTCCAGTGGATTTTGAATCAGATCGTCGTAGGCTATTTCCGCCAATTGCCCTTCCGGAATTAAATGTTTTTCCAACAAATACCGGTTGGTCATTTGGGAGTAGGTATCCAGAATGATGGTTTTGATTTCAGCTTCACTGGCGCTTCCCAAAGCATATTTGTTTTGCAGCACTTTCCAGAATTGTTTGTTGGAAAGGTAGGTTTCGTAGGGATCACGGTGGATGAATACGAATTTCGCATTCGGAAAAACGGAAAGTAAATATTTAATTCTTGCCGTATTGGGTGGGCTTTTAAGCACCAATCTTTTGCCCTTGTTGGCCATGGAGGTTTTTTTCAAAACATCCACAAAGTCCTTTTTAAAAGCATTGATGTCTGCTTCCGGTTTGTTTTCAAACAACACATAATTGTTAAAAACATCACGCATCATTTTTGGAAATACAAATCCCCACTGAACGCTCCCGGGGGCCGGTGAAGTCGTCATCGCCGCATCTTCTTCGCCGGGGTACCGGAAGGACAACGGCACCCGGTGCACAGCATCCTGAAGTTTAAAAATACGGCAAAAAAACTCCAAAACCGGCACCAGTATTTTTTCGCCGATCAGCATGATTTCCGGAAAAATCATGTGAAAATTGGAATGGTAACCCAGGCGATCATCTTTGGTAAACAACTGGTGCAGGTACGTGGTGCCGCTGCGGTGAAACCCCAACACAAATACAGGGTGGTCGGCTATGGTGTACCGGTTGATTTTTTTCGCGTAAAGTGCCAGCTCCAACCAACGAAAAGGCTCCAGCAACAGGGTTTTAAAAACCCAAAGCGCCAGTTTGGCAATTCTTCGGGGTGCAACGCCGCCATTTTTAAAAACAAGTTTAAGGAAAACAATCGTTGGTATGGGAAAAAGCCGGTTCATGGAATCTGGTTTATATGCGTATTTATTACAAGATAAAAGGAAAAATGGCCTTTCGGCTTTGGGGGTATTCCGGGAATTGCTCCTTGTACCATTGGTGGTGATTGAGCGCTCGGGGCACCAGATTGGCAAAGGTCCAGACGGCAAAACTCAAAGCCGGCAGGTTCCAGGCCATGATGGCAAATCCGGTCCACTCCACCACTTCGCCAAACAAATTGGGCGAAGAAATGTACTCGAACAAAAAACCTCTGGGGATTTTATAACCAGTTTCTCCTGGTTTTCTCAAACGAATCAACCGGTTGTCGGAAACCCAATTGATGGCCATGCCGGATAAAAACAAAACAAGTCCACAAATAAAATGCGGACTGCTGAGCCATTGTGCATCGTACTTCACCAAAGGCGCCAGTTCAGCCAAAAAATAACCGTTCAAACCGGCGTTTACAAGGTTGAAAAAAACAGCGCTCATTACGATCAGCAGCGGCATCCTTTTGGATGTCGGTTTGATGCGTAAAGGATAAATCAAGGTGCGGTTCATGTAATGGGTGATCCACAAAACGAAAAGCGTCCAGGCGTACGATTGTTTGGAATTCGTTCCCCAAACCAAAAAATACGTCATGATGAGCAGGGACGACAATTCCATCAAAAACCAACCGAGTTTGTTGTTGATGGAAATTCCCCAGTGGTCAGACGTATGCCTGCCAAACGGCGCTTTTACAAAATACAGGATAATGTGGGTAATCAGTGCCAGGCCAATCCAGGAAATTGTAAGGTTTTGAAAGGTTTGGCCGGTCATGGTTTATTTTTTGCTGCTTTTTGCGTCCACCCAAAGGTAATAATCCTTCAACGTTTCGATGAAGGGTCTTGAATGATGGTGCAAAACCAACCTGGCTTTGGTGCTGTCCATGTTGGGGTGACCTTCCCGGATGGCGACGATGGCTTCGTAGGTGAGGGATGGTTCCGTATTGGTCAGTTTTCCGTAAATCCATGCGAATGGCAATCCAAAAATCATCAACCACCCGGGAACCATCAATTTCCATTGTCTTTTTGGGGATAATTCCCCGATGACTGCTGCAATCGACCTGAAGCTGTAATATCTCCCCGAAAGCAAATAAACTTCCTTGTTTTTTCCATGTTTTATGGCTTCGCAAATGGACGTGGAAACATCCCGGACATCAACAAGATCATAGCCGCCACCTGGTAAAAACAGGAACTTTTGTTGGTAAAAAGACAACAAAGCGGCGCCCATTTTTGAAGGTTTAAAATCGTATGGTCCTACCACGCAACTTGGTCGAACGATCACCACGTCAATGTCCTCCGCATTTTTCAACAGGATTTGCTCCCCCATCGCTTTGGAATAATCGTATACAAAGGCAGTTGGGGTTTTGTACGGCCGGGATTCGTTGTAGGGTGTGTTGTGCGGCATATCGTGTACCGCATGTACACTGCTCACATGAATGATTTTTTTCACCCCTTCACGAACGGAAACTTCCAGAATGTTTTTGGGCCCTTCGGTGTTGGTTTTAAACACCCGTCCGTCCTGATCGCCGTTGATGCTGATGATGGCTGCGCAATTGATCACATATTCGCAGCCTCGGATGAGCCTGGTCAAATCCTCCGGGTTTAACACATCGCCCCGAACCAATTCAGCGTCAATGCCTTGTAAGCTCCGGTCGTCGGAATGGTACAACGCCCGCACGGAGTAACCTTGTTCGAGCAGGGTTCGGCACACCACGTTACCGATGTGTCCGCTGGCGCCGGTGACTGCGACGGATGGTTTCATTATTGTTGAT
Organism: Saprospiraceae bacterium; assembly: GCA_020847915.1. Classification (GTDB taxonomy): domain Bacteria; phylum Bacteroidota; class Bacteroidia; order Chitinophagales; family Saprospiraceae; genus M3007. Next base: position 26,353 of record JADLBE010000417.1, on the reverse strand, counting down.
CGATTTACAACAATGGTTTATAAAACGCAATAAATTATGGACAAACCAAAAAGAAATGCAAATGGGGAAATGATTTGAAAATAAAGTGGTTTTAGTATATCAGCACTTCTAAGCGAAAAGGCATGATGCATTCTCCGCGGTACAAAATACAGAACCAAGGATGTTGCAAGCATAAACCATCCAAAAATTTTAAACACCAAAGGATACCTGGAAAAATCTGAATACAAAATCAATCCAATGGCCGGAATCATCCTTATCGTTATTTCTGCATAGTTGATGAAATTTGTACTGCCTGCCATTCTCAATATTTCCCTGGCTTTTCGTGGAGCAAACAACATAAGAAATCCTGCACTTATGATGAAAACTCCGAACAATAGGACTGTCCATTTTGCAATTGTAACCACCATAAGAAAAGCTAATTTTTTAAAATTTGCAGTCGGTTATTTGTTACTGACTTTCCGTGTATTTTTTAAAGTTGTCCAGTATCGCCTGCCAACCACCCCGTTGCAATTCAACCGAATTTTCAGTTTCTGCATCAAAGGTAACCGTCACGTCTGTTTGGCCGTTGTTGCCATCGAATGTTACGGTTGCTTCCCTGCCGTCGGTCATTTGATAGGTAAGTTTTCTGCCCAAAACCAGTTCGGAATACACGGCTTCAAAATCGAACCCGAAACTACCGTCTTTGGCTTCCATACGTGCACGGTATTTGCCGCCAACACGCAGGTCATTTTCTGCGCTTGGACAATGCCAGCTTGGGTCGGCAAAATTCCATTGTGTGATGTGTTCGGGTTTGGTGTAATAGTCCCACACCTTTGCCGGGGCGGCATTGATGGTGGCTTCAACGGTAATTTTCATGGTTTAGTTATTTGATGGACAAAGATAAAAGTTATGTCGGTTTCACACAGATTTTCACAGATGTATCACGCAGATGTCCACAGACCTTACGTAGAGGGGGATGTTCGATATTGGACATTCCTTGTTCGAAATTTCCTTGTTCGAAATTCCTTGTTCGATATTCGATATTCCTTGTTCGATATTCGATATTCTGTTTAATACGATTTTGATGGAATATAGAATATCGAACAAGGAATATCGAACAAAGAATATCCATCACAACCCAACCGTCCCCGTCACAACCTCCCCCACCCTTTTGTAATTGGCCATGATCACGCCTTTGGGTGTGACCGTACTTTCCATCAAGGTAAATGCTGCCGCAATCGGGCCATCACCGAACAGTTTTTTCCCTTTACCAAGCGTCACCGGGAAAATTTTGAGCCAAAGTTCGTCTACCAAATCGTGTTCGAGCAGCGTCTGGATAAGTACGCTGCTGCCCCACACCACAATGTTGGAACCGTCCGTGTTTTTGAGTTTTTTGATGTCTTCCAGGTTGTTGAGGAAGACCGAATTTTGCCAATCCGACGATTTTCTGGTCCTGGACACGACGTATTTCGTCACTTCATTGATGCCCAGCCATCCACCGGCATTGTGTGGCCAGTAAGCTTCCCAAATATCAAAGGTTTTTCTGCCCAAAAGCAGGTCTGCAGGTTTCATTTGTTCGCTCAGGACCTTATTAAAAACGTCGTCACCATAAGGCGCAATCCAGCCACCATATTGGAAACCACCTGAGGTATCTTCCTCGGGCTGGCCGGGCGCCTGAATGACGCCGTCGAGGGTGATGAAAGCGGAGATGATTATTTTTCTCATGGGAGTTCCGATGTTACCAGCCGGTGTTTTTTAAAACTGTTTGTCTAAAACATGGTATTCCACCTTGGCCATAAAGGGGAAGTACGGCAAAATTTCAATCAGTTCCTTTGCGTTTGTTTCTTCCATATCCTTAAATATCAGGACCGCCCCCATTTTGGAAGCCGAAATAAAAAAGCTTTCCAAAATGCCTTCCGCTTTCCACTGATTGACAAATTCCATCTCCTTCCTGGGCAATTCGGGGTTCGATTTGATGGTTTCAATGGCCCCTTCGGCAAGGGTAATCATGACCAAAACACTGCTCATTATTTACTTTTTTAAGTTAAAGGATGGTGCGAAAATAAATGGTATTTGTTTATTCAATCACCTTTCTATTTCCCTTAATATTTTGCCGACCCTCTTTTTAAAGTCCTTGGTGTATTTGTCCAACTGATCGTTTAAACAAAGTACCAGTTCATCTTTCAGTTCAGGGTATTTTTTCGTGAGCTTCACCAATACCCAGATGGATCTGGACTTGATGGTGACATTGGTATCGGCCGAAATCAGCCATTGAAACAACAAATCGATGGCCTGGCCTTCATTTGCCTCCGGAACGCCTGCGATGTGCCAAAAAGAGGCAAAAGACGTTTTGTAAACAGGGTTGAGCTGTTCGCAAAACTCCAATAAAAACGGAAGTTCAACCAATAACCTGTTTGGATGGATGGTTCCAAGTTCACTCAGGAGCCAAAAAAATCTGGTAGCAATTTTGGGATCACCCTTCAGCAATTGTGCAAGTTCTTTTACATCGATGTTGTTTTCGATGATGGTCGCCGACCACTGCCTCCTTTGTTCCGCACTGCTTGTTGGCAGGAGAAGTTCCAGCTCCTTGTAAAACTTGGTATTCATCTTTGGGTCGGCTCGTAGTAAAGAATGACGGCGCCGCCTCCAAATGTTTTTGTCTTCAGGAGTTTAAGCTCCATTCGATCATGGATGTTTTTAAACAAAGGCAACCCTTTTCCCACAACCACCGGGTGGACGGCAATTTGGAATTCATCAACGATGCCAAGTTGTGCCAAAGCAAGTATCATACTAGGACTGCCCACATAAACGTCTTTATCAGCCTGGCGTTTAAGTTCGACAATTTCTTCCTTAACAACTTCATGTTTCAGGGTCGCACTTTTCCAATCAGCACTTTTCAAAGTGCGGGAATAAACGATTTTGGGAATGTTGTCCATGAGTACCGCAAAATCATCCTCAGATTGGTTGCCGGTAGGATTTTCCACAACAGTTGGCCAATAACTTTCCATGAGTTGGTAGGTTATCCTGCCATAAATAAGTGCGCCGGCGCTGCGCAACATCTCATTGTAGTGTTCATGGATTTCATCATCCGGGGATATTGCTGTGTGGTCGCAATACCCGTCGAGGGTCATGTTGATGGCTGCGATGAGTTTGGGCATGGTGGGTGGGTATTATTATGTGACAATTTTTCCATTGCCTGAGGAAGCTTTAAGTTTCATTGCTTTTTATCAATTACGTCATCCTTGATGTAGTATCTCACAACTTCATAATTGTCTATTGGTTGTCCTTCAAAAGTATCGTCACGAAAGTCATGTTGAACTGTCCTGTCCCTATAGACTTGCCATTCAAATATAGGAACATATTTTGGAGTCTCTGATATCCAAAACTGACCATATCCACCTCCATAAGCACCAACTGGTTTGAAGTAAGCATTGAAAAGTCGTCCATCAACTTGTTGGAAGTAAAAACTGCGAAGTTTAAATACATCCCAAGCAAATGGGTTGATAATATTAACAACCAAAAGCCCATACACAATTAGGGTCGTAGCAACGTTTATAATTATAAGGGACTCAATCATCCAGAGTTGTCCAATTTCATTTTTAAATGACAGTTTCAATGCATAAATTGAAAACACGACAGAAAATACAACATCAGTCCAATACCCTGTCAATGAGTAGTCCGTCAATAATACCATCGCCAAATAAATGGGGAAGAATATTGCCGCTGTTAATTCTGCTTTAGCTCTGATGGCTTTAATCATAACTGCTTGGTTTTAACACATGTGGACTCTTGAAACATTTGTATAAAGTTGATAATCATCCTTTTGTTTTCGTAGTGCTATTTTTTATCATATTTTCAAGTCTCTTCATACTCATATGTCTTACTATTTCATTCCTTCCGGCGGAGAGCTCTCTCCGTTATTTATTTCAAGTGCTTTTTCAATAGTTTTGAAATTAAGAACAATGGTCAAAATCCCAACAAGAAAAGCAGTTGGTTGAATTTCAATTAGGATACTTCCCGCTCTCAGCATCCATTGGGTGTCCAAAGGTGTAAAATTTATGATGCTAAAAAGTCCTAACAAAAGTGTCAAAATGAAAATATATTTAAAATATTTCCTGAACACAAAGAAGGAAACTAGATTTACCATCACCGATACAAATGCACCGTAATGCTTGACAGTCAGCATAAATTCGTATTCGAACCCGTTCATATCAACTGTCCCACGTATAAATGTCGCAACAGTAAACATACAAAGTCCTGCTAAAACCAAAATGGGAATTAACATTTTGTATTTCTGAAATAACGCTTTCATCGCTTAACAAATTTTATTTGAAAAAATTATCCCAAAGCCGCTGTTGCTTTTTGTTGTCCTCATGGTATCGTTCTTTAAATTTTAGCTTGAGACCTTTAATTTCATCGGTAGGATTTTCATAGTACTCAAAAGTTAGTTTCCCATTCTCCGTAACTGGCTGATCGTGTGCTAAGATAATTTGTTTTATTGGAACCAACTTTTCATTTCGCCACTCATAAAGTGTTTTGGAGTTGTCTGCATACCAGCTACCTTCAAAAGTTTGTTCAATTTGCTTTCTGTCTCGTTTAACCTCAAAGTCTGTTGAAAACGCACCCGCATATTTTATGGTATTTGTCTCGTCGGAATAAATAAATACCTCTTTCCATGAATTGCCGTTCATATTCCAAAATGTTGAGACAACCAATTCGTTTTTATCGTCTCCGTTTAAATCTTCAAACTCAATTTTATATAAAGGAATGTTAATCTTTTCGCTACCAATTTTTTTCCAAGAGTTTTTGTCCAGATAAAAGAAATTGATGAAATTATTCTTGATATCGATTTCTGTTGCAAATATTTTCGACTGATCAACGAATTTTCCGATCAACAACAATCGAAATATACTGTCGTCTTCGATTTCATTTTTACCATAATAAAAAGAAATGGAGTCGACTTGTGATAATGTTAAAACACTCGGCAAATATTTATCCAGTATTTGTTTGGTTGTTTTTGTGCTGTCATTGGTATCCTGCAAAAAATTGTAATTTGACATTGGTTTATTGTTCTTACCATAACTGTCACCATTATTACAGGCAAATAAGGTAAAAAGGAATAGCATGGTAAGTTGACAACAAAAAGTTCGAAAACTTACTTGGGCAAAGATTGTGCTGTATGACGTTTTCCTATTGTTCATATATGCATAGTTAAATAATATCGTTTTTGATCACTACACTTTATAAAAAATTCATTTAAACTTTCCTTTATGCAATTCATAATTGTTAAAATCTCTGGTTCAAAAAGAGCCTCTTTAGAATTTATTTGGTATATCGGTTGCTCAGGAGTAAAAGCAACACCTCACTCATACCCCCTCGCTCCCTTAAAAATATCCGCAAACGTCTGCCAATCAGGTTTGTCAGCATCTGTGTTTTGACCGGTGTTGTCGTAATACCCTTGTATGTCTTCGGCATACGCTGCCAGAGCTTCCAAAAAATCGGGTACGGTTTTGTTTCCCCAGCTTTCAGGATTGATTGAAAAGTCCGTGGTCAACAGGTCAAGGAACTGAATGAAGGCTTGGCGGTCCGGTACCCGGAAATGGTTCATTGTGTCGTTCATATTATTGGCTTTTATCCTTTTTCCAAAGTAAACACCGTTACCTCCGGCCGAACATTGAACCTCACCTGCCACAAATGCCCAAGGGCCCTGTTGATGTACAGCGTTTTTTCATTGTCCAACTTGATTTTACCGGCGGAATACCTTTTGTTTTTGACAGGAAGCATGGGCGGCGGAAGAAACGGCGGTTTGCATTGTCCGCCGTGGGTATGTCCGGCCAAAATCCAGCCCTGATGGTTTTTCCAAACGTTTAAATCACAAACATCCGGATTGTGGCACAACACAACGTTTGCTTTTGTTGGGTCATATTGTTGCATCGCTTTTTCCGGATCGAAGTTGAGGCCCCAATAATCGTCGAAACCTGTAAAGGTTAATCCAGAAAACGCTTTTTGCTCATTTCGCAAAACGGTGATGCCCTGGTCTGCCAACCGTTGCGCTATGATGTCTGACACCTCTTGCTGCGCCCAGTTCCTGCCATAGTCATGGTTGCCAAGAATGGCAAGGGTACCCAGTTTTCCTTTCACCAGGTGTTGTAAAACCTCATCCAGTTCTTTGTACTGTACCTCACCCTGGTGTGTACTTACGTAGTCTCCCGTGTACACCACAAAATCCGGCTCAAATGCCATGGCTTCTTTAAAAGCATCGATGATGAAACGGTGATCGAATCGTTTCCCAACATGGATGTCGCTGATTTGCATCAAAGTTTTGCCCACCAATAGGTCGGACAGGTTTTTAACGGGCATCTTCATCTGCACAAATTCCAGCCAAAACGGTTCAATTTGCCAGGTGTACAATCCGCCAAGCATGCCTGTACCTGTCAAACCCAGGAATGTATTTTTGATGAAGGTGCGTCTTTTCATGCGTTCCTCGCAATTCTAAATCCAAGATCGTCTATTTTGAATTTTAATGGATGGCTTCGTCTCCGGGTCGTTGCCATAACGCTTCTTTCAACGTCACAAAATCCACCACCCCTAAAAATACGGTACGTCCCATAAACGTCTGTGTCGTACAGGTCTGAGCACCATTCCCATACGTTTCCCAACATATCGTAAAGTCCCCAGGCATTTGGCGCCTTTTGTCCAACGGGATGTGTTTGATTTCCGGAGTTGTCTTTGTACCATGCTATCAAATCCAATTCCCCATACCTGATTCCTGTAGTCCCGGCTTTGCAGGCATATTCCCATTCTGCTTCTGTTGGTAAACGGAATCCGTTGGCTGTCAGGTCAAAGGAAATATCTTCATTCGCCTCATCAACGAAATAACAAGGATTTAATCCGTGTTGCATGGAAAGTATATTGCAAAATTGCACAGCATCTTTGAATGTAACCGTTTCTACAGGAAGAAATGGACCTTTAAATGAGCTTGGGTTGGACTGGGTTATTTCAAAATAAAAATCCTGCGTCACCGGAAATTTTGAGAGCAAAAAAGGCTCAACCTCTACTGTCCATTGCTCTTTGGTTCGGTCATCCCGCATTTCAATTTTGCCGCCCGGCAGGTCAACCAATAGGTCGCGGATGTTTGAGCTTAAACTTGCAGGGTTTGTGTTCGCACCATATTCAATGTTGTCATCACTGACCTTGAGTAGAAACGTCTCATGTTCGTTTTCCGGTGTCAGGATTACTTCTTTGTTAAGTAGTTTTGAAATATCTGACATGTATTTGATCAGTTTTTTGTGATCTTCCATAGAGTTAAACTCCCTTGGGTCAATATCATTCTCCACCTGATTGTCTTCAAAGAAGTGTGCATTAATTTGTATTTGATCGATAAAAACATTGGCAGTTGAGCAAAGGTCATGGTTGCCGCTCCAAAACGCCTCAACAACACTAAAATCAATTTGATTTTCGACCTTGTCCACCTTACCGTTGTACCATTCAATACGGTAATTTTGGTTTACGTAATCAACCCATATTTTCCAGTCATTACGGCTTGCCTTTAATACGTAAACATCACGCCACGAGCCATCCCAATAATAAATTTTATCTTTTAAATCCGTCCAATTCATTCCTTTGAAATTTTTCGACAAAGCAAAAAACTCATGCTTGCTGTCTTCCGGTCGTTTAGTCATGCTTAAATGTCAACCCCGCACTTTTCAACGCTTCTTTTAAGGTCGGTATAGACGCTTTCCCCATGCCGTGCAGTTTCAAAATGTCCTTTTCGGTGTAGTTTGAAAGTTGTTCCAAGGTTTTGATGCCGGAATTTTCCAGGGCACGTCTGGCGGGTGCACCGAGCAAGGCCAAAAAACCGTCGTTTGGTCGTTTGGCTTCTTCACAGATCGGGCACGTCGGACAGTCGCTGCTTTTAACGTATTGATGTCCGTTTTTGCAGGTCCGCAAGTTGTTTTTTATAGATGTTTCCATGGTATAAATCACTTGGAAGTCGAATCAACCCTTAAAATCTTCTCCATCTTTCTGCCTTTGGCCAATTCATCCACCAGTTTATCCAAATACCTGACCTTTTGTGTCAATGGATTTTCAATTTCTTCAATGCGGTAACCACAAATAATGCCCGTGATGAGGTTTGCCTTGGGGTTTAAGGAGGCATTTTCAAAAAAATCTTTAAACGTGGATTTTTGGTCTATTTGGTCTTGCAACTGCTCGTCGTTGTAACCAGTAAGCCACGTAATGACCTGATGCAATTCCGCTTTGGTCCTGCCTTTTTTTCAACTTTGGTTATGTAGTGCGGATAGACCGTAGCAAAGGTCATTTTTGCCATACGTTCATCGTGTTCAGCGGTGGTGTTCATAGGAGCAGGATAGATTTTGTAAAAAGTTATGACGTTTCCAGCTGATGATTTATTACGTGTTTTCCTACACACAGCATTTTTTTTACATTGTATTTATACTTTTAAATATTTTAAACTGCATTTCCAAAACCAATTCATTAAAGCCGTGTGCCGTATGGTGTAACAAATAATATTCCTTTTCAGGTGCTTTAATTTTATTAAAATATTCTGCTGTTTGCTCTTGTGGTGTTAAAATATCTTCTTCACCCTGTATCAGGTAAACAGGAATTTCAAAATCTGTATTGTCTTTCATCAAGTTAATGCTTGCGCTCATAGCAGAAACGCCCAATTTGCTGTCGCCTACAAAATTTACAAATGAATAATCATCACCATCGCTTCGATGTTGGTTGTCTTTTGCATTGTCATACGCCGGAGAAACTACAAACCAGGAATCAGGAGCCGGAATTGAGTTTTCCCTTTCATATTTTTTTAAAATTCTGAACAGCTGACCAGATTTTCTGGCCCTATCGTAAGGCGGTTTTCCGATGGCATTTAAGGCTTCCAAAGCATCCTTGTCGCCTTTGTCTTCAGCCATTTTATAAACTTTAGTGTAAAATTCCAAATCAATGGCTGGATTGACAATTTGGGAATGTCCAACATAAGCGTAAAACAGGTCGGGGCGCTTTATAGCCATTTTCACCCCAAGTACGGAGCCCCAGGAAGTTCCAAACAGAATTATTTTTTGTTTGCCCAAATGTTTTAAAAGATATTCGGTCAGGCCAATTCCATCGTCGGTCATTAGGTCGACGGTTAATGGATTTTCACTAAGGTATTCTGGTGTTAGTTCTTCAGGCGCAAGTTTACCAAAAGTTCTTCCTGTTCCACGTTGGTCCCATTGAACTACAATAAAATCATTTTCAAAATCTTTGTAGAGGTTGTCTGAGTATGGACTTATCGGACTGCCCGGCCCTCCGTGAAGGCATAAAATCACAGGTTTTGAACTCTCGCCTTTGATGGTTACCCAATGTTCAATACCATTGATTTGAATAAACTTTTCTTCGGAAATTTTGCTTTGCACAGCTACCTTGACTATGCTGATTTCAACCTGTGCCTTTACCAACGTTGGGATTACGGATAAAAGAAAAAGGGTACATACCTTAACGAGGATACTATTGGTTCTGTAAGTCATGCCATGTTTCATTGGGAAAGGATTTTAGGGGTTTGTTGTATTTATATGGTGTACAAAACCCCGCCTTGGGGGAGGCTGCTGTTATTACTCAAGTATGTTTGTTTATCGGCTGCAACTGCGGCAAATGAAGGTGGTATTTCACGGCTATCAATCGAAATACAATTACTGCCGTTGCGCCAACGATTTCGGTGATTCCGGAAGGTACATTAAAATACCTGCACAAAAAATACACGCCGCCGCCGGCCACACAGGCGAGGGCGTAAATGTCTTTTCTGAAAATGAGGGGCACTTCGTTCAACAACACATCCCTGACCACGCCGCCCACAGAGCCCGTAATGGTTCCCATAACGATACAAACCCAAACCGGCAGTCCGGCATCCACACTTTTGATGATGCCGACGATGGTAAATAAGCCGAGTCCGATGGTGTCGAACAAAAACAACGTGCTGCCCCATTTGAACAGTTTGTCTTTAAAAAGTAAGGTGGCAACCAGTGCAACCCCTGTGGTCAGGAAGTATTTGGCATCCAGCATCCAAAAGGGTGTTACGTCAAGCAACAAATCCCGCAACGTTCCTCCACCGATGGCGGTTACCAATCCGATGATGTAGGCGCCGAACCAGTCCATTTGTTTGCCCGATGCCAGCCGGATGCCGCTGATGGCGAAAGCGAAGGTGCCAAGGAGATCGAGGAGCGTGGTGAAAGATAGGTGCATGATTAAACCATTTCCACTTCAAAACGCACCCGCACCTTCAAAGCTTTGAACACTTTCAGCAGCGTCTCAATCCGGGCATCGGTCATGCTGTTTTCTAACTTCGAAATTTGAGCTTTTTGCACACCAACAAGCTGCCCGAGTTCCTCCTGGGTCAGTTGGCGGGCTCGCCTGGCCTCCCGGATGGCGTCGCCCAGCAAATCAAGCCGGAGTTCATTTTCAAATGCCTCCCGTTGCGGCGTGCCGCGTTGCCCAATGTGTTTATCGGTAACTTCTTCCAACGTATAAACCTTCAATGCTTGTTTTTTCATAATTTAGCCTTTAATTCAAAGTACAACTTTCGCATTCTTTCTGCTTTGTCCAGATCGCTCAGAGGAATCTTATTTGATTTTTTAATGATACCATGGGTAGCTACTACCAGAGTGCTTTCTTTTGAGGTTTTGTCCCAAAATGCAAACATTCGGAAACACATTTTTTTATAAATCGTCCTAAACTCCCAAATTTCTTGGGTGAGTTTTTTAAAACGTTCCTGGTCGTTTGAAAATCTGGATCTGGTGATGTCGTAAATGATTTTATAACGCGCTTTCTCATCCTGTTCCTCCAGGAAGCTTGCAGCCTCTTCTAAAAAAAGGACTTCGAATTTTGGATCTGGCATTGGTGGTTCAGGTTACAAAGGTAAAAGTTTCTTTATTAGGAAACAAGTGAAAACTTGCAAATGATTGCAGATTTCCTCAGAAGTTTTCGAGCAGATGACCACAGATGTACGGCGCAGATTTCCACTGATTTTATTTGTAGTTGTTGACAATGTGTTGCAGACTTATTTTTTCCTCCAACGACACCACATTGAAGTTGATCAACAAACCATGTTTTTTGCCAGCCAATCTTATGTAAGTCATAATTTCTTTGAAATGGTCTTCATTTAGCGCATCGACAGATTTTATTTCCACAACAACCTGATCTTCTACCAGCAAATCCATGTGGTAACCCAGTTCGATGGAAACACCTTTGTAAACGAAAGGAACCACAACCTGGCGTTCAACTTTTAACCCGTTTTTTTCAAGTTCGTATGTCATCGCTTTTTCGTAGGCACTTTCATATAATCCCGGCCCCAATGCCGTATGAATGCGAAATGCGGCGTCTCGTATTGCCAATGTAATGTCATTTGTTTCCATTGCTTTTTAGTTTAATTATGAGTTGAAATTTTGTGAAAATCTGCGCGGTAAAGTATTTGTGAATTGTCCATAATCAAACTACTCTTTTTTACTCTGAGCCGTTTTTACACTTGTCACAAATATGGCAATCAATTCATCATTCTCTTTAATCAACGGGTCTAACTGACCATCTTTAAAATACTTTTTCTCCCTTATAATTTTCATGTTTGCAATCGTTTCCCGAAGCTCCTTTAAACATATTTTCATCTTGTGTATAAAATCTGCTACCGATTCTGCGGCTTGTGCTTCGCCATAATTCAAAGCAGGAGAAGTGCCCGAACGAATGATCTGACCTGCCAGATGTTTGGCTGCAAATGATTTTGGTAGCTTTTCGGCAATATTTACAATGCGGACAGCGAATGTAATTAGACGCTCTTCGATGTCGAATTTAACATGTTTGCTTTTCATAGTTTAATGTTTTGCAATTATTGGAAATTGGATATTCATTGTTCGATATTCCTTGTTGGAAATTGGATATTCCTTGTTGGATATTGGATATTCCGTTTAATGCGACTTTGATGGAATATCCAATATCCAACAAGGAATATCCAATTTCCAACAGGGAACCCAGCTCACCCAGCCCAGCCCTCTCTATCCAAGCTCCGATAATGTATCGCCTCCGCCAAATCCTCTATCCGAATATGCTCACTCCCACTCAAATCCGCCGCCGTACGCGCCACCTTCAAAATCCGGTCGTACGCCCGGGCCGAAAGTTGCAGGCGTTCCATGGCGGTTTTTAAAAGCGTGAGTCCCGCATTGTCCAAATGACACACCTCGCGTACCATACGACTCGGCATGTGGGCGTTGCAATACACATCGCGCAGGTGTTCGTACCGTTTGGCCTGGATTTCCCGGGCCACCAGCACCCGGGCCCGGATGTCGCCCGAGTTCAGTTTGGCGCGTTCCCGACTGCTGAGCTCGTCGTAACTCACGGGCGTCACTTCTACGTGCAAATCGATGCGGTCGAGCAGCGGACCACTGATTTTTGATACGTACCGTTTCACCACGCCCGGACCGCAAACACAGTCTTTTTCCGGATGGTTGTAGTAGCCGCAGGGACAGGGATTCATACTCGCCACCAACATAAAACTCGCCGGGTAATCCACACTCACCTTGGCCCGACTGATCGTCACGCGCCGTTCCTCCATGGGCTGGCGCATCACTTCCAACACAGCGCGTTTGAACTCGGGCAATTCATCGAGGAACAACACGCCGTTGTGCGCGATGCTGATCTCGCCGGGCATGGGATTGGAGCCACCGCCTACCAGGGCGACATCTGAAATTGTGTGGTGGGGCGACCGGAAGGGCCGCGTCGTGACCAGCGACGTATCCACGGGCAACACACCCGCCACGGAGTGTATTTTGGTGGTTTCCAGGGCTTCGTGCAGGGTGAGCGGCGGTAAAATGGTGGGCAGGCGCCGGGCAAGCATGGTTTTGCCCGATCCGGGCGGACCGATGAGGATCACATTGTGCCCGCCGGCTGCAGCGAGTTCGAGCGCACGTTTGATGTTTTCCTGTCCGCGCACATCGGAAAAATCCACGTCGTAGTTGTTGAGGTTGTTGGCGAATTCTTCGCGCGCATTCACCACCATGGGTTGTATTTCCACACCTCCCGCAAGCACATCGATGGCTTCTTTGAGCGAACTGACGCCATACACATCCAGTCCCGCCACGATGGCCGCTTCCCGGGCGTTGTGCACCGGCAGGATGAATCCCCGGAAACCTTGTTTGCGCGCCTGGATGGCAATGGAAAGGGCGCCTTTGATTGGCCGCAGACTGCCGTCGAGCGACAGTTCGCCCATGATGAAAAAGGTTTCGATGCCGTGGGAAGGAATCTGGTCGGTGGCGGCGAGCATGCCGATGGCCATGGGCAGGTCGTAGGCCGAACCTTCCTTGCGGATGTCGGCCGGAGCGAAATTGATGAAGGTTTTGACGCGTGGAATTTTGTAACCGGAGTTTTTCAGGGCCGGTTCGAGGCGTATGTGGCCTTCTTTCACGGCGCTGTCGGGCAGCCCTACGATGTAGTACCCTTTGCTCTCGTTGTCGGGCGACAACACGCCGCCGGTGTTCACTTCAATGGTAATGGTCTGGGCATCGACACCGTGTACGGCGCCGGCAAAAGTTTTGATCAGCATGTGTTGCAGGTTTTTGTTTTATAGCTTTCCAAAGATGGGTAAGTACATCCTGGTTTGCTACGGCCGGCAACACATTTGTTTTAATTTAATTTTTTATAAAATATTGATTTTAAGATAAATAGCTTAACAAAATGCCGACTTAGAGGAGGGTAACCACATTAGACACATTAGATTACTAAGGCACATTAGAAATTTCTCTCTAATGTGCCTTAGTAATCTAATGTGTCTAATGTGGTTATTTTCTACCTGCGCGAATAATTCGGCGCCTCTTTCGTGATCGTGATGTTGTGCGGGTGACTTTCATTCATGCCCGCATTCGAGATTTTTGTAAACTGCGCTTTTGCCTGCAGCGTTTCCACGTCGGGTGCACCGCAGTAACCCATGCCGGCGCGCAAGCCGCCGATGTATTGGCTCATTACTTCGGCCACCGAGCCTTTGAAAGGCACACGGCCTTCGATGCCTTCAGGTACGAGTTTTTTGATGTCGTCTTCAACGTCCTGGAAATATCGGTCCTTAGAGCCTTGCTGCATGGCGCCCAGACTGCCCATACCGCGGTAAGTCTTGAATTTGCGGCCGTCAAAAATGATGGTTTCGCCCGGTGCTTCTTCCACACCTGCAAAAAGTGAACCCGCCATGATGGTGCTTGCTCCGGCCGCAATGGCCTTTACGATGTCGCCGGTGTAACGGATACCGCCGTCGCCGATGATGGGGACACCGGTGCCTTTCAACGCTTCTGCAGCGTTAAAAATGGCCGAAAGTTGGGCCACACCCACGCCTGCCACGATGCGGGTGGTGCAAATGCTGCCAGGGCCTACACCTACTTTTACGCCATCCACACCGGCAGCCGCGAGTGCCAGTGCACCTTCGCCGGTGGCTACGTTGCCTCCTATGACCTGCAGGTTGGGGAAAGCATCTTTGAGTCCTTTCACTGCGTCGAGCACGCCGCGCGAATGGCCGTGGGCGGTATCCACCGTCACCACATCCACGCCGGCTTTCACGAGGGCTGCGGCGCGCTGGTGCATGTCGGGCGTAACGCCAAGTGCGGCTCCCACCACGAGACGGCCGAGCGGGTCTTTGCAGGCGTTGGGGAAATTCACACCTTTCAGCATGTCCTTGTAGGTAATGAGACCCACGAGTTCGTAGTTGTCGTTCACCACCGGCAGTTTTTCAATTTTGCGTTGCTGCAGGATGTCTTTGGCTTCGAGGAGCGTGGTGCCAAGCGGGACGGTCACGAGGTTGCGTTTGGTCATCAGGTCGCGCACCTTGATGGTGTGGTCGCGTTCGAAACGCAGGTCCCGGTTGGTGAGGATGCCGACAAGTTTGTTCTTTTTATCGGTGATGGGGATGCCACCGATGCTGTAACGGCGCATCAGTTCGAGCGCTTCATGCACCGTGGCGTCGGGGTGCAACGTCACCGGATCGATGATCATACCGGCTTCGGAGCGTTTGACGGCGCGCACCTGGTCGGCCTGGTCCTCGATGGACATGTTTTTGTGGATGATGCCGATGCCGCCTTGTCGGGCCATGGCGATGGCCAGCGCTTTTTCGGTCACCGTATCCATGGCGGCCGAAACAATGGGCGCGTTGAGGCGTATGCCGCGCGTGAGTTGTGCGCTGATGTTGACTTCGCGTGGTAAAACTTCGCTGTAGGCGGGGACGAGCAGAACGTCGTCGAAGGTGAGCGACTCGCCGATAAACTTCTGGATGGGCTGGTTCTTTTCCATGCGCAAAGGTCGGAAATTGCATTGGATTTTAACATACCCTCCAGTGTCAATAATTTGTAAATTGTATTTTAGCCTGTGTTTTTACGGTTCGAGTTGCCACCTTTGCGCCATGCTTTCCGTTTTTTCCGACGAATACTTCATGAAACAGGCCTACGCCGAAGCCCAAAAGGCTTTTGAAGCGGGTGAAATTCCCGTGGGCGCCGTCATAGTTTGCGACAACCGCATCATCGCGCGTACGCACAACCAGACCGAACAACTCACCGACGTGACGGCCCACGCCGAAATTTTGGCCATCACCGCCGCATCTTCCAACCTTGGCAGCAAGTACCTGCCGGAGTGCACGCTGTTCGTCACGCTCGAACCTTGTGTGATGTGCGCCGGCGCCCTCGCCTGGGCCCAGTTGGGCCGCATCGTGTACGGCGCAACCGACGAAAAAAGAGGCTTCATGCTCCATGGCGGCAAAAACCTGCTGCACCCCAAAACAAAACTGGAAATGGGGATTATGGAGGAGCAGTGCGGGAGTTTGATGACGGAATTTTTTAAAAAGAGGCGGTGATGAAGTTAAAAGAGATACTCTACAACTTTTTTCCAATGAGAAAAAGCATTTACCTGGCTGGCTGGCAAGTCCGGCTCAATGGTGACCAGCAATGTGAAAATTTCGTTGCTACGCAAATAACCACCAAAGAAACTGCTAAATCCATTTATGTTGCCATGGAGCTTGTTTACAAAAACGGAGTCCTGGTAAAGGCTTTCGAATACGAAGAAGGCGAAAAACAAGAAAGAGATTTGCATCCGGATGAAGTTGGCTTTCCCATGCCTGTTTATGAACCGAACAGAATTTTAAAGTTGGTTGAAAAGCCTAAAGGACGCCATCAACTTGGCGGAGAACTTCCCCATGATGTGCAATTTCCGGAAAACAATTGTGTTGTACCGTTCCAATATTTAGGCTTCATCAACAACAATGATCCGCAATTCCATTGGCTGCCCTTTAAGGTGCATTTAATGTGTCCGATTTACCTGAACATTGATGTTGTTTATCTTGATTATAACGACAGTCAACATCCAAAACTCCTTAACAGGGAAGAAATTGAAAATACAGGCACATCTTACGACGACTTAAATCAGCATTCAGAAATCGTGTTTGAAGCTTTGAATTTCGACTTTGTTCAAGGTTTGGAATTTGCGGACAATGGAAATGCAGGGATTCCAAGCTGGATTCAACACCCCACCATTCCAACATGTCCGATTTCTGGAAAAAGAATGAAATTTCTATGCCAGTTCAGCGGAGGTGTGCGGGTGAAAAGAACCAATGTTGTGCCCAAAAACGAAAATTACAGACGCTATTTCGAAGAGCTAGACTTCTGGGGCGGAGGCTATTTGTATGTCTTTTTTGAACCTACTTCTAAGGTTGCCTGCTATTTTATTCAAAATACATAAACAGGCAAATAGTTGTTGTACAACCAGAGTATAAAAAATTGGAAACCCGTATACCTGCGGGTGGTGAAAAAATCATTAAGCTGAAGAAGGAATGATCGGCTACGTTTGAGAAACCTCCAAGGTTTCTTAAACGTAAATACGTGGTAAGGTCAGGCCAGGATTGCGGAAACGTCTGGCAACGTTTAAGAAACCTTTGGAGGTTTCTCAAACGTGTGGTAGGTGAAGCCTTGCCCTCGATGTCGCAAAAATACCACCCACTCCAGCGGAGTGGTATCTTTGTAGCTATGCCACCACCCACGGATCCGGCGCTCCAGAGGAGCGCTATCTGTGGGGCACCGTTCAAGCGGTAACTGCCGTCACCGCCTCGTCCCAGGGCAAAACGGTATATTTTTCCCGTTGCTGACCCTCCTGTCCACCATACACCACATACGATTGTACTTTGGTGGGTGATGCGGTTTCCTGAAACCCAGACAGGTTTTTGGCAAATTCGGTGTTAAACGTTTTTCCCGCCTTGATTTCAATGGCTTTCAGTTGCGCGCCGGTTTCAATGAGCAGGTCGATTTCTTTTTGGTTGCTGTCTTGCCAAAAGTAAAAAGCCGGCGGCTGACCGATGTTTAGGTATTGTTTCATCAAATCGTTGATGATGGCATTTTCAAAAAGGGCGCCTTTGGCAAAATGAGCATCCAATTGGTCTTCCGTGAGGATGTTGAGTAGGGAGCAGGCAAGACCGGTATCATAAAAATACAATTTGGGCGATTTGATGATGCGTTTATCGAAATTGCGGTGGTACGGCGGCAAAAGGTAAGTGATGAAACTGGCTTCCAAAATGCCCAGCCAGGATTTCAGCGTTTTGGAGTCGATGCCCAATATGGAACCCATGGAATGGAAATTAACCACCTGCCCTACCCTTCCAGCACAGGCCACCAAAAATTGCCGGAACAGCCGCAGGTCATTCACATTGATGATTTGGCGTACATCCCGCTCCACGTAAGTACTTATGTAGGAAGGAAAAAAATCTGACGGCGCCATGTTTTTATCAAAAATACGCGGGTAACAACCGTTAAGGACAAACAATTCGGACGTGGCAGGCTTTTGTCCAGCCGTTTGCATCTCCTGCAACGACAACGGCAACAACTGCAGCAATCCGACCCTGCCGGCCAGGGATTGGGTGATTTTTTCCAACAATAAAAAATGTTGTGAACCCGTAAGAATGTACTCCCCGGTACGACCGCGCTCATCGGTGTAATGTTTCAAATAAGGAAAAAGCGAAGGAACGTTTTGAACCTCATCCAGGATGACTCCGCCCTGGTATTTTTGTAAAAAATGATGTGGATCTTCGGCCGCGAACGAACGGTTTTCCTCCAGTTCAAGGTTGACGTAACGGTACTCCGGCCGGATCAGCTTGGCCAGCGTTGTTTTGCCCGATTGCCGGGGGCCACTGATCGCAATCAACGGGTATTTTTCAAGCAAGGCTCCGGCTTTCGCAGCCATTTGACGTTGTATCATGCGGGCTTCTTTTGTGCAAATTTATGTAATTTCGGAATTGCATTCCTGATTTACATAAAAAATTCAAAATACTTTAACCTGTCAAGATTGTTAGCTTTGTGTCGCATGAAAAACATCATCATCAACTACTTTTCCCGTTTCCGGCCCCTTTCCCAAGTGGAAAAGGACGCCATCATGGAAGAAATGGTGATCGAAACGTTCAAAAAAGGCACCATTTTGCTCCGGGAGGGACAAATTGCGCGAGACACGTATTTTGTACTGAAGGGTTGTCTGAGAACATTTATTCTGGTGGACGGCGAAGAACGAACAACCAATTTTTTCACCGAGGAACAATGGGTCATTTCCGCCTTCAGCCATGCGCACGAAAAACCGTCCAACCATTACCTGGTGTGTGTGGAGGATTGTACCCTGATCGTAGGCAACGAGCACAAAGGCAACAAGGTTTTTGAAAAAGCGCCAAAACTTGAGGAGTTGTCGCGTCTGGTTTTGGAAATTGAACTGGGAAAACAACAGGAAGTTATGGCTTCCCACCTCTCCGGCTCACCCGAGCAGCGTTACCTGAATTTGATGCACAGCAATCCGGACCTTCTGGACCGCGTGCCACAATACCAACTGGCGAGTTACCTCGGTATCAAACCCGAATCGCTCAGCCGGATACGGAAAAGGATTGTGCAAAAATCCAGAACTAACAAACCGTAACCACGACGTTCCCTTTTTTGTGGCCGAGTTCCACGTACGTATGCGCTTCTGCCAGTTGGGACAAAGGATAATTCTTGTCTACAACGGTGGTTAGTTTACCTGCTTTCATCATTTCTTTTACTTCCAAAAGGTAGTTCAAACGTTCCTTCGCCGGAAGCATTCCTGTGGACGATGTCCTGGCTTTTTTGCCACCGAAAATGGACGACCGGATGATACTCAGCAACAACGGAAAACTCAATACCGACGAAAGGTAAAGTCCATGGGGCGCAAGCGCCCGTTTACAATCACCAAACGACCGTTTCCCCACCGTATCAAAAATGACGTCGTACAACACGCCGTTTTTTGTAAAATCCTCCCGTGTATAATCGATCACCACATCGGCGCCCAACGCCTGCACCATGGCCAGGTTGCCGGTGCTGCTCACACCTGTCACATGCGCACCCATTTGTTTGGCGATCTGCACAGCGTAGGTGCCCAGGCTCCCCGAAGCGCCGTTGATCAGCACTTTTTGACCGGGTTTTAGTCCGGCTTTACCTTTCAGGAAGTTCATCACCGTCACGGCGCTTCCGCACACCGGACCGGCCTGCTCGTAGATCAGGTTTTCAGGCATGGTTGCGATCACATCGTCCACCGACACGCACACGAACTCTGCGTAGCTACCCAAGGTGGTGGTGCCGCCAAACACCCGGTCGCCAACTTTGAAGGTCGTTACGCCTTCGCCGAGCTCCGTCACTTCACCGGCAAAATCGTAGCCGAGGATGGTTCGTTTGGGTTTGGTCATGCCCAGGTACAACCTGCCGATCCGCGGCTTGCCCTGTCGCATCATCAGGTCTGAACCGGTTACCGCGGCGGCGTGTACTTTGATCAAAACCTCGTTGGCTTTGGGCGTGGGGATCGTTGTTTCTGTTGGCTGCAGCACTTCGGGGGCTCCGTAAGCGGCGTATGCCATGGCTTTCATCTTTTTCATGGCACAAAGGTCGGGGCGGTGGCGGGTGGGTTTGTTGACTTTGGTTAAGAAAGGAAAGGGCGGGGCACATGTCGGGGCAGCAGGAGATTTTCCTACGCCCTATCATTCAGGTTGTACCAGGTGCGAAGTCTGTAGGGGCGCCCCTTGCGGGTGCCCTAGCGATGTCGGTCACATGAAATGAAATGCCTGGACATCGAAGGGCACCCATTTCAAGCGCCGTCGATGTCGGTCACATGAAATGTAATGCCTGGACATCGAAGGGCACCCTCAAGGGGCGCCCCTACAGACTCCGTGCATAATGCTGCCGCCATCATTTCGACATTTTTAAACAAACAAAAGTTGTAAGAATGGTGGGCGAGGTCTGTTACCCGCTTGTTGCCCGGCACCGAAAACACCACCCACTCCAGCGGAGTGGTATCTTTGTAGCCACGCCACCACCTCCTCCAAGGTTTCTTAAACGTAAATTCCGCGTTGAGGCCGGGCAAGGATTTCGGTAACGTCTGGCTACGTTTAAGAAACCTTTGGAGGTTTCTCAAACGTGTGGTTAGCGGAGCCGGAGCTCCGCAGTTACCGCATGTACTCCCACGCACTCTGATACAACCCCTCTCCCGCGCAATACTCCAAAAACTCCGCATAAAATGCGTTGTTCCCGATCGTGGCCGAATCGCCGATGACGACCAAAAGCATACGCGCGCGGGTCATGGCCACGTTCATGCGGCGGTAATCGCTCAGGAAACCGATGTCGTTTTTGGCGTTGGAGCGCACGAGACTGAGGTAAATCACGTCCCTTTCCTGACCCTGGAACCCGTCGATGGTTTGGACGCTGATGGAACCCGGCGTTTGTTGTTGTTTGCCGCCGGCCAAAAGGGGCGCGAGCTCGGGGTCGTCGCGCAGGGTATCTTCCAAAACATTCACCTGCTCGCGGTAGGGCGACAGGATGCCGATGGACGGCCGCTGGTCGGGCGCAAATTTTTCCAGCAACTTTAAAAGATGCTCGCGCAGGAGCAAAGCTTCGTCCGGATTGTATTTGCTGCCGTGTTTGCCTTTGCTTGTTTTTGTTTTTTCTTCAAAACCCGTCCCGGCGGTGTCGATAAAAACCACCGGATCGAAAAACACCGCCACTTCCCCACCCTCTTCCATCACGAGCAGGCGCCTTTCGCGCACGTCGCCGTGGGCCTGCAAAGCGCCGTCGTAGAAGTATTTGTTGGAAAAACCCATGATGGCACGGTGCATGCGGTACTGCACGTTGAGCAAATCCACGCTGTGTGGAAACAGTTGCAAACAACGCTCGATAAGGGTGTGTCCCAATCCGCCGCGCATGGCTTCCATACTTTTTACGGTGGGTGGCAACTGAAACGGATCACCCGCCAAAACCACTTTGCTGCTTTTTAAAATGGGTATCCATGTGGCAGGCTCGAGGGCCTGCGCAGCCTCGTCGATCACACAGGTGCGGAAACGGCGCCTTTGCAACACGGGATGGTTGGCGCCCACGAGGGTACAGGTGATGGCCTGTGCGCCTTCAAGCACTTCGTCGGTGAGGCGGTGCTCGAGGGTGGTTGCCCAGGCGTCGAGTTCTTTGGCCTGCTGGCGCAAATGTTCGCGTTCGCGTCGTTCCTCGTAACCGAAGGTGCGTTTGAACCGGCCAGCCTGACGCCTGCACTCGGCAGCTTCGATGCGCACTTTTTTGATGTTTTTGCTTTCAGGGTGACGCGCAAGTATGGCGTCGAGGGTGTGCGACATCACGTGTTCATCCACCCGGCTCACGTTGCCCACGCGTACTACCGACAAGCCTGCGCCGGCGAGGCGTTCGGTGAGCAAATCGGCGGCAGTGTTGCTGGGCGCGGTCACCAAAACCTGATGTTCGCGGCGGCAAAGCAAGCGTATGGCTGCTACCAGTGTGGTGGTTTTGCCCGTGCCCGGCGGACCGTGCACCACGGCCACATCCCTGGCGCTCAGGATGTTGGCGACGGCCTGTTGTTGCGATGTATTGAGTGAGGACACCCATCCAGCCGCTTCATCGTCGAAAGGCGGTGCGGGTTCGAAGGCGGGTTGGCGGAGTCCGAGCAGGATGTCGCGCAGTTCGGCGGTACGGTCGCCTTTGGCGCTGGTCACCAGTTTGATGGCCGTTTCCATTTCGGCGTAGCTGCGCTCGTCGAACAGTTGTTCCACGCCGAGGTGGCCCATGTTGATCCAGTCGGGCACGTCGCGGCTGTGCAACACAATTTTCATGCGGTTGCGCTCCACGTAGTTGATGATCCCTTGTTTTTCAGGCTGGTCTGCATGTTCGGCACGGGTGAAAAAATTCACCGTTTGTCCGGCACGCAGCTGGTGGGGTTCGTTGAAACGTGTGGTGCGTTCCACAACCACGAAAGCTTTTTCGCCGAGGGCGAAACCGGTATTCACCACCTGCAGCGGGTACCAGGCGAAGCCCTGCTCCACCCTTTCGGGCAACGGTTGCTGACGCACCTGGGCCAAAAACTGCTTAAGATCTTCGTCTTTTTCCTGGCGCAGCAATTCGAGCAGGCGTTTGAAATGGTCTTGTTTTTCCATGAAATGGCTTATCCTTTTCGCCCTGGATTGGCTTTTACAAAGGCGGACCAACCGCTGTACGATTTGCCTGTGCCGGCGCCGGGATTGCGTGAAGTTTGGAACCAATGGCACACGGCGGTGGCCAGGGCGTCGGTGGCGTCGAAGTATTTTTCAGAAAATTTGCCCTTCACGATGTTTTGCAACATGCCGGCCACCTGCTCCTTGGAGGCGTTGCCGTTGCCGGTAACGGCCTGTTTTATTTTTTTCGGCATGTACTCCGTGGCGTCGAGACCTTTGGTCATACCCGCTGCGATGGCCACGCCTTGTGCGCGACCGAGTTTGAGCATGGATTGTACGTTTTTTCCAAAAAATGGCGCTTCGATGGCCATTTGTGTGGGTTCGTACTGGCTGATGAGGTCCTGTACCTGTTCAAAGATGTAGCGCAGCTTCACGGTATGGTCGTCGCTGATGTGTGCAAAAGTGACCACACCTATTTCAATAACCTGAATGTTTTTTTTATCGGCGTCGATGACGGCAAAACCCAGCACGTTGGTGCCCGGATCGATGCCTAAAATGCGCACGGGAGTCGTTTCCATGGCGTAAAGTTCGGAATAAATGTTGGCTCATGTACTGTACCTTTGCTGTTTCAGCAGGCAGTGGGCAGCAGGCAGCAGGCAGCGACCTGCACATTGCTTGCTGTTGCCAACCGCTGCCTGCTGCCTGCTGACTACTGACTGCTAATTATGAACACTAGTGGAATTCTCGGAGCCGGCGCCATGGGCAGCGGCATTGCTCAGGTGGCTGCGGCTGCCGGGCACAACGTCGTGATTTGCGACAACCTCACCATTGCACTTTCCAAAGCCGGCAAAGGCATTCAGTCGACGCTGAAAACGTCGGTCGACAAAGGAAAGTTCACCGATGCCGAAGCGTACTCTCTGTACAGCCGCATCAAGTTCACCGACCACATGAGCGATTTCCGCGATTGTACCATGGTGATTGAAGCCATCGTGGAGGACATCGATCAAAAACAGATCGCTTTCAAAAGTATGGAAGCCATCGTGGACCCCGAAACCATTTTGGCCAGCAATACATCGTCGCTTTCCATTTCGGCCATGGGCGCCCAGCTCAAAACACCCGAACGTATTCTTGGCGTACATTTTTTCAATCCGGCGCCCATGATGCGTCTGGTGGAAATTATCCCAGGCATCCAAACCGATCCGGCCGTGATTTTAAAAGGCAAAGCTTTGATCGATTCGTGGGGAAAAACCACCGTTTTGGTGAAAGACACCCCTGGTTTCATTGTGAACCGTGTGGCCAGGCCTTATTACGGTGAGGCCCTGCGCATCCTGGAAGAGGGCATTGCTGACGAGGCCACCATCGACTGGGCCATGACCCAACTGGCGGGTTTCCGCATGGGGCCGTTCGAGCTGATGGATTTTATCGGCAACGACATCAATTATACCGTGACCGAAACGGTGTTTACCGCTTTTTACTTCGACCCACGTTACAAACCTTCTTTTACCCAAAAACGCCTCGTCGACGCGCACTACTTCGGCCGTAAAAACGGTCGCGGATTTTACGACTACCGCGAAGGCGCCGTGCAACCACAGCCTGTTAAAGACGAAAAACTTGGCCGTTCCATCGTCGACCGCATCCTCGTGATGCTCATCAACGAAGCCGCTGAAACACTTTATCTGCGTGTGGCCAGTAGGGACGACATCGACATGGCCATGTCGCACGGTGTGAACTACCCCAAGGGCCTGCTTGCCTGGGCCGACGAGGTGGGTATTCAAAACGTGGTGAACCAGCTCGATGCATTGCACACCGAATACCTCGACGACCGGTACCGCTGCAGCGCTCAGCTTCGCAAAATGGTCCGCGAGGGTAAGAATTTTTACCCCTGATTGGGAGTTTAGTAAGTATATGGTTTCCTGACCAGTGGGAATTAGAGCAAAACAAACATGATGACGCCCAGGGAAATTTTCCACCGAATGTTCGACAACGATCCATTCAGCCGCGAGCTGGGCATGGAACTCGTTTCGGTATCGGAAGGCGCCTGTACACTGCGCATGATCGTAAAACCGTTCATGCTCAACGGTTTCGGTGTGGCGCATGGGGCCATTACCTTTGCCCTGGCCGACAGCGCCCTGGCATTTGCCAGCAACTCCAGAGGAAGACATGCCGTTTCGGTACATTGCAGCATCGAGCACGTAGCGCCTGTTGTGGAAGGTGATGTACTCACAGCAACGGCATCAGAAGATAAATACGGTCATGCCATGGCCAATTACAACATCCGGATTGACAATCAAGACGGCATACCTGTCGCCTTTTTCCGTGGTTTGGTGTACCGTAAAAGCCGGGAATGGGAATAGCATTTTCAAATAAGAAGATATGAGAAAAGGTATAGTATTGATCGTATTAAGTTGCATGACAGCGGCACTGACCGCACAGTCTGCACGCACGTTGACCCTGAAAGAATGTGTGGAACTCGCTTTGGGCAACAGCGCCCAATTGAAAAAAGCGCGGCTGGACCGACAAGGCGTTGATTTGAAACTTCGTGAAGCGAGAAGTGCGATTTTTCCACAGATTTCCGGTGTCATCAACGTCGATTATTTTCCCATCCTGCCCACCACTTTTTTGCCCGGAGAACCGTTTGGAAGCAGTTCCGAATTCATCCCCATGCAGTTCAACCAGCCCTGGCAGACCACCGGCGTGGCACGACTCGACCAGGCCATTTATTCCGAAGCTGGCAGGCGTTTGGCCAAAACTGCCGATGTGAGCCGGGCCTTGTACGATCTGCTCACCGAAAGAACCGAAGACGAGGTCGTGTACAACACCGCAACCGTATTTTACCAAAGCATGCAAACGGAGCAACTGCTGCGCACGGCCAATGCGAACATCGACAAACTCAGTACCCTGCAGCGCATGACCGAACTGCAGCTTGCCAACGATTACGCCATTCCCATCGACGTAAAACGTGTACAGGTAGCCCGTGCCAACCTCGAAACCCAACGCGCCAATCTGGTAAATACCATCCGTTACCTGCACCAAACCCTGCAATTTTTGTGTGGTTTGCCTTTCGATGTGCCCATTGAACCTGTATCGGAAATAAGTTCACCAAGCGCCGATTCGATCCGCTTCGCCGGATATACTTTGGACGTGACCCAAAGTGTGGAACACCGCCTTTTGGAAAAAAACATCGCCCTGCACCGTTTGCGCAAAAGCAGTTTGAATGCCGAAATGCTTCCCGACATCAGCGCCTACGCCATGGTTGGAACGCAGGCTCAGGGCACCGATGCCATGTTGTACGACAACAAACAACGCTGGTACAGTGTGGCGGCAGTAGGACTTAAACTCAACGTGCCCATTTACAACGGCTTCAGGCAAAACCGCGGTTCCGATTTGCTGGAAGTGGAGGCACTCAAACTGGAGGCCGACCGCGAAGCGCTTTTTCAGGGCAAAGAATTGGAATACCGTCAGACGTTGTCGCAGCTGGAAGGCGCGAGGCAATTGCTCAAAAACCAGGAAGCCAACGTTGGCCTGGCTCGGGAGATATCCGACAAACTCATGCTGCAATACCGGGAAGGCGTGGTATCGCTTACCGACCTGCTTACGGCCCAAACCGCCTTGTCGGAAGCCGAAACCAACTACTGGCAACAGGTGTACGGTTACAAACTGGCGGTGCTGAAGTTTTTGAAAGCTTCGGGGAGACTGGATGAGTTGCGGTAAAGAAATTGGTGCAATTATGCAATTCAATTGCAAAATTGCACCAATTCCGCATTCCAAATTCCCCATTCCGCATTAAAAAAGCGCCGTCCTGATTGCTCAGAACGGCGCTTCGATTTTACCGTGACCACGACTGGAGTCGAACCAGCACATCCGTAAGGACACTACCCCCTCAAAGTAGCGCGTCTACCAATTCCGCCACGT
>JADLBE010000416.1 GCA_020847915.1 Saprospiraceae bacterium | reverse complement strand
GGACGACAAGAAGTATGGCAAAACGTTGTACCGGGAACGGGTAAAAATCAACAAATCCGACCAGTCCTTCACGTTTGTGGTGGATGAAAAGCCGGAAAAAGCGGGCCTGGATCCGTTCAGCCTGCTGGTGGACCGGGAACCGGAGGACAATATGAAAGAAGTCGTAAGTCCGAAGTCGTAAGTCGTACTTAAGCTTGAGATTGGAATAAAAAAATGCCCAATTGTTTGGAAAACAAACGATTGGGCATTTTTTTACTTACGACTTACGACTTACGACTTACGACTTACGACTTACGACTTACGACTTACGACTTACGACTTACGACTTACGACTTACGACTTTTCCCCCAACGGTTTGGAAATATCAAAAAGGGGTATAAAACAAGTGCCATACGGCACTTGTTTTATACCCCTTTTTGGTATTTCCAGATCTCAAACGTTACTTCACATCGGCAAAGAAATCTTTCACTTTGTCTTTGTGAACGATCATTTGCTTGTATGTGTATTTGCCTGTAACGGGATCTTTCACGGCTTTCACCACTTTGACGTGGTCTTTACCGGAGCCAGCATTGGCAGCACGCTGAGCAACCCTGGCGTTTTTGGATACTTTCTTGGCCATACCCTGAAAGATTTACGAGTGGTGAAGTTAGATGTTTTGATGTAGACGCACAAAGTGCGTCGGCGTTACTTGATTTCGCGGTGAACCGTGTATTTACGCATGATGGGGTTGTATTTTTTCAACTCCATACGGTCAGGCGTATTTTTACGGTTTTTCTGCGTCACGTGACGCGAAGTTCCGGGCAGACCACTGTTCTTGTGCTCAGTGCACTCCAGGATTACCTGGATGCGGTTGCCTTTGCTTTTCTTTGCCATATACTAAGGTACTTGATGTTGAATACTTGTTGTTACAGACCGGCTTCCGAGTGAAACATGATTTCACCTTTCTTTTCCAGTTTTTTGATGTACGCGAAGAGGCCCATTTTGCTGATGGTGCGGATTGCAGAAGCACTTACTTTCAGCGTTACCCATTCACCCGTTTCCGGCATGAAAAACTTCTTTGTCTGAAGATTTGGGAAAAAACGGCGCTTTGTCTTGCGGTTCGAGTGTGACACGTGATTGCCGGTGATCGGCTTCTTACCCGTCAGGTCGCAAACTTTAGGCATGACTTTAAATTTAATCGGCTTAACAGCCGTGGCTTTTTAAAAATTGAGTGTGCGAGAAAAACCCACACACTCATCCATTTTACTTGGGTGACTCCGAGAGGACTCGAACCTCTAACCTTCTGATCCGTAGTCAGATGCTCTATCCATTAAGCTACGGAGCCAACTACCTTCTTGGTTTCGGGCTGCAAAGATAATACTTAGCAACTCTATTTTCCAAACAGGTTTTTTAAATTTTTAAAATTTTTGTTGCGGACACATTTTTGTTCCTGCTCAGGGCCACCACATACACGCCGGCCGGGTACAAGGAAGCATCCAATACAAATGTGCTGGCGGCAAATTGGTTGGGCAATACTGCTTCTTCATACATAAGTTGGCCCAGCATGTTGAACACGCGAAAGTGGTGCTCCTCAAAATTCGGTGTCTGGTACAAAAAGGTAAAACGGTCGTTAACGCGGTCGCTGCGCACTTCGAGGATATCGATGGGGCCAACCGCTGCCTGGCAAAGTTCACGAACGGCGTTTACCGCTTCGGAAAGGTTCAGGTAGCCGCCCGTGGTGGTTACACCCTGTAGCGATGATTCGGGCGTTACATTGTCGAGCAAAATATCGCGTACACGTCTGGCACAGGTGGCTGGACTGGAAATGGCATCCGACGTGAGCACCGGGCAATCGAGGCTGTACAAAAGGGCTACACTGCCGGAAACGTGCGGCGTGGCGGCCGAAGTGCCTCCGAACGATGCATAACCCGGCATGTTGGTGCCCAGGTTGGCGGTGGTGTAGGTATCGTTGCCGGGAGCACCGAGGTCCACCGATTGCGGACCGGTTCCGGTGGCCGGGGCTTTGTTGCCGAATTTGTCGGTGTTGTTCACCACTACCATGTATTCACTGGTACAGGTGGTGGGCATGTCGCCAACCTGATCCACATCCACGTTTTGGTTGGACGTGGCTGCGATGCCCAAAACACCAACTTGTCCGAGGGAATCATAAACAGCACACCACAGGGGATAATTTTCGGCCCTGACGAAATCGATGCCGAAGGAAGAGTTGGCCGCCACGATGAAGGCGCCTTTTGCGCCGTTGGTGGTGTTGTAGAGGCGACGCATTTTCCACACGTATTCGTAGCCGGAAATGATTTCATCGACGTATTCGGTGTTCGAAATATTGAGCAGCTTCACGTCCCAAATGACGCCGGTAACACCAACGCCATTGTTGCCTTTGGCGCCGATGATGCCATTCACTGCTGTACCGTGGTTGCCGTTGTTGCCCGTATTGTCGCTTTCGGTTCGCGGATTCCAGCCGCCGTAGTCGTCGATGTAGCCGTTGTTGTCGTCATCGATGTCGTTGTTCGGAATTTCATGGATGTTGTACCAGCGGTTGGGCGCCAGGTCGGGGTGTGTGAGCAACGAGCCTTTTTCCAAAATGGCCACCACGATGGTATCACCGTTGATGGTGGTACCACCCGTGGAACCTTCCCAGGCATCCGGGGCGCCGATAAGCTCCATTTCATCCTGTCGCCACCATTCGGTATCGTTGGGAATGAGGGCGCGTTCGTCGACACGCACGTTCCATTGTGCTGCGCGGACACCCGTAATGCCGCGCACGGCGATCAATACCTGATTGGCATCAACAACATTTTCATTGAACTGAATCACGTGCATGCGCCAGGCGGATGCGGCATCTTTTTTCCAAATAAGATTGGACTGGGCAGGCAACGCAGCGTTGGCGCGGGCCAAAACCTGGGCAAGCGTAACATCGCTTTCCAGTTGTACCAGCATTTCACCTGCACGGCGACTGGTGGTTTGTGCCTGCAGGAAAGAGACGGTTAATACGAGAAAAAGGGTAAACAAACGAACTGTCATGGGTTACGGTAGTTATTACTTCAAAGGTAATGCTATTGGAGCAAAAGGGTTCACCCGGGTTGCCTGTGCATTTGTACAATATCGTTCAAACCGACATTTTTTCCCTGATTTGGGCAAAATAACGGGGCGACATCCGCAACCGGCTGCCGTACCAGGAAAACAGTTCTCCATCCACCAGCTCAATACGCGCATCCGGAAGGTCTTCCCTGATTTCCCTGATGTGTTTTTCCGCAAAAGGATAAGGCTCCGAAGAAAGCAGGACTACCTCGGGTTTTTGGGCCGCCAAATCCTGCAACTGTAATTCGGGATAACGCCGTTGTTCGCCATAAACATTTTCAAAACCCGCCCGGCGCAACATGTCGTCGATGAACGTTCCGCCCGCCGCAGCCATGTAAGGTTTTCGCCAAATGAGGTAAGCCGTACGCAGGGGAACCCAACGCGCATCGGGGCGATGCACGGCAAAAGCAGCATCAATTTCGTTGGCCAGGGTTTGTGCTTCTGTTGTTTTACTGCACAATGCACCCACTTTTCGGATCATGTCGAGCGCGGAAGGCAGGTCAAACACATCACTGACCCAAACGGGATACCGCGCGGCCAAAGCTTCGATTTGCTCCTGTGTGTTTTCTTCTTTGTTGGCAAGAATGACGTCGGGGTTGAGCGTGGCTATTTTCCCCAATTGCAAGGTTTTGGTGCCGCCTACCCTGGGCAGGTTGTTGAACCATTCGGCCGGGTGGATGCAAAATTTGGTTAAACCCACCACAGCTTCGCCAAGTCCCAGGTCGTACAACAGTTCGGTTTGTGAAGGCACCACCGAAACGATGCGTTTCACGGGCCATTGGTGCAGCAAAACACGCCTGCCCAACTGATCGTCGAAGAGGTGAACTTCCATCAGATTGCACGTTGACGCATGGCTTCGTACAAAACGATGCCCGCAGCCACGCTGACGTTGAACGAATCAAAATCTGTTTTTTGCGGTATTTTAACCACGGCATCCGACATCTTCAGCAACTTCGGGTGAACCCCCTCCCCTTCCGAACCCATAAGAAATGCCGTCGCCTGGGTGAGATCGGCTTTGTAAAGTGGCACCGCACGGTCGCTAAGCGC
>JADLBE010000415.1 GCA_020847915.1 Saprospiraceae bacterium | reverse complement strand
CTGAAAGCAATGGAGGCGCCGTTGGCGCTGTCGAGGCGCCATTCGATGATGTTGAGGATGTCGGCAGGAGTAATGGCTGCATTGGAAACCAGGCGTACATCTTCGTTGAAGGTGAGGGTAGGTTGAAGGTTAACAGGTTGATCAACAGCACCATCGATGGGCTGTAAAACAACCGTTGGTGGCACGACGTCGGCGCCGGCGCCGATGCCTTCGAGGGTGAAATTGTCGAAACGGTTGTTGCCTACCAGGCCGCCCAGACCCTGGGCAAAACGGATACGCACAGCGAAATCGGCATTGTCGCTAACACCCGGTACGCCTGAAAAATCGATGGTTTGCAGGGTTGGGTCGCCGTTTGCCGGTTCGATGCTCGTAAGCGAATCAAACGTTACACCGTCGGTGCTGTACTCGATGATTTGAAGTCCGGCGCCCGAACCCGAGCGGCGGGTCGCGTATTTCACAATCACCTGCTGATATCCGGTGGTGGGCAGGTTGAACCGCAGTGCACCGCCAATGGGATCGTTGAAGCGAAGGTGTGTGCCGGAAGGATCGCCGAAACGTGCATTGGCATTCAATACTTCAAACCCCTGAGCCGTGTTGCTGGTGATTTGAATCAGGCTGATGCCGCCTTGTTCGTGTTGAATGGTACTGCCGTTTACCAAACTGAACGATGTTGAAAGTTGTTCAGCCTCGGAGGCGCTGTTGTTGAAATTCCAGTAATGGACAAGTGTTTGGGCCGCAAGCGGGCTGGCTAATACACTGATAAACAGTGCGAAAAGCAAAGGTAATCGTAGCGTCATGGAAAATTGTTTGAATGATTGCCTGAATGACTATTCAAACCGCAAAGATTCCTTCACTGTGTTACCCCCACATTAAATCCACATTAAGTATGGGAAAAGTAAAGCGCAATTTACTTTACCTGAACTTTACAATATGATGTGTTTAAAAACATGCAAAAAATGCCTAAAAAATCCCAACTTTGCGCGCCCAACAGCGAAAAAAGAGCCACGATATGAAAGAACTCAAATCTTACCTGAACGCAAACAAAGAACGTTACCTCAACGAGCTGCTTGAGTTGCTGCGCATACCATCGGTAAGTGCCGACCCGCGTTTCGCAGGCGACGTGCGCCGCATGGCCGAAGCCACCGCCGAACACCTCAAAGCAGCCGGCGCAGATACCGTTGAAATCCATGATACGCCCGGACACCCCATCGTGTACGGTGAAAAAATGGTCGACCCCAAAGCTCCTACCGTCCTTGTGTACGGCCACTACGACGTGCAACCCGCCGATCCGCTCGAATTGTGGGACTCGCCGCCGTTCGAACCCGTGGTGAAAAAAACCAAACTTCATCCGGACGGCGCCATTTTTGCACGTGGCTCCTGCGACGATAAAGGCCAGTTTTTTATGCACGTGAAGGCTTTTGAAGCCATGGTAAAACACAAGGCCCTCACCTGCAACGTCAAGTTTATGATTGAAGGTGAAGAAGAAGTGGGGTCCAAAAACCTTGAAAAATTCTGCCTTGCCAACCAGAAAAAACTCTCCTGCGATGTGGTTCTCATCTCCGATACCAGCATCATCGACAACAATACACCGAGTCTGACCGTCGGATTGCGTGGCCTTTGCTACATGGAAGTGGAAGTACAGGGTCCCAACAAAGACCTGCACTCGGGCGTTTACGGCGGCGCCGTAGCCAACCCGATCAACGTGTTGTGCAGCATGATCGCTTCACTTCACGATGCCAAACGCCGTGTCACCGTGGCCGGTTTTTACGACGAAGTCGAAAAAGTATCTGCCAAGGAGCGCAAACTGATGAACGCTGCACCTTACGATGAAAAACAATACATGAAGGATCTGGGCGTGAACGACCTGATGGGTGAAAAAGGCTTCACCACCGTGGAACGCACAGGCATTCGTCCAACCCTCGATGTCAACGGCATCTGGGGCGGCTACATCGGCGAAGGCGCCAAAACCGTGCTGCCTGCCAAAGCTTTTGCCAAAATATCCATGCGTCTTGTACCCGGTCAGGATCCTAAAAAAATCGAAAAACTGTTCCAGAAACATTTCGAGGCCCTTGCACCCAAATCGGTTAAAGTAAAGGTGAACGCACACCACGGCGGCTATCCTGTCGTTGTACCTACCAATTCGGTGGAGTACAAGGCATCGGAGAAAGCCATGGAGGCTACTTTCGGCAAAAAAGCATTGCCCCAGCGCGGCGGCGGCTCCATTCCCATCGTCGCCATGTTCGATCAGGTACTCAAAGCAAAATCCGTACTTATGGGTTTTGGCCTCGATTCCGACGACATCCACTCGCCAAACGAACACTACGGGCTTTTCAACTACTACAAAGGCATCGAAACCATACCGTACTTCTACAAGTACTATGCGGAGATGAAAAAGAAAAAATAAACAACCACAACATCCACATCAATTACGATTATGAAAAAAACCGCGATCCTCTGTGCCTTTGCATTGGCAACCACAGGACTGACTGCCCAGCAGGTGGCACTTAAAAATGCCGTCGATAGCTCAAGCTACGCCTACGGAATCATCATCGGCAACAGCATCAAGCGCCAAATGGGTGACGATGCCAACAAGGACGTGCTTATGCAGGCCATTCGCACCGTACTCGACAACGGACAAACCCAGTTCGATTTCGAAACCGCCAACAAAGTATTCTCCGATTACAACAAAATGGCTCAGGCCAAAGCATCAGAAAAAAGCAAAATGGAAGGAATCAAATTTCTCGAAGAAAACAAAAAACGCAAAGAGGTGACCACCACCGCCAGCGGCCTGCAATACGAAATCATCCGTAAAGGCAGCGGTACCACACACCCCAAAGCTACCGACAAGGTTGAAGTGCACTACCATGGCACCAACATCGACGGTTCGGTGTTCGACAGCAGCAAAGACCGCGGCCAAACCGCCTCGTTCGGCCTCAACCAGGTCATCAAAGGCTGGACAGAAGGCCTTCAGTACATGAGCCCCGGCGATGTGTTCAAGTTTTACATCCCAGCCGATCTCGCCTACGGCGACCGCTCACCAAGCCCCAAAATCAAAGCCGGCGCTACGCTGATCTTTGAAGTAGAACTGTTTAAAATCCTTTAATAGCTGATAGCCGTTAGCCGTTAGCCGTTAGCAGTTAGTAATTGTGTCTGCTGCACTGCTAACTGCTAACGGCTAGCTGCTAACTGCTAAAAAATGTCGCCACGCACCCTCTCCCGCATTCTTATTGGTTACATGGTGTGCGCCTTCGGATGGTGGGCCGTGCATTTGTGGCGTTCCAACGACGAGTTGTTTGCCCTTGAAAAAAAGGTGCTGGAAGACAAATACCGCGAGCGGGGTGTCAACATCACGGCGTTGCAGGAAACCAAAGAATACCTTGCCGTGAGCAAAAAGTGGCGCAAACGCCGCCGTATGATCCTGTCGGAAGGCATCTTTTTTACCGCTTGTTTGGTGGCCGGATTATGGATTGTAAACCGCAGCACCAACCGGGAGGTGTCGCTCGCCCGGCAAAGACGCAATTTCCTGCTCAGCATTACCCACGAATTGAAATCGCCCATCGCCGGCATGCGCCTGGTTTTGGAAACCCTGGGCAGGCGTGAACTGACCAAAGAGCAACGCGAAAAACTTTGCCACAACGGGGTCAATGACGCCACACGCCTGCAAAACCTTGTGGAAGATTTGTTGCTTGCTGCAAGACTGGAAGACAAATGGCAGGCCTTCCCGGAACCCATCGATTTGTACAAACTTGCCTCCGACATTGCCGCCAACCTGCGCGTTCGTTTCCCAGTGGCCAACATCCGTATTGAGGTGTCTGAAGACGCACCACCTGTACAGGCCGACAAGCCCGGAATAACGGCCATCATCCAGAACCTGCTCGAAAATGCCGTGAAATATTCGCCCGATGGAGCACCTGTGGTACTTTCCGCATCCCAAAACAACGGCAAACTCACCATGCTTGTAACCGACCAGGGCAAAGGCATACCGGCCATGGAAAAGGAAGCCGTTTTTGAAAAATTTTACCGCATCGGCGATGAAGAAACCCGGCAAACCAAAGGTACCGGACTCGGATTGTACATCGTAAAACAAGTTCTGAAAGCCCACGGCGGCAACATCACCGTTTCCGACAATACGCCCCAGGGTACCATTTTTACCGTAAATTTATAAACCATGACCCTGCGCGCGTGGCAACACAAGCTGGTACAGGACCTCACTCCCCGCTACGACGAAGGTGAAGCCAAAAGCATAACCCGCATTGTGCTGGAAGATGCCTTTCATTCCCGCAAACGCGATCTGGACACCGAACTGGAGCCTGCTGAAACAACGCTTGCAAACAACATACTGAAAAGGCTGGTTGATGGAGAGCCCGTTCAATACGTACTCGGCGAAGCCGATTTTTTCGGTCTGAAATTCACCGTAAACCCTGCCGTACTTATTCCACGGCAGGAAACCGAAGACCTCGTTGCATGGGTTGTCGCCTGGCTGAAAGGTAGCGGTGAGCCTGCACCAACCGTGCTCGACATCGGACTGGGCACCGGCTGCATAGGCATCACCATAAAACACAAATTACCGGGTGTGCAATTGTTCGGTATGGATGCCAGTGTGGAGGCACTTGAGGTTGCCCAAAGCAATGCGGATACCTTGTTGCCGGGTAAGGCCGTTCAATTCGTTGATGCCGATGCGCTCGACGAAAAAACCTGGCCCGCCAACTGGCCATTGTTCGACGCGATTGTCAGCAATCCGCCATACATCCCCTACAACGAACGGCACCTGATGCCTGAACACGTTCTGGAGCACGAACCGCACATGGCTTTGTTTGTTCCAAAACACGATCCTTTGGTGTTTTACAAAAGCATCATTCAAACAGCGGCGAAAAAACTCAAACATGGTGGCGCCTTGTTTTTTGAGTGCAATGAATACAATGTAGAAGCCGTCGCAATGCTTTTTGAGCCTTATGAGGCCTGGAAAGATGTAGAACTCAGAAACGACCTTTACGGGAAAACCAGGTTTGTTTATGGCTGGTATTTACCTAAAAAAGCATAAAAACATGTTTTCAACAACACAAAAAATAGGCATCCTCGGTGGTGGCCAACTCGGCAAAATGCTTTGTCTCGCTGCAGCCGAATGGGATTTTAAAACCTGCATCCTCGACGCCTCCGCCAGTTTCCCGGCAGGCGCCGTTTGTTCAGAATTTACCGAAGGTGATTTCAACAACTACGAGGATGTGATGGCTTTTGGTGCAGACAAAGATCTGATCACCATTGAGATAGAACACGTCAATACGCAGGCGTTGCACGATCTTGAAAAAGCGGGCAAAACGGTTCATCCTTCACCCGCTGTGCTCAACATCATCAAGGACAAAGGTTTGCAAAAACAGTTTTATGCACACCACGGTTTGCCCACATCCCGTTTTGAGGTCTTCGAAAACGAAAAAGAACTGGTCGCCGCCATCGATGCCGGACGTTGGAAACTGCCGCTGGTGCAAAAAACACGAACGGCCGGTTACGACGGCAAAGGCGTTGCCATTTTGCGCACGCGGGCCGATTTGGACAACAAACTGCTGTCCGGAGCATGTTTGGCAGAAGCACTCGTTCCGCTTCAAACCGAACTTGCCGTGGTGGCTGCACGCAATGCCGACGGCGATGTGACGGTTTTTCCGGCCGTTGAAATGGAGTTTCATCCGGAAGCCAATCTTGTGGAGTTTTTGCTTTGTCCGGCGCGCATTTCTCCGATGATAGAAGCAGAAGCCGAAGCCTTGGCCGAGCGTGTGATCAATGCTTTCGGCGTTTGTGGATTGTTGGCTGTGGAGATGTTTCTCACACCGGAAGGCGACCTGTTGATCAATGAAGTAGCGCCACGACCCCACAACAGCGGTCACCACACCATCGACAGCGCCGTTACAAGCCAGTACCAGCAACACCTGCGGGGCATCTGCAACCTGCCGCTTGGCGACACCAGCCAGACAACGCCGGCCGTAATGATCAACCTGCTCGGTGAACCCGGGTTTAAAGGACCGGTGTTTTACGAAGGCGTTGAGGCCTGTTTGGCCATGCCTGGCGTTCACATCCACCTTTACGGCAAAGCGTTAACGTCGCCTTACCGGAAAATGGGACATGCAACCATCACAGGCGCGACCGCGGAAGAGGCCGTTGCCAAAGCGCGTAAAGTTCAAAATTTGTTGAAAGTCAAATCTTTGTGAGCATT
The DNA here is from genome assembly GCA_020847915.1 of Saprospiraceae bacterium. Lineage (GTDB taxonomy): Bacteria > Bacteroidota > Bacteroidia > Chitinophagales > Saprospiraceae > M3007. The sequence continues at coordinate 5,179 of JADLBE010000415.1, read as the reverse complement.
TATTGAACCAAACCGAGTTCAACACGCCTGTTCTTTTTTCGGTTTTGTTCGTCCGTATTTTCCACTGCCGGCAAAACAGCACCGTAATACCGGATCTGAATGCTTGAAGCGGGTACACCACGGTTTCGGAGGTATGCTTCCACCGCTTCCGCCCGACGGCGGGAAAGTACTTTGTTGTAATCGCCTTCGCCTTCACTGCTGGCGTGGCCATTGATTTGCAGTTGCAACTTTTCATCCAACAACATCCAGCGGCATAAGGAGTCGAGTTGCGGCAGGTACTCGGGCAAAATTTCGTCCGAATCAAATCGAAAATAAATGTTTCGGATGGCGAACTTCGGTTCGTTCAGCGTTTTGTTGTTTTCCATGGCGAGTTTGGCCGTGGTGAGCTGTTGCAAAACATCGGCTTCCACCACGCGCACATCGTCGATGTAGGCAAACTGATGGTTAAAAGCGCCGCCCTGTACCTTTGTTTGACTGTTGGGGAAAAAATTACCAATTACAAAATGGGTGTGCGGTTCGGTAGCAACAAACGAGTCGAGCACCATCGTCCATGTTTTTTTGCCCGTGTAAGGCGTCACTTCTCGTTGAAATGCCATGGGTTTCAGAGGTAAAACGCCAGAACTGTCGAGCTTTTGAACGTTTGAAAAAAACGCGATGCCGATGTTGTTGGTGCCTTCGCAGTGGTAATGGACAAAAAAGGAAAAGTAGTATTTTTTACCGGGCGTCAGGGGTTCAATCAAACGGCCCTGCAGGTAATCGCGTTGTTCTGTTTTGGTTTTGGGAATGGTCCCGTAAGCGTAAATTCCCGCCACGTATTTGCCCGAATGGGGCCGGAATTTCCAACTGATGCCAAATTCATCAAAAACATAACCGTTTGAGGTGAGTCCGTACAACTTTGGGTCGCCGTTGCTCGGCGAGCTCCAGCCTTCCGCCAAACCTACGGGTCCGAGCGGATCGGGTTTCATACCCGGGTCGCGCAACGTTTCAAAACCGGGGTTTACCACCAGGTTGCGTGCGGGTGTTTGGGCAAGGGCAGGATTGGCAAACGCACACAAAACCGCCACCAATAGGATGTTAAGCTGGTTAAGGATCGCGTTAATGGGCATGAAGGGCAATTTTAATTTAATAAAAAACGTGGAAGGAGGTATTTAGATTGTTTGGTTTGTCAATCAGTTTATCACCTACCTTTATCCCACAAAACCTACACGACACATGGTATCCATCATCATGGGCTCCGACTCCGATTTGCCGGTTATGCAAAAAGCCGCCGACATCCTTCAAACCCTGGAGGTGCCTTTCGAAATGACCATCGTTTCGGCCCACCGTACGCCCGACCGCCTGTTTGAATTTGCCAAAAATGCCCATGCCCGCGGCATTCGCGTGGTGATTGCAGGGGCCGGCGGCGCTGCGCACCTACCGGGCATGGTGGCCGCCATTTCGCCGCTGCCCGTGATAGGCGTACCCGTGAAATCATCCAATTCGATTGACGGGTGGGACAGCATCCTGTCCATCCTGCAAATGCCCGAGGGCGTGCCGGTAGCCACCGTTGCCCTCAACGCAGCACGCAATGCAGGCATTCTCGCCGCGCAAATGCTCGCCACACACGATGAAGCCCTGCTCAACCGTATTGTTGCCTTTAAAAAAGGTTTGGAAGAAACCGTGTTGGAAAAGGCGAAAAAAATGGAGGGATAGTCGGTTGGTAGGTTGGTCGAAAAAGTCAGGTGTCTCGCTACGCTCGACATGACAAGGCGCTTATTATCAAGGATTTATTCGAATTTCTCGCTGCGCTCGAAATTCTGAACACGCGCTGATCAAGACAAGGTCAATGATCTAAACCCAGAAGGGATTGACATTCTAAAATTTCGAGCGTAGCGAGAAATCTGAATATTTCATTGACTATCAATTTATTGTCATTTCGACCGAAGGGAGACACCTGACTTTTTCGACCAACTACAGCAACTTTTTCAACTCCGCCACCACATCAGCCCAGGCTGCATCGGCGCTGGGGAAATCGCTGACAGTTCGGTTGAGTGAGGGCAATGATTTGCGTTTTTCGAGTCCGGTGCCTTCCCAGTCGGTTTTTTCAATTAAGATCGGGATCACACGTTTCCCGTTTTCCATGGCATTATACACCAAATCGAACCATGCAGGTTCGTTGAACAGGTTGACGGACACAAGGGCAAGGATGTAGTCGGCCTGATCGAGTTTTGCCTGCGCTTCACCCAACACATCACCGCCGCCCAAAGCTTCATGCACGTTGTACACCGTGATTTTTTTGGTGATTTTCAAAACATTCAGGTGTTTGTTGAGCATTTTGGCCGAGGCATTGTCGTCAAGGGCATAAACAACCAAAAACAGTGGAACGGCTGCTGGTGGGCGTTGATCATTGGCGGGAGCAGGCTGCGGCGGCACAGGCACTGGGGTAGGGTGCGTTGGTTGAAGAACGGGATCGGAATAAAAACGCTCCCTGCCGCTGTCAGAAACAGGCGAACCGGACGCTACGGGGGCGCCGCCTTTTTTGCCCAAAAACTGGAAAATCGAACCAAACAAAATGCCCCTGTTGGCGCCTTTGCGGTCGCCTCGGGCATTGACCACCAATCCACCTTCAGCATCCGTTTTGCCGGCGTGGTGGATGGCAACCACCTTCCAGTCTTTGTTAAAAACCGGCGAGCCGCTGCTGCCGGGTTGGGTATCGGTGGTGTAAAAAAGGTGTTGGTTGAGTTGTCCGATCACCTCGTTGGCATGTAGGGCTATTTGTTTGTCTTCACCTTTTGGGTGCTGAATGATGGTTACCGCTTCGCCAAATGTTGGCACAGCTGTTGGGTCGATTTCCACGTAACCCCATTGTTTGATTGGATCTGCCGGATTATCGATCACACGTACCCGTGCAAAGTCGAACTCGTTGGGCAAACTGGTTTTAAAATCCGTGGCATCCAGAGCGTAACTGCTGCGCGACTTGACGTTGCCGCCGGCGTCCATTTCGTAATTGAATTCAATACGTGCCTGTGCAGCAACATCAGAGGAGCTCAGGACGTGGTTGTTGGTGTAGAGGTAACCTTCGCTGTCAAGAAATCCGGTGCCCAGGTTACCGTCGGCACAAACGACACGACAAACGGCTTTGGATGCTTTTAATGCTTTTTCAAGCCAGTTGATACGCAACAGGTTGCTGCCTGGACCGATGATTTTTTCCAGGTTTGCCTCGTCGGGAACCCTGAATTGGTAGGCGTTCAAACCGTGAATTTTGGCGTTCAATTCCAATTTACGTGGCACGTCGTCCAGTATGCTCAGGAGGTTACGGCGAAGAACGGCCCTGCGCTGATCAATATCCTGTGTCGTCGAAACCCCATCGCGGGTATCTCTTTGCAAACTGCGGAACCTGGCGTTTTGCTGAATGATGTCGTCATCCAAACCGGCTTTCACCTTTTTGTCCAGTTCGTCCAGTTTTTCAATGGCCATGCCGATTTCATCTTCACGGATCAATGCCTTGATCGCGTCGATGTAAACATCCTGAGCGTTTTGCATGTGGTCATGTGGTTTGAAGCAAATGTACTTTTTACCTCTGGAAACATGAATCATCTTCAAAGAAAAATGGGATGGCTCATGTTTCCGGAGGGCGCTTCTATTGTTTAACCACCCGTACGGGTTCGGTACCTGTGAAGCTGTCGTGTATGGTAATCATGTACAAACCAGCCGGCAAATGTGCCAGCGAAAGTTCCTGTTGGTTGGCGCCGTCATTGACTTCAAAGGATTGTTGCACAACAACCCGGCCATTCAGGTCGGTTAGCCGAAGCTCAACGTTGTCTTCCCGGGGGACAAAAAACTGCACAAGTAAGCGGTCTGGTGTTGGACTCGGGTACATGGCCGTAACCGCAAGTTGATCTACAGCGCGTACCATTTGAATGGCCGGAGATACCGAGGCCAACCCATCAAAATCCGTCGAACGCAGACGGTAATATGCGAAGTGGGGAGGTCTGGTGTCGTCGAACTCGTAACTCATGGTAGCACCAAGCTGGTTTTGGGCAGGGATTTTACCGATCTCCGACCAGGTAACGCCATTAAGTGAGCGTTCCACGCGGTGCCATTCCACATTTTGTTCGGTAGCGGTAGTCCAGTACAGCCTGTTGGAACCATCCAGAGTTTCGCCATGGAATGTGAGCAATTCAAGCGGCAAGGCGATGTCGGACAAGCGGGCTACAAATTCGCCGAGCGTTTGGGTGCTAAATTCCAAATAGAAAGAACCATTAAGTTGGTATCGTTGGTTGAAGTAGTCAATCAGGGTTCCAAAGGGGCCTCCATTATTGATATATTCGCAATCCTCGATGGGGCCGTGATGGTGTGAAACGACCAGATCGAGATAATCAGCATTGGGTGCGGTGGAGATGGCCTTAAGTTCAGCCAACTCTGCATCGGAATAAAACAACCTAATGGAAATGGGTGTGGAAGCCAATGGTGTATTTTTGGTTTGAATGTTGATGTAGGTACGCATGTGCGGAATTCCATCGTAAATGGTGGAATCGCCCGTGGGTGCTACACCTATTTGGTAAAAAACGGAATCGAGTTTGTTACCGTTCGGATTGATGGCGGCTACAAGCAATCCTATGTCCAAATTATCAGGGGTCGCATACAAGTTATACCAGTCCACACTGCCGCTATCCACGGCAACGGCATAACGGTCCAAACAATCACCGACAAAGGCTCGTTCAGCAGCATCTGCTACACGTATGCAAAAAGTACCCTCTCCTTTTGCACCCCAACCATCCACCTGGATGTAATAGGTTTGTAATGGAACCAGACCAGTGTATGAAAAAACCGAATTGAACCCCAATAAATTGTCGTTGTTATTTCCATTGTCCTCATCACTTTCAAGCAGTTTGAATATGCTGTAATTCGAAGAATCTTCAACCTCATACAACGCTACCTGAGTGTCCTCATTGGGGTTCAGTTGTTTTTGATTCGTATAGATGGTTACGGTTTCCGAGTAGGGTGCAACAAATTTGAACCAAACGGTTTTGTCAGCGCTTTCCAACCATCGTCCTGCCACGGAATCCAGCAACGAAATTTCTGCATCCGGATCAGGTTCGCCCAAAGAGTAAGTAGCTCCGTCATTTGCAAATATATTGGCCTCACAAGGGCTGTTCAATTCGATCAAAACGGCATTTTCTGGCAAATCGTTGGTCGG
>JADLBE010000414.1 GCA_020847915.1 Saprospiraceae bacterium | reverse complement strand
GGGTTTGGCGGTGGTTGGTGGAGGTGCTGATACGGGTGCTGTCGGGGTCACTTTTTTAACCGTGGGTGGCGGAGTATTCACCGGCGATTTGGCGGTTACCGTTGGAGCGGCGGACGGGTTTTCAACCAACAATTTCTGGCCGGGGAAAATAACAACGTCGCCTTTGGCCGGGAGTTTGTTCAGTTCGCGGAACTGAGCCTCGGTAAATCCGTATTTTCTGGAAAGTTGCGACACGTTTTCACCTTTTTCAACAACGTGGTATTTTGGTGATGAAGGCGCCATTTCCACAGGCGATTTGGTAGTTAACCCGTAGGTCGTTGGGCTCGGCGGGCCAATTTGGCCGGGCTGAAGGTCCCACAACGGCGCCTGGCTTACCACGCGGAGACCCGGATCAACTTTGCCCGATTTGCTGGTAGTTTGGCTTGCTTTGATGGGTTCTGCCTGTTTTGGGGGATCGATAAGCCAGATTTTCTGGCAACGTTCGATGTGGTTGGCGTCTTTGATTTTGTTCCAGTTGATCAGTTGTTTGGTACTTACACCGTAGGTCCGGGCAATGGCATTCAGCGATTCACCGGGTTGAACGAGGTGGTAGCCATAGCCTGGTTTTTCTGTACAATCGGTCAGCGGTTTGTACATCGGATCGATGGCATAGGGATTGGAAACCGGCGTTACAGGTTGATTCCATTTTTCATTTGCCGCCGCGATTTTGGCTGCTTTGGCATTTTCAACAGGCTGAACAGGCGTAGCAGGTTGTGCAGGCGTGGTAACAACAGGCTGAATGGTGGGCTCAGGTTGTTTGATACCCTCCGTTTTCATACCGCACAATTGGGCAACGTGGGTTTGAATCGCCACACCGTTGATGCGTTCCAGGGTTTGAATTTCCTGTTTGGTGCCGGGTTCGCCGAAACGCATCGAGATGATGCCAACACCGGGAATGTATTCAATGTCGGTTTTGTACGCGGCTTCGCTTTTCTGTACGGGTTCGAGGCGGTAATGGTAACGTTGTTTGCAAACTGAATTGTCCACGCCGGTAAAAAACACTTTGGTTTGAGAACCTGAGCTTGACAAGTTTTGGTCGTAGGACAGGTTGGACGTATCGATGGCAAAGGCGTACTTGGCGGATTTTACAAAAATGTAAGAACCCGTACGTTTGAATTGGGTAACAACGGTAACGGGCAGCATGCTGTACCCCGTAGTGTTGGGGATAAGGATGTAAACCGGTCTGAGTTCGTCGTTTACATTGCCCAGCAATTGTTCACCAAGCGTTAAACCACCACAGGTAACGGTTCCCTCTGGCAGGGTGGTAGACGTCAGTGTAGCCTCACCTGTGCGGAGGAGGTATTGTTCATTGTTTCCGCCATGGATGCCAAAGGCGTTGTAGGAGGGACCTTGGGAGTTTTTGTATTCCAGTTGATCCATGCAGCCACTGTTAAACAGCATGTACAACGGTGTTTGGGAAAAAGCTTGCTGAAGTGTCAGCAACAAGGAAACAGCGATTATAAAGTGTTTCATACCAATTTTTTTTGTTTCAAAAAAATAACTGAACGGAGGCGGATAAGCGTCAATTCAGCGGTAATTGCAGGATCTGGCCTGCTTGTAAAATTTCATTTATTGTTGGTTTCAACCTGTGGCTTTGCCGGTTCGGATTTGCTTCCTCCAGACTTTGATTTACACAATTTGCCAAGATGTTTCCCTACCGTTTCGCCATTGATAAGTTCAAGCGTTTGAACTTCTTGTTTATCGCCGGTTGTGATGTATTTCATTTTCGTGATGCCGATACCGGGAATGTATTCAAAATCCGCCCTGTAATTGGCATCAGATTTAAGAACAGGCTCAAGGTGGTAGCTGAATTTTTCCTGACACAATACAGGCTGCACGTCTCTGAAATACACTTTGGTTTTGGAGTCTTTGGTGGCCAGATTTTGCTCCATGGAAAGGCGCGAAGTATCGAGGGCAAAGGCGTACTTGTCGGATTTGACATGGATAACCGAACCGGAGCGTTTGAAATGGGAAACCACGGTTACCGGCAAAGTGCTGAAACCCGATTCGTTGGGAAAAAGCATGTAGGTCGGCCTGAGTTTTAAGTTCACGGCCTGCATCAGTTCCTCACCAAGGATCAAAGAGCCGCAGACCATGGTGCCTTTGGGCAAAGACGTCATGGTCTCCGTTGGATCTCCGGTCCGGAGCAGGTATTGTTCGTTGTTGCCGGCATGGACTCCAAACGCTTTAACGGTCGAACCATTGGAAGAAAGTTTGTATTGGAGCAGGTCCATGCAGGTGCTGTCGTACAACATGTAAAACGGTGCCTGCGCTTGAAGTTGCTGAATAACCAACAAAAAGGAAACAGCGATGAGTAGGTGTTTCATACCAGTTTTTTTATTTCAAAAAAACAACTGAACGGAAGCTGGGAAGCGTCAGTTCAGAGGCAATTGCAGGATCTGGCCTGCGATTAATGGTTCGTTGATGCTGATGCGGTTAACCTCAGCAAGCAATTGAGCACTTATTTTGTAATGGTTGGCAACAGATACGATGGTTTCACCATCTTTAACCACATGTTGAACATGTTTAGTATCAGGGTTTTCTGAAGTATTTAAAGACAATACAACGACTTTTACGTCATCTTTGTTATACGATTTATCAGTTTGATCTTTTGGTGGATAAAGTTTGAGTACCATTCCTGGTTTGATCAACGAAGGATTGGTGATGTTGTTCCATGCTGTGAGTGCTTTGGGCGTCAGCCCGTAATGTCTGGCGATGCTGCTTAAAGTTTCACCGCCCTGTACGACATGTTCCCGTGCGGAAACCGTAGCCGAAGGCGTAACAACGGGTTTTGTTTGAGGTTGCGCCTTGAATTGGTTGTCGTGGTGCCGGTCGACTGCTTTGGTGGCCTGGGTTGTATTGGTTATCGGGGTCGTACCGCCGGTAAAAAAACCAGGAGAAGCGGCGGATTGTTCAGCTGTATTTGCAGCACCGAGAGGCACAAGCAAACTGTAACTGTTTGAATTATGGACCATATACGCATAGCGTTTTTTCCCATTAATCAATTCACACAACGATTCTGCGGCTGGAAAATCGGGACAAAGGCTTGAGGCAGGTGGTGGATTGTACGTTCGAATGATGTTTACCGTTGTGTACAACGTACAACGTCCTGTTGCCGTTTGTACCAGGTAAGCAAACTCAGGTTCCTTGTCGTTGGAAAGGTTGGGCTCCAGCATGGTTACACATTCCGGACGAAACGGCAGATAGAGGGCGTTCGACTGGCCCTGTGCGCCCTCGAGCGTCAACACAAGCATCAGGGAAAGGAAATATGATCTCATCCGATGCATTTTGGAAAATATGAGGTCATTTATGTTGCAATGATAAAAAAAATAATTTGAACGCGAGCTACTTTTGCGCCATGGACAAACCCCTCATCTTAGTAACCAACGACGACGGCATCGTAGCGCCGGGCATCCGTGCATTGGTGGAAGTGGCCCGAAGCCTCGGCGACGTGGTTGTAGTAGCGCCCGATTCACCACAAAGTGGCAAAGGCCATGCCATAACCATACACGAGCCGCTCAGATTGAAAAAAGTTGCTGTTTTTCAGGGCATTGACGCCTGGGAATGCTCCGGCACACCGGTGGATTGTGTAAAACTCGCCAAACACGTGGTACTCAAAGACCGCCGCATCGATTTGTGTGTATCGGGAATCAACCACGGCAGCAACGCCTCCATCAACATCCTGTATTCCGGCACCCTTTCAGCAGCCATGGAAGCATCACTTGAAGGCATTCGAAGCATTGGTTTTTCACTGCTGGACTTCAGTTTCGACGCCGATTTTGAACCGGCAAAACCGTGGATAAAAAAAATCATGGAGCATTGCCTGAACCATCCGTTCAAAATAGGCGACCTCCTGAACGTCAATATCCCGAAATTGCCTTTGTCCGAGATCAAAGGTTTGAAAATTTGCAGGCAAGCCAACGCCCACTGGGTAGAGGAATTTGTGGAGGGCCGCGACCCCAACGGGCAACCGTATTACTGGCTTTCCGGAAAATTTGTAAACGAAGACACCGGTGAAGATTCCGACATGTGGGCTCTTGAAAACGGCTACATTTCCATTGTGCCTTCCATGCACGACCTCACCGACTACCCTGCCATCGAACCGCTGCGTTTGATGGAAAACGCATAATACCCATTCGCATGTTGAACCGTAACGAACTTTGGGTCGGGCTTTTGCTCGGCATCCTATTCCCTTCCCTGGCATTTCTGCTGCTGTACCAGATTTTCAGCTTGCTGGAAATTGGCGGCGCAGTGAGCAGCAAAGGATTTTCACCCAATTTCCGCGAACGCACGCTGGCCATCGTGGCCATCGCCTGCAACCTGATCCTGCTCAACCTTTACCGTAACCGTCGTTGGGACCTGGCCATGCGCGGTGTGGTGATCGCCACCTCAATATTGGCGTTTGGATGGGTAATTATGTTCGGCGTGAAACTGCTTTAACCCCAACCGTAGTCGCGCTCCACTTTGCACACACGCGTTTTGTAAGCGCTGTACCATTGCTCACGTCCGAGCCGTTGTGCCTCCTTGTGTTCCCACACCATTTTCCAGTTGCGGATGGCTTCAAGGCTTTCCCAATAGGACACCGTGATGCCCAGGCCCTCGCGTGCCGATTCAATGCCCAGGTAACCGGGTTGTTCGGCCGCCATCGCAACCATACGGTCGGCCATTTCCTCGTATCCTTCGTCGATGTCGGTTCTTAACGTTGTAAAAATAACTGCGAAATAAGGTGGTTCGGGCGTGGATGCAATCATATCAGGGTGTTTTGGTTACAAACAAACGAATGGGTAAAAGTAATTCCCCGGGCGGTGTTTTTTTTTGAACATACAGTGGATAAACAAGATGTTCTTCCACTCCGGTATCGCTGGAAACGTTGATGGTCAAATCGTACCATTGGTCAGGCACAAGGTCCTTTCCGGCTGTTACCCACCAAAATTCGTCGGCGTCTTCAGCCACACGTCCGGCCGTAAAACCGGAAGGCACGCTCAATGTACTTTTTACACCTGCAATGGTTGCCCAACGGATCCCTTCGCCTTCACCAGCCTGTATGATTTGTGGAGCGTGAAGAAGCTTGATGACCGGCATGGTATCGGGCATAAAAACACGTACGTAATCGATGCTCATGCCCACAGGCAATGCATCAACCAGAGGCAATACCTGGTCGAGTGGCGCAGTTCCTGAAGTCAAACGCAAGTTCATGGGGTGATCGAAGGTTTGGTTTCGTTTGAGCTTTACGTCGCGCACCAATTGGTTGTTGATGTAAAAACGAAGGCGTCTGGGTTGCCAGTCGAATCCGAAAGTAACATACGTTTGCGAAACATCGACAGGATTGCCATCCAGGTCGCGCAGACAAACCCACCAGGCTTTGCCGCCACCCGACTTCAGGTGAAAATTGGACTGAAAACGGTCGGGGCGGCTCGGCCGGGTTTCCCACAAATCCACCTCCCTGTACAGGTTGCCTTCCAACCAGTTGAAATACAACCATCCTGCACAACCGGCATTGGCGCCCTTGATCAGTTTTGCACGTATTTCGAAATAGCTGCCGGGAAAAAAGCGGTAATTGCTGAAACCTTTGAGGATGCTGAACGTTTTGAGCTCCGATCCTGAGACCGGACAACCATGGCTTGAGTCGGCCGTAACCGGTAAAACAGCAACGCCGTTTTTCAAATGTGGGTTGTTTGGATTGTAAATCACATTGCGGTGGCATTCGGCCCATTCGTTGCTCCATGATGAACGGTTCCACCGCAGGGTATCCAAATTTTCACCATCGAATTCGTCCTGAAAATACAACTTGTAACCCGGCTTTTCGTAGGTGGAAGTTGGTTCGTCGGGATTGATTCGGACCGTTTTGTTGCAACGTTGCCCTTTGGTAAAAAAAGGCAAACAAACAATCGACAACGCCATTAAACAATATCTCATGAGCACAGTTTTTCTTTGTAACTTTCGAAAAGTACATTGTAGTTTTCTCCAAACAGAAATTTAATTTTTAAAAAACCAGATCATGGTATACCGTCGACTCGGCAAAACTGGCCTTCAGGTCAGCGTACTTTCTTTTGGCTCGTGGCTCACTTTTGGAAAACAAATTGGTGACGGCACGGCGGAAGAGCTCATGAAAATCGCCTACGATCATGGCGTCAACTTTTTCGACAACGCCGAGATTTATTCCCAGGGACAAAGCGAAGTGGTGATGGGCGCCATTCTGAAAAAAATGAACTGGGAACGCAGTTCCTGGCTCGTGTCCTCCAAAGTGTTTTTTGGCGACGGCGGTAAATTGCCCAACCAAACCGGCCTGAGCCGCAAACACGTCATTGAAGGTTGCCACGCCGCCCTCAAACGACTTCAGGTGGATTACATCGACCTGTTTTTTTGCCACCGCCCCGACAAAAACACGCCCATTGAAGAAACTGTGTGGGCCATGAACCACCTCATCGCCCAGGGCAAAATTTTGTACTGGGGCACTTCTGAATGGAGCGCCCAGGAAATTATGGAAGCCCACATGGTGGCCCGCGACAACCGCCTCATCGGTCCGGTGATGGAACAACCACAATACAACATGTTCACCCGCGACAAGGTGGAAGTGGAATTCAGTCAGATTTACAAAACTGTAGGCCTTGGTACCACCATCTGGTCGCCGCTCGCATCCGGCGTGCTCACCGAAAAATACCTCGACAAATTCCCCGAAGGTACGCGTCTCGGCATGGAAGGCCTCGATTGGCTCCGCGAGCGCAGTTTGACGCCCGGCCACATCGAAAAAGCACACGCGCTCAACAAACTGGCCAGGGAAATCGGCACCACCTTGCCCAAACTGGCCATCGCCTGGTGTGTTCAAAACCCGAACGTCAGCACCGCCATCCTCGGCGCGTCAAAGCCAGATCAGTTGAAAGAAACCCTTTCCTCGCTTGATGTTTTGGAATTGCTCACGCATGAGGTGAACGAAAGGATTGACGGGATTTTGGGGAATAAGCCAGTACATCCGCAGTATTGATGTAGCACCGGAGCTCCAGCTCCGGTGTAACAAGCCATTCCAAAGCGTGAGGACGTAGCACCGGAGCTCCAGCTCCGGTGTAACACATGAAACACCGGAGCTGGAGCTCCGGTGCTACATTTTGGCAAATACATGCGTATTCCGGAGCTGGAGCTCCGGAACTACACACGTTTTTCCTAGCCAGTCAAGTAACGCACCGTCCCGCAACCGTGAAGCGGTTGAACATGAACTCAGCCAGAAAAAACAACTTCATCAATTCCGACAATTCACCATCCAATTGATCCCAAACTTATCTGTAAAACTGCCGAAATACGCACCCCAAAACATGTCCTGCAACGGCATGGAAATTTCGCCGCCTTCAGACAAGGCGTTGAAAATACGCTCGGCTTCTTCGCGTGATTCAGGCTCCAGACTGATGTGCATGTTGTTGCCTCGGATCACCGTAAAACCCATTTCGGCAGGCGCATCGGTGCCCATCAAAATATGGCCACCAATGAGGGGCAATTCGACGTGCAGGACCATTTTTTTCACCGCTTCCGACACAGGTGGTTGGCTCGGATCGGCAGGAATATCGCTGAAACGTTGGATGCCGCCCACGAACGCCGTTTTGAAAATGGATTGGTAAAAACGGAACGCTTCTTCGGTGTTGCCGGGGAAGTTGACGTAGGTGGTAACCCTTGTTTGTTTGTCCTGCTTTTTTTCTTTGCGCAGAAAAAATTGCGCCTGAATGTATTGGTCCAGGTTTTCCATACCCATGGCAAATCCTTCTTTGAAGCCCATGGAAATGATGGTTTCCAAATCTTCAAAATTTTCAAAACGGATTTCTGCGGACACGAGCGTGCTTTCACCTTCTTCCTGGAAAGTGTTTTTCCATTGCATGCGGGGATGGTTGGTGTTGATCACACCATTTTCATCGCAAAAAGCGTCCATACCAGCATAACTTTTCCCGTGGTGTATGCTTTTGTAATCAAACAAAGCCCAATGCCTTTCACCTGCGGGACCAACCATGCAGTAGTGCCAGCGGCCGCCTTCGGTGAAGTTCATCGATTTGGTTTCAGCGCGCCAGGGTTTGGGCGCCCACCATTGGTCGAGGATTTCAGGGTCGGTCCACGCTTTCCAAACCAGATCAAGCGGCGCGTCGAATTCACGTTCAACGTTGATTTTGTTGTTCGCCTTATCGACGGTAAATTCATAAAACAGGGCAGTTTTCATGGTTTAATCTTTTTTAATTGGTTTAAAACAGCATCGAGCTGGTTGAATCGTTTGTTCAGCAAGGCTTTGAATTGTTCAAGCCATTTTTCGATATCCTGCATTTTATCGGGATTTACATGGTAGTAAATCTCCCGGCCTTGTTTGGATTGTTCCAAAACTTCGCATTCGACCAATACCTGAAGGTGTTTGGAAACCGTTTGCCGGGTGCTGTTGAAATGTTCGGCCAGGGCGTTCGGGGTCATGGCGTTTACGGCCAGAAGCATGATGATGGCACGCCGGGTCGGGTCAGCAATGGCCTGAAATACATCGCGGCGCATCTTATTGGGCTTTGTAAGTGAGAACAACGATGCCGCAATCGAAAGGTGTAGTCGAGGCCAGCGTGTAATTTTGCAACGCCTGCACATCCTGAAAAATGGGCATGCCTTTGCCCAAAACGCTCGGATTGATGAACAAATTCAGTTCATCAACCAGCATTTCCCGGATAAGCGAGGATACAAAAGTGCCGCCGCCGTAAGCGATCATGTCGCCGCCGTCCTGTTTTTTCAAAGCATTCACGGCCTCTTTTAAATCACCATATTCAATGGTGGTATTGTCCCAATCCGATTTTTTAAGGGTTTTGGAAAATACAATTTTGGGCGTTTCCACAAATTTTT
>JADLBE010000413.1 GCA_020847915.1 Saprospiraceae bacterium | reverse complement strand
CTTTTGATGAAGAGTTGATTGAAAAATTGCGCGCCATGGGTCACAAGGTTGAAATGCGTGGTTCCATCGGCAGGGTAGAAGCCATCCTCCGCCTGCCCAACGGCAAATGGCAGGGTGTGGCCGACAATAGAGGCGACGACAGCGCCAGTGGATATTAGTTTAAAGTTTGAAGTTTAAAGTTTAAAGGTGCGTTGATCTTGAGGTTGGTAGGTGGTTTTGAAGGAGGTTAAGAACCATGCTTTTAACCTCCCTCCTTTTTACCGCCATTTGTCATAAAGCCTTTTAAAATTTAGAACTGGTGACCAATTAAATGATCTGTCCAAATCATTACCCAACAACAAATCTCAAGCCCAACGCCACTTTAAACTTTAAACTTTGAACTTTAAACTCGTCATTGTTGGATCGGGCCGTGTGGCTACCCAACTGGGCAAACGCCTGGTGGAGAAGGGCATACCTGTGTCTCAGGTTTTGAGTCGAAGTTTAAAACATGCTGAAAAACTGGCTTTGGCCCTGAGCGCCGACTCCTGGTCGGATCAATGGCATGAGGTTTTGCCCAATGCCGACTGGGTGATATTGGCTGTGAGCGACGATGCCATCGGTGAGGTGGCAGCTGAACTGGCGCCGTTTGTAGATAAAGCGTTGGTGACGCATACTTCCGGGGCCACACCTGGCGCTGTTTTACAACCTTTTTTTGCACGTTACGGCGTGTTTTACCCCTTGCAATCCTTTTCGGAAGAACACACACCCGACTGGTCGGCCGTTCCGTTTTGCCTGGATGCAAACGTGATGTCCGATCTGGTTTTTTTGGAAAAAAAAGCGGCTGAGATTGGCGGCAAAGTGTACCGGGTAAACGACGGGCAACGTGCCGTTTTGCACCTGGGGGCTGTGTTTGCCAACAACTTTGTGAACCACTGTTTTGCCGTGGCGCACGAACTTTTAGAAGCCCAGGGTTTGCCGTTTGAGTTGTTGCATCCACTCATGCGCGCAACACTCGACAAAGCGCTCGCGCATCCACCGGCAGAAGTACAAACCGGTCCGGCCGTTCGTGGAGATCAGGATACCATGGAGAGGCATGTGGAGTTGCTCAGGGAACATCCGTTGTGGCAGGAGATTTATCGGCTGATGTCGGAGAGTGTAGTTACTCCAAACAAGTGATCTGCACCATATTTCCGGTCATGCAAAAACTTATGTTTGCGAATACCGTATCGTATTCGACTTGAACCGATTGTCCATCCACCGGCGCAGTTACGAATTCATTTAAGTTGATGGGTTCAAGCAAGGTTCCGTCTGGAAGCTGAATCACAAAACCACAGCCGTCGAGCCCGGTCATGTCTTTCAGGGTTGCGGTTTGTCCGTTGGGACAGATGTTTTCGGTGTCTTTACAACTTCCGGGGGCAAAAACAAAAACAAGAAGTGCGAGGGGAAACAGTAGGTTTTTCATGTTGGTGTCTTTTTTGATAAAGACGTAACCAAGCTTGGAAGGGTTGGGTAAAATGTAATTGGGTGCCAGAATGTAAAATCTTGTTTCTTGAGAGCCCACTTCGCGCGGGGCTGTGCAAAAAGGGGGCGTTAGCCATTCTTCAATAATTATCGCCGATTAATCTATGGTTTTAGGGGCTTCAGCCCCGACCCTCCCAAACCCAATCGACTTGTCATCCCAGCGAAGCGTGGGATCTGTTCCATTATCCCGCATATCCACTTTTCATTTCCATAATCCTAATGATCAATGTGTTAACCAATCTTATTGAGCTCTAGATATTGGTACAGATCCCACGCTTCGCTGGGATGACTAGACGACTGGGGTTGGGGAGGAAGGGGCTGAAGCCACCGAAACCAAAGATTATTCGGTAGTGAAAATTAAATTTAATGCAACGCACCCCTTTTTGCACACCCCCTTACTCCGGAACCACCTCCAAACAATCGATCTCAACCATAGGACCAACCATACATATGCTGAACGTATTCACCTCGTGGAAGGTTACGCTGACCGATTGTCCATCGCTGGGTGTTGATACGAATGCATTGAGGTTTGTGGGTTCCAAAACGGTGCTGTCGGCAAGGATCAAAACAAAGCCGCAGCCGTCGAGTCCGGTGAAGTCCTTCAGCGTTACCACCTGGCTGCTGTCGCATGGCATGTCGTCGGGCGGTTTACAACATCCGGCGACAAGAAACAAGGCAAGCATAACGATGGGAAACAGTGCGTTTTTCATAAGGAAGCGTTTACCTGTACAGACGTAAAAACAGCGGAAAAGGTTGGGTAAAATGTTGTGGGGCACTAAGTCTATAGACCTGCCAAGTCTTAAGACCTTCCAGGTTTTAAAACTTGGCAGGTCTTAAGGAGACGACTATTCTGTTTTACAAGGCCAAACACGGGCATACTCAATCAAAACATCTAATGAGCACCCTCGGTCCTTTGGCGCAAGGATACAATATCGGTGTTGTATCGTAAGTGATGTGAACTCTTTGTCCAACGTAGGCGTTCCTTTCGAAATCGAAGAGGTTAATGGGCGTCACGTACGTGCCATCGGAAAATTTGATCACATAAACGCAGCTGTCGAGGCCATAGGGCGATTCGATGGTGCCTTTACGGCTTCCTTCACAGTTGCTGTCGTCGTCTTTGTCGCAACTTTGGACAAAAACCATCATTCCGGTAACGACGAGGGCAAAAAGCAGTTTTTTCATAGGGAAATGGTTGGTTATAGGTTTGGAAAATTGGCGCAACAAGTTGAAAATTGGTTGCCTTCGTGCTGGGTTTTTACCCTGAAGCTTCAATGCACCACGGTTGCCCAAACGCCCAGCAACACCTGTTTGTCTTTTTCCCAAACCCAAATTTCCGCCGCTTTTTCCGCCTCCTTTTGCATGGCCAGGTACGCTTCCGCATCATTCATCAACCGTTGCACTGCCGCTACAATGGCTTCCGGCGAAGCTTCCGGCAGCAAAACTGCCACCTCGTGCTGCGTATTCAACGCCCGGTATTCCGGGAAATCCATGGTCAAAACGGGCACCCTTGCCTGAACGTTATCAAAAAATTTGTTGGCCAGGGAATAGTAGTACGACAAACCAGTGTTCTCCAGCAAATTCAAACCAAGCCACGCCTGGTCGGTGATGGCTTTCAACGCCGCCGGTTTAACGAACCCGAGAAATCGCACCTTGTCTTCGAACAATCCGAGTTCCCGGGCGCGCTGGCGCAAGGCTTCGGACAAATCGCCCTCGCCCGCCAGCCAAAGCTGCACACCTTCGAGCCTGGTCATGGCCTCCAGCAAAGCCTCTATACCTCTGCCGGCATTCAAAGCGCCCTGGTAAAGCAACATGCG
>JADLBE010000412.1 GCA_020847915.1 Saprospiraceae bacterium | reverse complement strand
TCTTTCGCTGGTATTCATACCCAGTCGCCCAGCGCAGGCGCCAATGCCTGCGGATCAGAAGGCGGCATGGACAACCGTTTCGATTTTACCCTCGTAAGCCCCGGCGTGTTGTTCGGCAACCGTGGGGTGTTGTATTTGCCAAATACCTGCCGCGCATTCGGCAACGACGGCGTTTCTTACAACCAGGCCCTCAACTGCAATAACACCACTTCGGTGCCGCCCAACGTTTGTACCGCCCTGCGCAACGCTTCCGATCACCTGCCCGTAGTGCTCGACCTGGCCGTCGGCAACCTGGCGTCTTCATCAACCGCCGAACCTGCAACACCACCGGCCAAAATTTTCAACAATCCGGCCACCGATCAACTCCGCGTGGCCCTGAACGGGACCGGTTTACGCTGGTCGATCGTTGGCCTGCAAGGGCAAACCATCGCACACGGTAACAGCCAGGAAAACACACTGATGACCATACCCATCACAGATCTGCCGCCCGGCACTTATTTTTTGTTGGTTCAAAACCCAAAGGGCCCTACCTTCAGCGCCGCATTTGTAAAAATTTGAATGCCCGGACATGCCTCGATCCAAACCCACCTATTTTTATGCCATCGCCAGCGTAGCGCTGGTGTTGTTTATTCTTGGTTTTTTTGCCCTGATCGTCCTGCACGCCAACAAACTTGTTGAACTGTACAAGGAAAAGGTCGACATCTGGGTTGAACTCAAATCCGGCGCCGGTGAATCCGATGTGACACGCATCATTGCCGATGTGCGCAGCCAGCCTTTTGTTAAAGCAGAATCCGTTACCTTCATCACCCGCGACCAGGCTGCCGCCGCCATGCGCGAAGATTTGGGCGACGAACGCCTCATCGAAGACCTGCCCAACATACTCCGTGATGTGGTCCGATTCAACGTACGCGCCGACTACCTCAACAACGACAGCTTGCTCAACTGGCGCGAAAGTCTGAAGCAGGACACCCTCGTAGCCGATTTGTATTTTGAAGCCGTTTCTACCGGAAACATAGGTCAAAACATCGAAAACATAGGCTGGATAACCCTTGGTCTCGGATTTTTACTCATCTTTGCCGCAGTTACGCTCATTCACAACACCATACGGCTCGCCCTTTATTCCAACAGGTTCATGATTAAAAATCAGGAACTCGTGGGCGCCTCATGGACCTTCATCAGCAAACCCTATATCCGAAGAGGACTCTTCAACGGACTGTGGAGCGCGATCCTGGCCATAGCCGCACTTATTGCCGTGCTTGGAGGTATCCGGAACAGGGTACCCGAAATCACACAACTCCAGGACCAAAACGGTATCCTGGCCATCTTTACAGGATTGATGTTGCTCGGTGTCCTGATTTCCGGACTGAGCACCTACCTGGTGGTGAACAAATTTTTGCGCATGCGCGTCGACGATCTTTACTAACCCCGTCGGCCTCAACAAAGACACGAAACTCAACCATGGCTAAACAACCAGCCCGGCGTACGGCGCCCGCCCCACAAAAAACCCAAACCGGCGCACCTCAGGCGCGTAAAACCGCTGCTGCTCCCGTTCGCCGCAGCGAAAAGAAAGACAGCATTTTTGGCTCAGGCAGCCGTGAACTGATCTATGGCCCCGCGCAATTCCGCATCATGGGCATTGGTTTGGCATTGGTCATCCTCGGACTTATACTCATGGCCGGGGGCGGACAAACCGATCCAAACACGTGGGATGAAAACGCCATCTACAGTTTCCGCCGCATTACCCTCGCGCCTTTGGTCATGGTAGCCGGCTTTGTGGTCGTGGTTTTGGGTATTTTCAAAAAAAGTCCCAACGCCTCCCCCGAAGTTTTCACTTCAGTTGCTGAAACGGAACCTGCCGCCGAATGAACCTGCTTCAGGCCATCATACTGGCCATTGTGGAAGGACTCACCGAGTTTTTGCCTGTGTCGTCCACAGGCCACATGATCATTGCCTCCACGGCCATGGGCATCGCTTCCAACCCTTTTGTAAAGGTGTTCACCGTGGCCATCCAACTGGGCGCAATTCTTTCGGTGGTGGTGCTTTATTGGAAACATTTTTTCAAAAGCTGGACGTTTTACCTCCGCCTTTTCGTGGCCTTCATCCCAGCCATGGTGTTTGGTTTGTTGCTTAAAGACTACATCGATTTGTTGCTCAGCAACATCCTTGTCGTGGCGTTTACACTCATCGCGGGAGGTATCGTATTTTTGTTCCTCGACAGTTATTTCGACAAACAAAGCCAACGCGACTCGTCCATCGACGACCTCACCCTGCCCAAAGCGTTCCGAATCGGCCTGTTTCAGGTCGTGTCCATGGCGCCCGGTGTGAGTCGCTCCGCAGCCACCATCATCGGTGGACTCACCCAGGGACTCAATCCCAAAACTGCCGCAGAATTTTCCTTTTTCCTCGCCGTCCCAACAATGTTCGCCGCTACCGTATATTCCTTGTACGATTTTTTCAAAGAATCCGGCAACACCTTCACCTCCAACGACTTGCTCCTGCTGGCCGTAGGCAACCTTGTAGCCTTTGCAGTAGCCATGCTCGCCATCCGTTCGTTCATCCAGTTCCTTACCAAAAACGGGTTCAAGATGTTCGGTTATTACCGCATTGTGGTGGGACTGATCATTCTCGCGCTTTGGGCAATGGGCAAACTGGATGCTGTGAATCTGGATAACTTTTAATGTCTTAACCCGGATTTTGGGGATTGGGGAGATTGGGATTT
>JADLBE010000411.1 GCA_020847915.1 Saprospiraceae bacterium | reverse complement strand
GCGCCCGTGTATTGTCGCCATGTAATGTCATCATTGTCAGCGGTTTCCTGGTTTTGTATTTTTTTGGATACCCATACACCGAGCAAGATGCCGAGGGGTTTGCCCAATAACAGACCTGTCAAAATACCGATTCCGATGGGCGATGTGAGATCGTTTGTCCAGCTGGGGGAGAGGATCAATCCGGCATTGGCAAGGGCAAAAACAGGCATGATTCCAAGTGCTACCGGAAGGTGGAGGAAATGTTGCAAACCATACGAAGGCGACTTTTTGCCACCATCGCCAAACGGTATGGCGAAAGCGGTGAGCACACCGGCTATGGTTGCATGAATGCCGGCGTTGTGCAAAGCATACCACAAAGCCGCACCACCCAGCAAATAGGGCAGGAGCATGTGAACTTTTAACCGGTTCATAACCAACATGCCGGCAAAAATGCCGCCGGCTATACCAAACCACATCCACGAAAATCCTTGTCCGTAAAAAAGGGCGATCACCAGGATGGCGCCCAGGTCGTCTATGATGGCCAGTGCTGTGAGGAAAACCTTCAAGGATACCGGAACATTGCGCACCAAACTCAATACACCAAGCGCAAAAGCGATGTCGGTGGCCATGGGGATACCAAAACCTGCTTGTGAAGGCAATCCTGCATTCCATCCAAAATAGATAACTGCGGGCACCAACATGCCACCAATGGCGGCCAGCAGCGGCGTAATGGCATTGCGCCAATCGCTCAATTCCCCGATGTACAATTCGCGCTCTATCTCCAGTCCGACCAACAGGAAAAAAACGGCCATCAAACCATCGTTGATCCAAAACTCCAAACTACCTCCGGGCAATGCTGTGTGCCACAAATGCAGGTAACCATCGGCCCAGGGCGAATTCGCAAGTGTTACAGCCAACACGGCACAAGCCATGAGTACATAACCGCCGGTTTTTTCGGCATGGAAAAATTCGGTGAACAGTTGGGTCAGTTTGGTAATCATGGTTTCTCCTGGATTTGTTTAGAGCGACAATAATAAGACAACCAACCAACACCAACTGTTCATCCGTTATTGTTTTCTGAATGGCTTCACCATTTGTTGCCAAAAGCCATGTGGGTACTCATCCACGCCATCAAAACCAAGCGGTATGTCGCGCCCGTTTTTGGGCATCCAAACCGTGCCGAACAGGTAATCCCAAATACTCAGGGAAATACCATAATTCACACCGTAGGAGCCTTTCGGCAGTTCTTTGGAATGGTGCCAAATGTGCATCTGCGGACTGTTGAAAATGTACTGCAAGGGTCCGAGCGGCAGGTAGATGTTGGCATGGTTGAGGTGACCGATGCTCAGTGCAAACAGGTGCATAAGCAGGAAATCCTGCAACCCGAATCCAATCATGGCCAGTGGAAGGTATTCCACGGTACGGTAAACGATGGTTTCCATGAAGTGGAAGCGCAGGTGGGCTGCATAACCCATTTCCCGCACGGAATGGTGTACTTCATGGAATTTCCAAAGCCACGGTACGCGGTGCAGCATCCGGTGCACATTCCATTGTATGAAGTCTCTGAGCAAAAACATGATGAGAAACTTCACCCAGACCGGCGACGCGGCGATGTTGATGGCTACCAGGTTTCTGACACCAAACACCGATGCCAAAAAATCATTAAAACCTGTTACAAACACATCCGATACGGCGTTGTATCCAATCAGGGAAAAAAGGAAAAAGTTGAAAAACATGTAAAAAGTGTCCAGCCAAAAATCCTCACGAACACGAGGCTGGTTTTTCCGCCAGGGGAATGCCAGTTCCAACAGGTAAACAGTGATGGAAATGGCGATCAACCAGTAAAAATAATTGCCCCAGTGCGGATGTGTGATTTCGTTCCATAAGTACCGGGCATAACCCCGGTAAGCGTTGACAAACACTTCCAAATACTTATCCATAATACTTGCTTATTGTACAGTCTTTTTACCGCTTGCGGACCATCCTCTGATGCCCCCGTCGAGGTCGTAAATTTTGGAAAAACCCAGGGATTTAAGCTTGTCGACAGCACTAGCGCTGCGTCCACCCACGGCACAATACACCGCTACGGTTTTGTTCTTGTCCAGTTTCGCCATTTGTTGTGCAAAATCTTTGCTGTAAAAATCTATGTTTTTGGCGCCTTCCAGGTGTCCGGATTGATACTCCTCCGGCGTGCGGACATCAATGAGCTGCACCGATTTGTCCTTCAAAACCGACTCGAATGCATCGGGTTTTACAACTTTGCTTTGCGCATCGCCGGTGGCCGTACAGGCCATGAACAGGGCCATAAAGGCCGGAAAAAGATATTTTTTCATGAATGTTGTAAAGTTTTATGAAATAAAATCCCTGAGAATCAGGTCATCAAATCCTTAAAAAATTCGTTTTGTTAAAAAAATCAATCAATGTGCCCCTCCAGTACGCAAAAACAGTTCGTTGATGATGATGTAAACGCCCATAACCAAAACAAACCAACCAAAGGCAGGTTTTAGCTTGGTTTCTTCAATACGTTTTGAAAGCAGGGCCCCCAGCAAAATACCAACGATGGCGACGGCTGAAAACGAGAATAAAAAGGTCCAGTTGATGTTGTGCTGCGCACCCAAATCGCCCGTAAATCCAATCAGCGACTTGGCCGCGATGATGATCAGCGAAGTGCCTACCGCTTGTTTCATGGGCAAACGGGCCAACAAAACCAACGCCGGAATGATTAAAAATCCACCTCCTGCACCTACCAGTCCGGTGATAACACCTACCACTGCCCCTTCGGCAAGAATAAGCGGGTAGTTGAACTGAATTTTTTCGCCGTTATCACCGTTATTTTTGCCCTTGCGTATCATGCTCCACGAGGCAACCAGCATCAAAACGGCAAAAAGCAACAGAAGAAATACCGATTTGCTCAAGGTGAAACTTCCGAGGTGCATCACCACGTCAGGCAGAGCAGGCATGATGAACATCCGTGTTAAAAACACAGCCACGATGGAAGGAATGCCAAAAACCAAAGCGGTGCGCCAATTGATGTTGCCCATTCGCATGTGTCCAACCGAACCTATGAGACTCGTTAGTCCCACAACAAAAAGCGAATACCCTGTGGCCGTAACAGGATCCACTTCAAACAAATAAACCAGGATAGGCACGGTAAGTATGGACCCGCCGCCACCAATCAGGCCAAGTGAAAGGCCCATGATGATGGCGCCCAGATACCCCAATAACTCCATGGTTTACTTTGGTTAAGGATGGTGCAAAGTTGAAGGTTGTTCACGGTACTTGGTAGGTAAAAAGTACAGTGGCTTTGGTACTTTTTATGGATTGGCCTCTTTTTCAACGGGAAATAAAAGCCTTTCGGGGTGGGAATACACGTTGAAACGTTGGCCGCGCAAAAAACCCACAAGTGTCATACCGCATGATTCAGCAAGTTCGACAGACAAACTGGTGGGTGCACCAACGGCAACCAGCCAGGGCAACCCAGCCATGGATGCCTTTTGTACAAGTTCAAATCCGGCCCGGCCACTTACCATGAGCACATGGTCTTTTAATGGAAACGAAAGTCCCATTTTTAAAGCGGAACCGATCACCTTATCCACGGCATTGTGCCGGCCTACATCCTCGCGAAGCACTACAAGCTCTCCCAGGTGGGTAAACAACCCGGCGGCATGTAAACCTCCTGTTCGTTCAAACGCTTCCTGGGCTTGACGAAGGGCATCTGGCATTTTGTAAATCACTTCCGGCGCGACAACTGGCTGGCCTGGGACGGAAAAATACACGGCGTTGGTTTGTACGGCATCCAAAGATGCTTTGCCACACACGCCGCAGCTTGAATTGGCGAACATGTTGCGCGACAATCGGTTAAGATCTACATAAATCTCTGGATTGAACTCCACAAGCAAACTGTTTTCGCTCATGATCCGGAGCTGAAGCAGATCGGAACGTTGTGCCAGGATGCCTTCGGTAAACAAAAAACCGAGCGCAAGCTCCTCGTCGTGACCGGGAGTACGCATGGTGACCGCCAGTGCCGTGCGTTTTCGCAAGTTACCGGCGCCGGTGCCCAGCAATAGTTCAAGCGGTTCTTCCACCACCACCATGTCGGGACCGGGTTCAGCGTTCTGTCCGTTTACTTTAATCGTATATACCGTTCGGATGCTTGGATGCATGCGTAGAGTGTTGTTAATTTGTAAAAAAAATAAACACGCCATGAAGATACGTTGTGAACAAGACAGTATTCGCCTCAGGCTGCGCAAATCGGAATTGGGTCAACTTCGCAACGAGCATAAGCTCTCTACGACCGTACACATACCAGGTGGCAAATCACTCGTTTGGGAACTTGTCCTCGACGATACCTCTTCCGATATTACGGCCGATTTGGAAAGCCATGTTTTAAAGGTCGTGTTGCCTTTAAAAGACGCCATGCAATGGATGGATACCGAAACCGTTGGGTTGGAAGCATTTGTCCCCAACGGCACACCACACCAACTCCACCTGCTCGTGGAAAAGGATTTCCCCTGTAAAGACCGGCCCGAAGAGGATAAGTTGGACTTTTTTACCGAATTGGCCGCAACACAGCCGCCACTTTGCTGAGTTTAAAGTTTGAAGTTTAAAGTTTAAAGTGGGCGTTCGGCTTGGTATTGGAATAAAATGACCGATTTGGTTACTTATTTTCCAAAACAAGCCGAACGCCCACTTTAAACTTTAAACTTTAAACTTCAAACTTTAAACTTTTTCACGGATGCGCCGCTACCCACACTTCGCCATCTTCAAAAACTTCCTTTTTCCAGATTGGGACTTCTTTTTTAAGCGTATCGATGGCATACTGACAAGCATCGAAAGCGGCTTGCCGGTGGGCTGATGAAACGGCGATAACCACGGGAATTTCACCGATATCCAAAATGCCGGTACGGTGGTGGATACACACTTTGTGAATGCTAAAAAGCTCCTTGCAGGTCATCGCGATTTTCTCCATTTCCAGGATGGCCATAGGTTCGTAGGCTTCAAACTCGAGCCTGACCACTGCTTTTCCTTGGGTTTGATCGCGCACGGTGCCGATGAAAACAACAGTGCCTCCGGATAAGCTACCACTTACAAAAGCAGTTGCGTCGGAAGGATTAAGGGGAGCATCGGTGAGTTTTATTTCGATCATGGAAACCAGATTAACCACCACTAACCGGCGGAATAAGTGCTATTTCGTCGTTGTGTTGCAAGGTAACGTCCTTGCCGGCATATCGGGCGTTTACAGCGTAGCGCAAGGCATCCAAACGACGCAGGGCAGGGTAGCGGTCGTTTAAAAGCGCACTTAGGTCCTCCAGACGTGTGTCGGAAGGCAAAGATTCGGTGAGGGCGGATTGTCCGCCAAGCATGTCGCGGACGATGCCGAAAGTGACTATTTTTACGGTTATCATAGTTGTATCAACAAATTGATGCCTGCATAAGCTACCAAAGCGCCGGTGATTTGTCTGAGTACTTGTCCGGCACTCTTACGAATGGCCCACCTGCTGCCAAGTTGGCCACCCAGCAAAACCACAAACATCAAAGGTAACGCAAACGCAAACGGGAGGTTGTGGTTTCTGGCAAATTGTCCACCCAAACCAGCAATCGAATTGAAAAAAATAAAAACCGAGCTGGCAGCGGCGATGTGTTTGCCATTTCCCCAACGCGTTTTGTACAAAATGGGTGCAAGAAATATACCTCCTCCAATACCAACCATACCCGACAACAACCCGGTGGCGCCGCCAAGCAGATAATGGGCCGGACTGGCTTTGGGTTCCTGAATGGTTTCGTTGGCGTTTCCTGCAGGGAGCAGCAAACTTAAACCAGCCACAACCAGGGAAATACCAAGTACGGCAAGGCTGGTAGCATCGCTGATGCGCCAATAAGCTCCCAGAAATGCCATAGGAATACCACTTGCCAAAAGCGGAAAAACGGCCTTCCATTTTAGGTGCCCACTTTGGTAAAACACCCAACATGCGCCCGTGACCACCACAATATTGCACAAAAGCGCTGTGGGTTTTACGGTTTGTAAAGGCAGATTCCAGAG
>JADLBE010000410.1 GCA_020847915.1 Saprospiraceae bacterium | reverse complement strand
TTTTTGCCGGAGGCGCCGCGTTCAGCGCGCTCTGCAACAAAGCCGCGGAAAGGCGCCACGCCAGTTCCCGGGCCAACCATGATGATGTCAGCAGCATCGTCGGCAGGTAATTTGAAAAATTCGTTGTTTTCCACAAATACATTTATGGAACTGCCTTTTTCCAGCCGGTCGGCGATGTGTGTTGAAGCGACTCCCCGACGTTTTCTTCCTTTGTTTTTATACCGAACCGCTGCCACGGTAAGGTGTACTTCCCCTTCATGGGCAAGTGGACTTGAAGCTATGGAATATAACCTAGGGGGCATTGCCCGCAAAAAACCAACCAATTGCTGTGGATCGAAATCTGCGGGGAATTCATTCAAAAGATCTGCCACGTCGTTTCCCCAGAGGTAATTTTTCAGGGCAAAAGGGTCCTCAATAAGGGCATTTAAGTCGGTGTTTGGGTATTTGACCAGTACATCACGGGTGAGCACGGTAAGCTCCAGTTTTTGCTCCAGCAAGTCAACCAATTGCCATGATTGACCCTGCCAGTCCACTTTTTCCGAACCCGAAAACCTGGCGCTTTTTAAAACTTCCTCAACAAGGGCTTTGTCGTTTTGGGCAAATACGCCAAGTGCATCACCGGGAGCATATTCAAGCCCGGAGCCCTCCAACGACAATTCAAGGTGCCAGGTTTCTTTTTCCGAACCGCGACCGTTCAGTTGGATTTTTTCCCAAACAAGCGCTTCGTAGGGGTGCTTGCGGTCGTGTTTCGAAACAAGTTTAGATTTGACCTCGGTTGGCTTAACAGATGTTGAAGCCTGTTTTGGCTGACGGGAACTTAAAACCGCAACCATTTGATCCATCCAGTTGTCTGCCTCCGTTTCGTATTCCGCATCACAATCCATACGATCGAAGAAACGTGTTGCTCCAAGTGTCTCCAATCTGTTGTCGATGTCTTTGCCGGTCTGGCAATACTGTACATAGCTTTTATCACCAAGCGCGCAAACGGCGAACTGAAGGTTTTCAAGTCTTGGTGCACGTGGCCCCATCAGCCCCTGGTAAAAATCCTCCGCCGAGGCAGGTGGTTCTCCTTCGCCCTGGGTGCTAACCACCACGAGCAATATGGTTTCAGACTTGAGGTTTTTCACGGCGTATTCTGCCATGTCCGCAACCGTGGTGATTAAACCAACTTCATGCAAACGTTTGGCTGCCGCAGTAGCTACTTTTTTGCTGTTTCCCGTGTGCGAGCCAAAGAGGATCAGCACCTTTTGTCCACCCGCAGGCGGTGTTTCCAAAACAGGAACGACCTGGTCGGAAGTTGCGAGTCCATACAAGTAACCGCTGAGCCAAAGTTGTTGCTCGGCGCTGTGTCCAATGCGCAACTGTTGCAGCAAGGCAGCATCAATGTTGGGTACAGTAGGAAGTGTGCTCATACGTTTGCCAGTTTTTTACGATGGACCACCGTCTGCATTTGGTGGCTTACAACTTCTCCGGCCACAATGATTGCCGGTGAACTTATTTCAGCGGCTTCCACGCGTTTTTGGATGTCTGCCATGGTTCCTGTTACACTTTTTTCATTGGAAAGGGTGGCATTGCTGATCACAGCCACGGGATACGCCGATTTGCCTGCTTTGGCATAAATGCTTGCGATTTTTGGCAATTGCGACAACCCCATCAGTACAATCACGGTCGAATCGGTGGAAGCGGCAGTAACGATTTCGGGATTGAGTTCTCCGGTATCGGTGGTGGCTGTTAGAACCCAAAAGCCCCTGCTAGCACCGCGCAATGTTACCGGTATGCCGATGGCCCCGGGGCCCGCAACGGCGCTGCTGATGCCCGGGATGTATTGAACCCGAAGTCCCTGGGAGGAAGCGTATTGCATTTCTTCCAAACCACGTCCAAAAACAAAAGGGTCGCCGCCTTTCAACCGTACCACATGGCCGAACAATCTGGCGAAATCAACAATCAATTCGTTGATTTCCTGTTGTTTAAAAGATGGCTTGCCTTTGCGTTTTCCTACAAAAATGCGGGCAGCAGCAGGCGGGGCATAGTCCAGCAAGGCCTCGTCAACAAGGGCGTCGTACATCACAACGTCGGCACTTTGCAACGCTTTCAAACCCTTTAACGTGATCAATTCCGGATCGCCGGGGCCGGCGCCAACCACCGAAAGTCCGAGGTTCGAAGTCCGAAGTCCGAAGTTTGGAGTTTGAAGTTTAAAGTTTAAAGTTTGAAGTTCAATGGGTGGAGGTGAACCAACCGTTGCTCGCAGGAAGCTGCCTTCTGCCTTCTGCCTGCTGCCTGCTAATTTTTTCATATCGCAAAATCAGTTACAGGTTCGGGTGCGGGCAATTCGTGGAGCAAACCTGCCGCCACGGTGTCAAAATTGTGTTCGTGCACCAGGATAAAGCTGCCGGTGTTGCGGTTTTGGGTGTAAGGGTCAAAAAACAAGGGCCGTGCCGTGCGAATACGCACGCGGGCGATGTCGTTTAGCCCAAGTCGTTCAACTGGTTCGTGTGTGTATTGGTGAACATCCCAGCGGTATTCAATGGCTTTGACCACGGCTTTCACACTGGCGCTGTGGTGGCGCAGCAAGAAGCGGTCGCCGACGTGCAGGGGGCGTTCGCTCATCCAGCATAGGGTTGCTTCCAGGTCGACGCTGCTTTCCGGAACCTCGTTGGCTGGAACAATGAAGTCGCCGCGAGAAACATCAATGTCATCGGTGAGGTGTACAACAACGGCCTGTGGGGCAAATGCCGTTTCAACCTCCTTATTGTTCACTTCGATGGCTTTGATGGTGGTTTCAATGCCGGCGGGAAGTACCACGACGCTTTGTCCTTTTTGAAGTTCCCCACTGCGCAAACTGCCGGCATAACCACGGTAATCGTGCAGGTCGTCCGATTGTGGGCGAATCACGTATTGAACCTGAAAACGGGGCGGCGTTTGCAAATCGACGGGCTGAATGGGCAATGCCTCGAGGTGCTGGAGCAGGGTAGGGCCGTGGTACCAGGGCATTTTGGTGGATGCATCCACCACGTTGTCACCGCTTAATGCACTGAGTGGAATGAAAACCGGGTTTTGGACATTGATTTTTGAAGCCAGTTGTTTGTAGCTGTCTACAATTTCATTGAACACGGTTTCATCAAATTTCACCAGGTCCATTTTGTTGATGGCCACCACGAAATGTTTGATGCCCATAAGGGAGGCAATGAGGGAGTGCCGGTAGGTTTGTTCCACCACACCCTGCCGGGCATCAACAAGTATAATCACCAGGTCTGCACTGGATGCACCGGTAACCATGTTGCGTGTGTATTGTACGTGGCCAGGCGCATCGGCGATGATGAATTTGCGTTTTGGCGTGTTGAAATACTTGTACGCTACATCAATAGTGATGCCTTGTTCGCGTTCGGCGCGCAAGCCGTCGGTTAGCAGGGCCAGGTCTACTTCGCCGTTTTCTTTGTTGCGGGTTTGGCGCTCGAGGGTGTGCAGGATATCGTGCGACACGGCATGCGAATCGTACAAAAGGCGACCGATGAGTGTGCTTTTGCCGTCGTCAACACTTCCGGCGGTGATGAATCTGAGGATGTTCATTGTTGTTGGTCTGTTAGTCTGTTGGTCTGTTAGTCTGTTGGTCGGTTGGTCGGTTGGTTGGTATTGTCATTCCTCTTATGCGTGGGAGATGAATGCATAATATGGGCTTTCCGCGGCAGGACAATTCCTGTGCAGGTATTTTTAGTGTTTGTTTTTTGGTGTGTGGTTGGGCTGGTTTGGATTAGAAGTAACCGTTCTTTTTGCGGTCTTCCATGGCCGCTTCGGAGATACGGTCGTCGAGGCGGGTGGCGCCGCGTTCCGACAGGTTGGTGGTGGTTATTTCCTCAATGATGTCTTCGAGGGTGGTCGCTGTACTTTCCACGGCGGCCGTACAGGTGGCATCGCCGACGGTGCGGAAACGCACGTTGCGCACCACAATGTCATCGTCGGTATCCAGGTTGATGTGTTCGGTGATGGCGAGCAGTTGTCCGCCGGCGGTGCGGATACAATTGCGTTCGTGGGCGAAATAGATTTCGGGCAGTTCGATGTTTTCGCGGCGGATGTAGTTCCACACGTCGAGCTCCGTCCAGTTGGAAATGGGGAATACGCGCACATTTTCACCTTTTCGGATGTGGCCGTTGTAGATGTCCCATATTTCCGGGCGTTGGCGTTTGGGGTCCCACTGTCCGAATTCATCGCGGATACTGAAAATGCGTTCTTTGGCGCGTGCTTTTTCTTCGTCGCGTCTGGCGCCACCAATGCAAGCATCAAGTTCCAGTTCCTCAATGGTTTCGAGCAGGGTAAACGTTTGCAAAGCATTGCGACTGGGGAACTTACCGCGGGGATCGGTCAGTCCCTGGCGGCGAATAGTGTCCTCAACCTTGCGGATAAGCAGTTTTTCTCCCAGTTGCCCAGCCAGTTTGTCGCGGAATGCAAGTACTTCCGGAAAATTGTGTCCCGTGTCGATGTGGATCAGTGGAAATGGGAATTTGCCGGGCCGGAAAGCTTTTTCGGCCAGTTTGACAAGTACGATGGAATCTTTGCCGCCTGAAAAAAGCAGCGCAGGTCTTTCGAATTGTCCGGCGGCTTCCCGCAGGATGTGGATGGCCTGGGCTTCGAGGTGGTCGAGGTAGTCGAAAGTTCTTTTCATAAAGCGGCTACAGTATTCACGTTTTTGTTGTTGTTGTCGGAGGGTTGGTGGAGTCCGCATTCTTTGCCGGAATTGTCTTCCCACCACCATCGCCCGGCGCGGAAGTCCTCACCTTCCCGAACGGCGCGTGTGCAGGGTGAACAACCAATGCTTACAAACCCCTTGTCGTGCAGGCTGTTGTACGGTATGTTGTGTTGGGAAATGAAATCCACTAGTTTTTCCTGCGACCAATAAAAAAGCGGGTGAAACTTAAAAAGTCCAAGACGCTCATCCCATTCCAACACCTCCATGTGTTGTCGGTTGGGCGATTGTTCGGCGCGGATACCGGTGATCCAAAGTTTGTAACCTTTCAAGGCGCGGGTTAGCGGCTCTAGTTTGCGGATTTCACAACACTCTTTTCTGTTTTCCACCGACTCGTAAAAGCTCAGCGGGCCTTTTTTGTGCAGCAAACTTTCAAGCGCCGTTGTGTCGGGGGCGTACACGTCAATATTCATCCCGTACTTCTCCAGGGTTCGCGACCATACCTTGTAGGTTTCGGGGAACAACCGACCGGTGTCGAGGGTAAATACAGAGACCGGAAGTTGTGCGGCATGCAGTAAGTGGGTGATGGCTTGATCCTCCAACCCGAAACTGGTTGAAAAAACGATGCTCCCGGCAAATTTTGTAGCCAGCAGGGCCAGATTTTGTTCCGGACTGAAGTCGGGAGCCGTCAGGGCGGCGATCTCATCGGGATTAAAAAACGTGTCGAATGGCGGCATAAAAGTGGACAGGTTGGAAAAAAAAGAAAAAGCCCTTCGGCGTTGTACACCGAAGGGCTTCCTATGGAAAAACAAACTTATTTCTGTGAGCTTACACCTGGTTGATGTTGTCCGAAATGAGGTTTGTTGCCGCTTCGATGTTTCGAGCAGAGAGGCAACAACAACACATGACGATGTCCAGGTGAGTAATTTTCATGGCACAAACATAGGCAAGAATCGTTGAAAAAGTCAACACTTACCTGCTATTTTTAACATTTACTTAATTATGCTCCGAGGTAAGTTTTCAACAATTTGCTGCGGCTTGTTGCGCGCAACTTATTGATTGCCTTGTCTTTAATCTGACGAACACGCTCGCGGGTAAGACCGAATTTTTCTCCGATATCTTCCAGCGACATGGGGTGTTCCACGCCGATTCCGAAGTACAATTTGATCACATCGCACTGGCGGTCGGTCAATGTGCTGAGCGAACGTTCAATTTCGCGGCGCAGTGAATCGGCGTATTCCAGGTGCGAGTCGGTGCCTGGCATGGCGGTATTTTCGAGCACGTCGAGCAGGGAGTTATCTTCACCTTCCACGAAAGGAGCGTCCATCGAAACGTGGCGGGCGGCCACGCCGAGGGTTGTTTCCACTTCGTCGGTGGTGATTTCAAGCATCTCTGCGAGTTCTTCCGGGCTCGGTTCGCGTTCGTATTGCTGTTCGAGTTCGGAGAATGCTTTGTTGATTTTGTTGAGCGAACCGACCTTGTTGAGGGGAAGGCGCACGATGCGGCTTTGTTCGGCCAAGGCCTGGAGGATCGACTGGCGAATCCACCAAACGGCGTAGGAAATGAATTTAAAGCCACGGGTTTCGTCGAAGCGTTGGGCGGCTTTGATCAGACCGAGGTTGCCCTCGTTGATAAGGTCGGAAAGACTGAGGCCCTGGTTCTGGTATTGTTTGGCTACCGATACCACAAAGCGAAGGTTGGCTTTGGTGAGTTTTTCGAGCGCTATCTGGTCGCCTTGTTTGATCCTTTTGGCGAGATCTACTTCTTCTTCCGGGGTGAGGAGGTCCACTTTACCAATTTCCTGAAGGTATTTCTCGAGAGACTGGCTCTCGCGGTTGGTAATGGACTTGGTGATTTTTAGTTGCCTCATGTGCGCATTGCTGTGTTATTATGAAATCGGCTGCAAAGGTACACCGATAAGGCATCCGTTGCTAAGATATTTTTCCAAACAACGGGTGCATTATCGGTTTTTTTCAAAAAAAGTGATGTTGTACCTTTTAAAACGTTTGAAATTAAATTTTGTTCCAGCCGTTTAGCCACCCATTTGTGAAAAATATTATTTGTTGATTGGGCAAAATACTGAGAGCAACATGCTCTTAGCGAACCATGACTTTTTTTACGGTTCGTTTGTTGCCGGTACGCAGTTCGACGAAGTAAGTGCCGGAAGGTAACTTGCCCGCATCGAAGAAATAATTGCTTTTGCCTGAAGGGATTTTTCCTTGATGAATGGTTTGCACCGTTTGGCCCAACGTATTGATCAGCGTAATGGCGCCGTCGGTTGCGTAGCTACTTTCCACGGGGATACAGGTAATGGCGCTGGCGGGGTTTGGATAGATGCTGAGCATACCGGCATCGGGCACTTCTGTTGTATTTACGTATTCGCTGGCGCAAAAACTCCAGGGACCATCCGGGCCTGGCAGGGGGCGTGTGATAACTTTACCGCTGTTGGCCGTGGCCTGGATGTAGTAATAAACGTCTTCGCCGGGAGACTGCGGAGGAATGTAGCCAATATAGCTCCATACAGTATCATTTAACAATGGTGTCATGCCGACTGAAGACCACGGCGTACCCGATGTTTTGTAAAACAAACGTGCGTCGGCAATACCGGAGCGGTGCTGAATGGTTGCCCAAACCGGGTATCCATTGGGGTAATCGGTGTTGAAAAGGCATCCCTGGATTTCCTGGTGAACAATGCGTAGTGGATCGGCCACGCCAACTTCCTTGGTGATGCAGTGGATGGCGCCCAGGGAAGGTATGATGCTGTTGCAGTCCACGCCCACGATGTTGTAGCCGGGCAGACTTTCTTCCCAGATGCGTTGGGCGGTCGTATCGTACTGGAATTCGTAAAAAGGAACGATCACCGTTTTATTTACAAAAACGGCATTGGCATACGTGCGGTAATCGCCGTTGGTGTTGGGGTAATCGTCGCCGGCATCGGGTGGCATGGGGATACGGATAACTTTGTACGGTGTTCCGAACGAGGATTGGAAATTGCTCAATACATATTGAATGTTGGCTTCGATTTGTGGACCATCAGCCACGCCTTCGGGGTATTCACCAACAAGCAGTGTTTCCTCATCGAGCAGTTTCATGTGCATGTCGATGTGGTGGATCACGTCGTAGGGGAGGGGATCCATTTTGATGTATCGGTTGATGCCCATAAAATCGGCCATGATTTGGTTGATTTGCGCTTCGTTTTTAACGGAAACGCCGTATGGGTTGCCCGGTTCGTTCTCATTGAGGATAAGGCTCGAAGAAAAGGCTGTGTTCATGCCATCGGCCATAAAGTTGCCGCCGGTATGCACCAGATCGGTGGGTGACTGGCTGGTGCTGTAAAGTGGAATACCGAAATAAGGCGCCAGGGTGGTGGCAATGGTGTCGTCTTTGGGACGCGTGGTGCGGTTGTAGCGCCAATCTACAAAATACAACGAATCGACATCGTTGGCATACACGCAGTTGGGGCCGTAGTCTCGTACCCAGATGGAATTGCTGGGTGCTACAACAAATTCGACATTGGAGCTCAGGTCTACACCTTCCCCCAGCAGGTAGTTGGTGGCTGCGGTGACGTCGGAAGTGCTGTTGCATGCAATGACAACGCGGCATTCCTCACGTGCGGCGCGAACGATTTCGGTGAGGATGGCGGGTTGGCTGCGCCATGTAATGACCAGGGCCTGGAGTTCTTCCCATTCGGCCATGGAGCGGACGGGCAGTGCGGGTGGGTCGGTGATACCGATGGGCGAGGCCGGCGCTGCATTTTTTTCCAGATGTTTTTCTTCTTCACTGAGAAAGCGTGGCAAGTCGGTGTGGATCTGGGCATTGATTTGGCCCAAAACAACAATCAGGAAAAGGGGCAGTAGAATTTTTTTCATGTTCGGGATGATTGAGAGGACATCTGGTGCGGACTTTTCAGTCAATGAAGCTCTAAAGATAAGTGGAATTGCTTTTTAAGCCAACGGGTATAACCACGCTTGACGCAAAAGTACAAACAAAAAAAAAGCGGCGTGCCGTTGCACGCCGCTTACAAAACCCATTCTATCGTATGAAGCAAAACTGTTAACTAAATTTTCAGACTTTTCCCAAAAGCATCATACCGCAACGGGCAAGGCGCTGAGATCGCGGAAAAGTATTTTTTTACGGTTGAAATACAACACGTTGGATCGTTTGAGTTGGTTGAGTACAGCGGTAACCATTTGCCGGCTTGTACCCGTAAGATCGGCAATATCCTGGTGGGTCATGTTGTGTTTCACCAGCGTTTCGTACCCGATGCGTTTGCCTTGCTCAAGGCCCATTTGATGTAGATACTCGAGGATGCGGCTTTTTGAGTCTTTCAGAACCACCTTTTCCAGTTGTGTTTCCGTGTAGCGAAGGCGTTCACCCAAAAAATGGAGCAGCGATTGTGCGAACGAAAAGTTGCGTTTCATAAGCGAAAGCAAGGTAGAAGACTCAAATTCAATGACTTCTGCCCGCTCGTCCATGATGTAAGCGAAATCGCGGCGTTGGCTTTCACCTGTAAGGCTTGATTCACCAAAAAGGGAACCTTCCCGGACGACATATTTTATAATGTCCTTTTTTTCCGCATGAACAGCAACTTTGACGATGCCTTTAAGGAGGAAATATACTTTTGTGGCTGATTGACCAGGTTTGTAAATGACCTGATGCTTTAGCAACGTGCTTAGGTTGCCTGATTGCCATAAAATTATTTTTTCTTCCGGGGTCAACACTGCAAATAGCGGGGTGTTGTTCAAGGCGGTCAACGTCGTTTTCGAATCCATGTAGAAGGTAGTCTTAGTGTCGTGTTTTTTGTCACTGTTCAAACAATAGACAACAGCTGAATCAAAAGCCCCTATGTTTGTAAAACTATTTTTACCCGGAGGTTGAAGGGATGGGCGTGGGTAACAGCCTGTATTCGCATGCCCTAAGAAATAATATTCTTTATTCCGTGTGTTTTTTAAACAATAATTATTTTAAAACACATTAAATTTGCGTAAGCCAAATAAAAATTTTTTATTATTACATTGACAAAATGCTCAATTCGTCCTCGCATAATGAACAGGAACTGCTCGCCGCATTGAAGCGTGGTGAGCAATGGGCATTAAACCCACTTTTTCATCAGCACTATACCTTGTTGCTTGCAGATGTTTACCGGTTGATTAAAGATGAAGACACTTGTAAGGACATCGCTCAGGAAGTATTTGTGGAGTTGTGGAACAAGCGCGAATCACTGGAGGTACATACTTCCCTTCGGGCTTACCTGCGTCGGGCGGTTGTCAACCGAGCCTTAAATTTTATCAAAACCAGCAAACGGACCGTTTTTGAGGACGATCTCCAGTCGTGGGAAGGTTCGGGTGAGGAGCCCGACGAGGTAGCTGAAATACACGATCGCGCTGAAAGCATGGAAAACGCCCTGCGCCAGGCCATCGATGCCCTGCCTGACAAATGCAGGCTTGTTTTTTCACTGAGCAGGTTCGAAAGCATGTCGCACAAAGAGATTGCTGAAAAATTGGGCATTTCGGTCAAAACCATTGAAAACCAAATCACCAAAGCCATGAAACTGCTTCGTGAGGCCCTGCGCAAACATGCTCATTTGTCGCCGGTTGTCATTTTACTGCTTAAAACAGGTCTCTTCTCGTAGGGGAAGTGCCTATGTTTATTGTCTTTAAATCGAATACCTTTCAACCCCTTAACCCAATCACCCCAACCTCCGCAAAACAACCACTGCGGAAAAAGGGGAAAACATCATGCAAGAGAACCAATACATCCTTCTTTTGACCAGGCAATGGTCGGGCGAGATCAGTCGCGAAGAATCCGATATGCTCAAGTCATGGCTGGAAGCTTCGGCTGAAAATGTCAGCACTGCAGAAGCTTTTCAGGCCATC
This sequence comes from Saprospiraceae bacterium, assembly GCA_020847915.1. Classification (GTDB taxonomy): domain Bacteria; phylum Bacteroidota; class Bacteroidia; order Chitinophagales; family Saprospiraceae; genus M3007. The sequence continues at coordinate 35,215 of JADLBE010000410.1, read as the reverse complement.
TGGGAGAGCAGCTCTGAGCCGACTGTGCCTTTCAACGTTGACGTCAATGCTGATTTCCTGGCACTGCAGTCCCGGTTAAACACCGCGCCGGAAGCAAGTTCTACCATGCGTCCCATCCTCGGCCGGCTCATCCGTGCAGCTGCTGCCGTTGTTTTGTTGGGAGGCGCAGTATGGGCTTACCGCACATCGTTCCCCGAGATGGTTATGAATACCGTTGTTGTTCAGGATGAAGCTGTGCGGCAACTTGATCTTTCCGACGGTACCAGGGTTTGGCTCCGCCAAAATGCTTCCATAACCTATCCGGAAACATTTACCGGGCACAAACGAACCGTCAGCATTCAGGGTGAAGTTTATTTCGATGTAAAACACGATGTAAAGCATCCATTTCAGGTAGAACTGCCCTCTAAGGGAAGGGTAGAGGTGCTCGGCACCCAATTTGCCGTTAATACCCGTGATCAGGAACCTTCCGTATTGGTGCGCAGTGGCAAAGTACGTTTCCATCCAGGTGGCAGCAGCCGTGATGTGATACTTTCAGCATACCAGGCAGCGGCTTATTATGGTGAAAACAAACCATTCGTTGTTCGCAACCTGACTTCCCTTAATGAACTATCCTGGCAAAGCGGTGGACTGGAATTTGTACGAACACCCCTTGCCCGCGTAGTTGAGGATCTTGAAAAACACTACAACGTTTCCATCGATTTGGAAAATAAAAACCTGGCCGATTGCCTGCACACCGCACCGCTTACCAACCAATCCATCAACAATGTTTTGGCCAGCCTTGCACTCACGTATGGCCTTCAGGTCAAACAGATAAGTCCTGCCAAATACCTGCTTTTAGGCGGTTCCTGCAATTAAGAGCCTGTTTAGTGCGGAATCCCGTATCTTGCACTTGCTTTCCTGTGAAATTTTCCGGGATTTAAACAAGCGGGACATAAATGACACTTCGCTGGCTTTTGCTGGTTTTTTTGGGCATTGGGGCACATCACGTTGCAACCTTTGCGCAACAGCCATTGTCCGAAACCATCCCTTTTTCCTGTGTCAATTGCAAACCTGCGGATGCACTGGTTGCCCTGAGCCGTCAGACGGGCACGAACATTGTTTTCAGCGACCGTTTTTTCAAAAACTGCCCTGTCATCACCATCCAAACGGAAGGTGAAAGCATCAGCTCACTGCTCAACAAAATAAGTGCATGCGCACCTGTGGCTTACCAATGGAACGATGGTCAGGTTGTTTTTTACAAAAAATCATCCCGCTACACACTTAATGGTTACATCCAGGACCAGGAAACCGGAGAACGGCTCATCGGCGCCAGCATTCGTGCGCTGGGGGAAAAAAGTTTTACCGCCATCAGCAACGAGTTCGGTTTTTTTAGCCTGTCGCTCGACGAAGGCAACTATCAGGTCGCTGTGGCGTACATCGGTTACAGGATTTTTGAAACAAATGTCAACCTGAATTCCGACCGACGCTTTACCTTCAAATTGCAACCCAACGTAGAACTTCCGGAGGTTGTGGTTTCGGCCTTGCCCAGCACTTCTGCCAACGCAGTGGCCGATGAAAACCGTCCAAACCTGCCGCTTTCTGCCATGCGGCACATTCCCATGCCCGGCGGTGAAGCGGACCTTATGCGGCTTGCAGCTTTACAACCAGGTGTTCAAACAGGCGTGGATGGACTCGGCGGGCTCCACATACGCGGCGGAAATGCGGATCAAAACCTCATCCTGCTCGACGATGTGCCCGTGTACAACCCCAGCCACGCTCTTGGGCTTTTTTCCATTTTCAACCCCGGCACGCTGAGCAATGCCAGATTGTGGAAAGGTGATTTTCCGGCACGGTACGGCGGAAGAACGTCTTCCGTGTTTGATGTCCGTACGCGCGATGGCAATTTTAAAGAGTATCAAAGCACCGTGGCGACAGGTTTGTTTGCCGCCTCCATTTCAGCGGAGGGACCCCTTGTAAAAGATAAAAGTTCGTTTCTGGTCGGGGGCAGAACCACCTTTCTGGGACCATGGGTAAATTATTTTAGCAAAAGGGATAACTTATTGACTTTCAGTGGTGATGAGGTTGTATACAGGTTTTACGATACCAATGTAAAATACAATTACCTGTTTTCTGAAAAGGATAAAATTTACTTCAGTTTGTACCACGGCGGCGATAAGTTTTCCGACCAGTTTCAACAGAGTTACAACACTTCCGACGGAATTTTACTTGACCAGTATTCGTTTTCGTCGAGCTGGGGCAACACCATTGCAGCGTTGCGCTGGAACCATTTGATATCACCAAAATTGTTTCTGAACTCAACACTGCGTTACAGTTCTTTCCTGTACCAAAGTCAGTTGTCTTTCAATTCCAACATTTATTATCCTTCAGGCAATGTAAGTACGCTGTCGAATTACGGACAGCTTTACCAAACCTACATCAGCGACTGGTCGGGCAAAACAGATTTTACGTATTACCCCAACGAAAAACTTACGTTGCGCTGGGGAGGCACCTACACGCTGCACAATTTTCAGCCAGGCGCCCTGTCCGTCAACTTCCTGATACCCGGACAAACGCCTTCGTCCATCGATTCACTGGCCAAAGTGCTTCGCAACAACGAAAAACTGGTTGCCGATGAAGCTGAAATTTACATCGATGCGGAGTGGCGTATCGGAAAAAATTACCGTCTTGATGCCGGGTTGAATGTTGTAGGTTTTCAAATCCGAAACCAGACCTACAGAAACTTACAACCTCGGTTAAGGATGCAACGTACAGGGTCCCGTGGTTGGAGCCAGTGGTTAGGTTACCACCGTTCGGTCCAAAACCTGCACCAAATCGGGTCTTTCAATGTCAGTTTGCCCTTTGAACTGTGGGTGCCAACCACCTCTAAAGTGCCCCCGGAAATTGCCTGGCAATTGTCGGCTGGCATTGGCTGGCGGCGTGGAAGCTGGTATTGTCAGGTAGAAACCTACTACAAGGAACTGGAAACTGTTTTGAGTTTCCTTACCAGCAACGATGCTTTGTATACCGGCAGCGCGGGTGGCGCCGAAGATGCCATTGGTTGGGAAGACAGGATAGCGGTAGGGCAGGGGCGAAACCGCGGTGTGGAATTCCTTTTGGAAAAAACAGTCGGAGGAACCAATTTTACGGTGGCCTATGCCTTGTCGAGCGCTGATCGAAAATTTGCCGAAATCAATTCTGGGCGTTGGTTTCCATTTCGTTTTGACCGCAGGCATGACGTGAAATTGAACGTGCATCAACGCATCAACGGCTGGCTGACGGCCGATGCGGCGTGGAGTTTTGCTACGGGAAATCCCATTACGCTTGCCGGTGTGAAATACGAGCACTTGTCGCCTGGCAGTGAAGCCAGCCGCGATGTTTATGTGTACACCGATGTGAATGGATACAGGTTGCCGGCTTACCATCGACTTGATCTTGGTTTGAATGCTACTTACAACGTTGGCAAACCGGTTCACGCCGTTCAACTTGGTGTTTACAACCTTTACAACCGTGCCAATCCCTTCTTTTTGTTCGTTGATGCGGGCAGTGGGGTGCGTGGAAAAGCCATTCAATATACTTTGTTGCCCATTTTACCAGTTTTTCGATACGAAATCAAGTTTTAATAGCGGCCGGGCATGGGTTATTCTGGCAATTGTGTGTACAAAATGGTATCTTTGTGAACCGTTTCGTCCAAATCTAATCTGGTATGCGTTACTTTAAAATGGTGGTTTTTACCACAGCACTGTTTGTGCTTATGTTTCGCTGCGCCAGTGAGGTTATTATTGATTTGCCAGATGAGGAGCCCCGTATTGTGGCGGTAAGTCATTTTACCGACGGCCAACCCATCAATGTTCGGGTAACCATCAGTCAGCCCATTTATGCTTCAGGTGAACCTGAAATTCCTGTTAAGGCGGATGTTTCCATTTCTACCGGCGGACAGTTTCTCGACAAGCTCAGGTCTGTTTTTGATGAGTTCGGTGGTTTGTACTGGGAAAGCCGCGACTCTGCGGAAACTGGCGAAACATATTCCCTGGTGGTGCGAATTCCAGGAATGGAAACCATTGAAGCTCAAAGTTATGTGCCTTACCATTCGGGATTGCGGCCAATGGAAATCAACTCGGAGGACATCAGGATTGTTGACCTGGATGAAACCCGCAAAGCTTACCGTATTCCAATGGAATTGCGTTTGGAACGGTTGCCTAAAACCAAGAGATACTTTGCGTTTCACCTGCGCCACGAAATCGATGTTTACGAAATTGTTGACGGAGAACCCATGTACCACCACACTTACCAAACGGACAGCACCTACTATTTGGCCGACGGTCGTACGTTGTCGTTGCTGCACAATCTGGTGGAGCCTGTCGTTTTGATCAATGAAAACCTGTGGGACAACAGCGATCAAAGTTTGCAAATTGAAGCTTTGATTCCTTTTAAGGAAACGGTTGAAAAGCCACGGCGTATTATGGTGGAATGGCGTACCCTGTCCGAAGAATTTTACAAATACCACCTCTCTCTTGCCCGCCAGGGCAACAACAACAGCCCGTTGAACGATCCGGATGCCGTATACAACAATGTACTCAACGGTTACGGCAACTTTTCGGGTTACGCGGTCAGCATCGATACCATCCACATCCCCAATTAGAGTTGGTCTGAAAAAAAAGCATTCAGGCTTGAAAAACCCCGTCAGATAATGGTTGAGGCCGTTTTTTTGCCTATTTTTGCGTTCGCAAAACAACTGCTTTATCCAACATCTAAATTGCCATAACCAATGAGTAAAGTTACCATCGTCGGCGCCGGAAACGTAGGTGCGACCTGTGCCAACGTATTGGCCCACGAAGACATTTGCAACGAAGTTGTACTGATTGACATCCAGGGCAATATGGCCAAGGGCAAAGCCCTCGATACCTGGCAGCAGGCTCCGATCGACGGCTATTCCACCCGCGTAACAGGCGGCGACAACTACGAGCTTACTGCAAATTCCGACATTGTCATCATCACAGCCGGTATTCCCCGCAAACCAGGCATGAGCCGCGACGACCTGATTTCCACCAACGCCAAAATCGTGGTGTCGGTTACGCAAAACATCCTCAAATACACAAAGAACCCAATCATCATCGTAGTGTCGAACCCGCTCGACGTTATGACTTATGCAGTTTGGAAGGCTTCCGGCCTCAGCGATAAACGTGTGATCGGCATGGCTGGTGTACTTGATACCGCCCGCTACCGTGCGTTCCTTGCAGAAGAACTCAATTGTTCGCCCAAAGATATTCAGGCCATGCTCATGGGTGGTCACGGCGATACCATGGTTCCGCTGCCTCGTTACACAACCGTAAGTGGTATCCCGGTTACCGAACTGATGAAAAAAGAAAAGCTCGACACCATCATCGAACGCACCAAATTCGGCGGCGGAGAACTGGTAAACTTGATGGGCACTTCCGCATGGTATGCTCCAGGTGCAGCAGCGGCTCAAATGGCTGTGTCGATTCTTAAAGACGAAAAACGCATCCTTCCATGCTGCGTTCGCCTCAACGGCCAGTACAAACTGAAGGATATTTTTGTCGGCGCTCCCGTTAAACTCGGGCGCAAAGGCATTCAGGAAATCGTAAAGCTTCGCCTCAAAAAAGACGAAATGGAGTCGCTGCACAAATCGGCCGAATCCGTTCGTGAGGTGGTAGAAGCCCTCAACAACATGAATGTGATCTAATTGGCTGAAGCCGACATATTTGCCGGGGGTAAAAAATTGGAGCATCCACCAGCAACTCCTTTTTTTGCCCCCGGCAATTTTTTTTTAGAACATTCTCACCCAACAACAGGTTAACTGTTGCAAAACAGCCGTGCAAAAAGTGTCTACCCTTACGCCAACGTCGTTCTGGAATGAAATGGAAATCATCGGAAGTGGTGATACCGTTGCCGTGGTCAGCGAAAAACAACCGGTTATGCTTGTTTTTTTAAGGCATTTTGGCTGTTCCTTCTGCCGTGAAGCCATCGACGACATTGCCCGCCGGCGTGATTCGATCGAAAGCCAGGGCGTCCGTATCATTATGGTGCACATGGCCCCCAACCGCCAGGTTGCTGAAAAATTCTTCCGCCGTTTCAAATTGTTCCCCATTGACCACATCTCTGATCCGGAAAGGCGGTTTTACCGCGCATTCGGACTCACCAAAGGCAATCCGAAACAATTGTTCGGTTTGATGAACTGGATCCGCGGGTTCGAATCGGGTGTGGTTGAAGGACGCGGTTTCGACTACCACAATGAAGAAATCGGCGATGGTTTCCAGATGCCAGGGGTATTCGTGCTGCATCAGGGCATCATTAAAAATGCCTTTGTCCACCAACACGCCTGGGATCGTCCAGACTACGAAGAGATCGTTCGTTGCTGCGAACTTTAATCAGGATTTAAGGATTAAAGGATTTTCAGGATTTGATTTTCAGGATTTTCAGGATTTTTCGTTTTTGTCCTACCGTGCGGGCTAAGGCCCCTTTTCAACAAATTTGCCATGCGCCAATTGATGCTCACGCTGTTGTATGTTGTCGCAGGGCTGTGCCAAAATCTGGTGGCGCAACAGGATTCTTCTTTTACACTGCCTCCGGCCACCATTGTTGATGCCAAATTTGAACGAACAGGATATTCGGTGTGGCAGGCAGATTCCTTGCCTTTTAACGGCGGCTTAAGTCTGTCCGACCGACTCTCTTGGGACAATGCGCTGCTGCTGCGCACCCAATCACCCGACGGCCTAAGCACCGTTTCAGCGCGTGGCGCCGGTCCTTCCCGAACACCCGTCGTATGGCAGGGCATCAACCTGCAAAGCACCATGAATGGGGTGACCGATGCTTCCCTGATTCCCTTGTGGGCAGGAGATCATGTTTTGTTGCGTTACGGCGGACAAAGTGCAGCTCAAAGCAGTGGCGCCATGGGAGGTGTTTTGCTGGTAGACGCTGCCGAACAAACACCGGCAGGTTTTTCCGGACAAGCGGCGTTGGCTGCCGGCAGCTTTGGCAGAATGGAACAGTCGGTCTCGGCATCCGTTGGAGGTGAAACGCTGAGCAGTACGCTAAGAGCCTGTTACCAACAGGCAGAAAATGATTTTCCGTTCCAAAATACAACCATGGCCGGTTCTCCTGAAGTTGTCCAGCACAACAACGCCATGCAGCGCTTCGATTTGCAACAATTCAACAGCTGGTCGCCTTCGTCCGGCAGGTTGTTAAAAACTTCGTTCTGGCACCAGCGCGCCCACCGTGAAATACCTCCTCCCATGACGGCAGCGGTACAAACTACCTGGCAGGACGACCGATCCACCCGCATTGTCGCAGGTTGGGAGCAAAACACCAAACGGGGCGGAAGGTGGTACCATCGCGGGGCGTGGACCGATGAAACCATCCTTTACCACCTCAACAACAACGAGGAGTCCAGCCGTGCACGTACCGCCCAGGCGCTCAGCAATTACAGTACAACACTGGGCAAACACTGGTTTGTCAAATCCGGCGTTCAGGCCTGGTGGCAACAGGCGCGGGCAGACGGCTATTCCGACAGTCTGGTGTGGGTGGAACAATGGCGGCTGGCCATGTTCGGATCCCTGGAATACCAATCGAACGGCTGGACGGTGTCCACACAAATTCGAAAAGAATGGCTGACGACAACCCCCAATACACCCGTTACGTGGTCTGTAGGTGTTGAAAAACAATTGAAAAACAAACAACAGATCCATTTACACGCTTCCAGAAATTTCAACCTGCCAACATTCAACGATTTGTACTGGCGTACCCTGGGTAACCCGGACCTGCGGGCGGAAAACGGATACAGCACCGACGTGGGATACCAAAGCAACATTAGGGCAGGTTCCTGGTCGATAGTACCGGAAGCAACGTTGTTCAGCCTGTTGGTGGATGACTGGATCATCTGGCTGCCGGGTTCCGATGGACTGTTCAGGCCCGGTAACCTTCGTAAAGTGTGGTCGCGCGGCGTTGAAACCAGTTTGCGGTTGCAACGCAGCTGGCAGCGCTGGTCGATGCAGGTGCAGGCGCGGTACCAATTTGTACGCGCAACCAACACATCCGTGTATACGGTTGACCAGAGCGCATTGAACAAACAATTGCCCTATGTTCCGCAACACACTCTCGGCGGCGGGTTTCAGGTAACGAGAGGCCAGTTGAGACTGACTTACCTGCATCAATGGTATGCAGGTCGATACACGAATGCGAGCAACACCACGGCATTGCCTGCTTACAGTACGGCGCAGTTTATCGCCGGATACAACCATCTTTGGAAAGGTAACGCCATAGGTTTAAACTTCAGGATCAACAATTGCTGGAACACAGATTACCAATCCATAGCATATCAGCCCATGCCAGGCCGCAGCTGGAACCTGGGTGTTTCCTTTGGGTGGTAACATCCTGGTTTTTGTAAAACTTGTACTTTTTGACCAATGATTTCGGTACTTTGGATAAAATGCCGTTTATTGTATAAAAATTACCGTTTATGCGTTTTTCGTACTTTTTTTGGTTGTGTTTTTTCAACATCGCATGCCTTTCCCTGCATGCCCAGCAAAGCGCAGTATATGCGCTTGTGCGCATCCAGTTGGGTGATCATTCCATGCGTGAGCTCGCAGCCCTGGGCATCGAAACTGACCACGGAAAACACACCCAAGGGCGTTCGCTGGAAACCGTACTCAATACGGAGGAGTTGCTATTGGTACAGCAGGCAGGATTTTCCACAGAAATATTGGTCCCCGATGTCAAGGCATGGTACCAGAACGGGGTGATGGAGCAGGCTGCAACGGAACGCAACGGAGATTGTGATCTTTCCCCCAGCCTGCCGCAGGAGTTCCCGACGCCAACAAACTATACCTATGGCTCCATGGGGGGCTACCATACCTATGACGAGCTTCTCGCTGTGATAGATGATATGGCCGCCAAATTTCCAAACCTGATTTCGGTAAAAAACAAGATCAGCGACACCTTGCTGACTCACGAAGGCAGACCCCTGTGGTGGGTTCGCATCTCCGACAATCCAAGCCAGGAAGAAGGTGAACCTGAACTTTTGTATACTGCCCTTCACCATGCCCGGGAGCCCAACAGCGCTTCGCAAATGTTGTTTTTTATGTGGCACATGCTCGAAAATTACGAGACCGACCCTATGGTGCAGTATTTGGTAAATGAAGGTGCATTGTATTTTATTCCCTGCATCAATCCCGACGGATATGTCTACAACGAAACCACCGACCCACAGGGAGGCGGCTATTGGCGCAAAAACCGTCGGCAAAATCCCAACGGAAGTTTCGGTGTCGATTTGAACCGCAATTACGGATACCAGTGGGGTTTCGACAACACGGGCTCCTCCAGCAACCAAAACAGTGAAACATACCGCGGATCAGCACCTTTTTCAGAACCTGAAACACGCCTGGTGCGCGACTTTTGTCTTGCACACAACTTTCGTTTTGTGCTTAATTACCACACCTACAGCAACATCCTGATTTATCCCTGGGCCTACAACAACGAAACTGCTGATCCTGCTTTTGTGGATTTTGCCCGCTTGCTCACACGCGACAACGGGTATGTAAGTGGTACCACGGCCAACGTAATTTTTTACGACGTCAACGGCAGTTCCGACGACTGGATGCACGCCGAAACAGGCGCTTTTGCCTTTACCCCCGAAGTTGGGCCCAGCTCGTGGGGTTTTTGGCCTTTGCCCTCAGAGATCGACGGTCTCAACAAAGACAATGTATGGGCCAACCTCGCTGCGGCGTTAAGTACACTTCGTTACGGAGAAGTGGAAAATACAGAAAGTGAGCTTATGGCGGGGAAAAAAGATACCTTCCATTTGATTTTTCGGCGTTACGGACTGGAGGACGGCCCCATGACCGTTACGCTTACCCCACTCAGCAGTGCTGTGACTTCAGATCCGGTTTCCCAGGTGTTCGACCTTGCACACCTTGCCACAGCACCGTTTAATCCGGTAGTTATGCTTAATGACCAGGTTTTGCCTGGCACCGAATTGTTGTTTTTGGTTGAAATAAACAATGGCTCATTCACCACGGTGGATACGCTGCGCAAACGGTACGAAGGCAAACAGGTGTTCCTGCTGAACGATGCAGCTTCGGCCAGCGGACAATGGAACGGCAACTGGTCCACCACCGACGCGTATTTTGTTTCTGCACCAACGTCCTTTACCGATTCACCCGACGGAATGTACGATCCCAATGCCTACAATTATTGGGAAACGACCATGCCATTGTTTATTCCTGAGGATGCGGTTTTTCCACGCTTACAATTCTGGACGCGATGGAACATCGAAAACAACTACGATTATGCACAGGTTTTAGCCACGGGCAATGGTGGAAATTATGAATACCTGTGTGGCAAGTATACCACCAACGGCAGCACCTCACAACCGGAAGGTTTGCCCATTTATGACGACAACCAGAACGATTGGGTTTTGGAATGTATGGATTTGAGTGCGTTTGTCGGGCAAACCATCAGTCTGCGCTTCGAACTGTTCAGTGATGGTGTAACGCAGTTGGACGGGATGTACATCGACGACGTCCAGGTGATGTATTACGATACGAATTTTGTGTCTTCCATCCATCCTGAAATCGGCAATGCCATGGATGTTCGTTTGATGCCGAATCCGGTATCCGGAGAAACAAGGTTGATATGGAAGTCTGAAATAGGACAGGGTGTGCTGACGGTGTACGATGCTTTGGGCAAAAGTGTATCCCGCTTTGAAATTGCGGACCACCAAACAAGCCAGGCCATCTTTTGCGGCAACTGGCCGGAAGGCTTGTACAACGTCGTTTTACAAGCCAAGGGCGGGCTGATGGTAACCCGGCGTTTGGTTGTTAGAAAGTAGTTTTAAATAAAAAAAAATGAAGCAGACAATTTGTCCACTTCATTTTTAATCTATAATTCAAAAACTCAAGCTTCAATTAGATATAGAATCGAATGCCAACACCGCCACCCCAATTGAATTTGGTATCGGGGATAAGGGTAAATCGTGGTGTTACTTGTCCGAAAAATTCTACACGCTTTACAATCAGGTTTAAACCCACGTTGCCGCTAAGACCAGCCTCGAATTCATCGAAATTATTTTCACTGTTATCAACGTCGCGAAGGCCGATAAAGCCACCCGGTCCATAAAACAAATGGGTCATGTTTTTCTGATCAAGGTGTGTTTGCCACAAAGCGTGCATGTTTAAAAACAGAAAATCTTCGAGGTTGTAGGCCAACAGGATATCCGTACTTACGCCGTGATCCCGAAAAAATTGCATGGCAAGTCCACTTGGATTGCCGGCTTGAAAACCAATACCAAATGCCTTTTCAGGGCGTTGAGCTTGTGCCGAAATGCTGAAGGACAGACAGATAAAAAGTGCCATGCCAAAAGCATAAAGTGTACTGGTCTTAAAACGTTTGATGTTATTATTCACAATAGAATGGGTTTGAATGATTAAAGGATAAAAAATGAATGAGCGTGTTTTGAACAAAGTTATTGGGGCAATACTTTTAAATACGAGCTCCTGTCAATGAATCCAAAATGCCAAAAACACGAAGGAGCCAAATGATGACCATGATTACAGCTACGACATTGAGGATTCTTTTAATTTTACCATCCATAGGGATGTAACTATTGATGAGCCAGAGGATTACTCCAACTACAATAAGTACAACGAAAACATTGATTAGCGGCATGTTGTAAAGTTTTAAATGTTTTGCAAAGGTATCCCGCTAAATACCCGTTGGTGTTACAAAGTATTTGATCTGAATTACATTATTCACAGATTACATTTATTGTTGTAATAATCCCAACAACTAAACCATATCGCCGGTTTCACGCAATACCTGTTCCATCCAGTGAACAAGCGTTTCCCGGTACATCCTGATCTCGGCACGTTCTGATTTGTAATCGAAGATGAAATATTCATTTTCGAAATGGTTCTCAGGCAGTCGGAGCAAACCGAAGAGGTTGGCCTGCCATCGGATACGTCCTTTACCGTTGAGTTCGCGCCAGGGCAATTCCAGGAAACGGATATCGGGGTAATGCCTGAATATGCCTTTCATCCTGCGGATGATGTCTATGGCTACTTCGCGTTCAGGCTGACGGTTTTCGTGTTTGAATTCGCTGATTTCCCTAAAATAACGGGTTTCCTGATCACGGTATCGTTTTTCCGCAAGGGCTTTGCGCACGGCCAGCATGCTGTAACGGTCAGGATCAAGGGTGAGCAACTCACGACTAAGTTCTTTAACGATGGTTTGGGGATCAAAACCAGGAATTTGTGCTCCTGCCCATGGGTGACCTTTGCCCTCGTATCCAATGTCCATCCATGGCAGTTTGTGCTCTTCGGTAAGCTCCCGGAAAACCACATCCAGGTAACCTGCGTCGGGGTGCAGACGGTAGGCTTGCAGATACCGCATCAGCAAAGCGGTTAGTTCTTTGCGTCGTTCTTCATCTCCGGCAGGGAACTGCTCGTATGCCGGCTGTAATTGATGCACAAAAAGGTGGGCGGCAATGATGGGCCGAAGCAAATCTTCAGTCCAATGGGTGCTGCGTGCCACCAGTTCCTTAAGGTATGTACGGGCATCAAAACCTAGTGCAAGACTATCGGGGTGGGTGCCAAGTTGGTTGGCGCCGAGATGCAGCCAACGCATCAGTCCCATACCGGCTATTTCACGGATGGAGACATCGAGGTACTCCTGGCCGTGTTGCGGATACGCCTGGAAAGCTACCTGCCATCGTTGCAAACAATCGATGATTTTTTGGCGGGCGTCAAGGTCGTTGATGCGGCGAATGTCGGTCCATTGCAGTCCGCGTTGCACCTGTTCGTATTGTTCGCGAACATCGTTGACGTACTGGTAAAATACCGTTTCCATGATGTTGGGCGCTACCTGCAACCAGCTTGTTTTGCCGGCATGGTCGCGCACCATTTTACCGACGACCGCCAGTGCATCAAAGTGGTAAGCAGCGCAATCGGGGTGTGTGCGCACTTCACCTTCGGCATCCAGGTCGAACCAGCGCAAAGGCAATGCAGCGTCGTTGCTGGGGTTGAGCACAAGTCCCGGCAACAGGTATTCGATGGCCATGCGTAAAAAAGAAGCGTCATCCGCATAACCGGCATCTCCAAAAATCTGGTATCCCATCAGGCAAGCCTGAACCTGCCGCAGCACAGCCAGACGCGGGTCTGAAAAATGTCTCAAATGCCTTGTTTCATCGATCAACTGCCTTTGCAGCACGCTGCGTTTGGCTTTCAGACGAAGCAACAGTTGGTAACGCAACCTTTGTTCGAGGTAGGGCCTTTGCAGACCTGAAGCTACAAGCAGGTTGAGAAGCTCGTTGATGCTGGTTTCAAGTTCAAAACGTTCACGCGATAAAAACACCAATTCATCGCCCGAAACTTCCACAGATTGGATCCAGTCGAACTTTCCACCACCACACAATTCCACCACCAATGTTTCCAAAAAGCCGGTGTAAGGGAAAACGGACCTGTAAATGAGTTCGGCCATTTCACGGCACCGCCCAAGAAGCGCGCGGTTGTCCGGGGCTTCATCGGCGTGTTTGCCGGTATCGGTAACCTGATTGTTGGGCAGGCCGTCGTACAAACGGGCCATGGCTTCAGAAAGTTCTTCGGCACAGGCGCGCAGGTTGAACGTTGCGGATTGACTTTGGCACAAACCGGCCTGCTGGTACTCGCGCAAACGGCTGGCATACATAAGGATGTGGTTGAGCAACTGGTGTTTGTCGTCGTCAACAGCATCCAAAGCGATCCGTTCGGGTGTTTCTTTTTGAAGGTAGGTGATCAGCAAGTACTCGTACAGTTGTGCAGATTGCGGATCGATGTGTGTGCGCACATGCTCGCAGTGGCTGTGGGCACGGGTATAGTTTTCAATACCGATAGCGTCCTGGCATAGCAACAATTGCCTGCGGAATTCGGTTTTTTGTTGGTAGGAGAGTACGCCCAGGTTGTCGGCAACGCTTGAAGCGCTAACGGGCACATGCAAAGTTTCCGGAATGGTTATTTCTTCAACAGGTGTAAACACCGACGCCGGACCGGGCTGACTGTGGGTCGCCTGCCAAAAAGCTGCCTGCCATCCGGGGATCAGTTCCTGCTCCTGGAGTTGCCCGATGATGTATTGAACGTCGGCCCGCAGAACGGCCGATTTTTCCTGGTATTCAGGCAATGGAATTTTAGCCAGTCTTCCTTGCCGCAAAACTTCCCCGTAATTGTCTTCCAGTTCGTAAACCGTTTTTTTCAAACGCGCTTCGCCGGCTATCTTCCGGAGCAGGGCCAATGCAGGTTTAAGGCTGAGTTGGTCGCAAAGTTGGAGCAGATGTCGCCTCGCTCCGGCAAGGTCGGGCTTAAAATCGCCGGCCAGGTATCCGGGTTCAACGGGTTCGCTTCGCGAGGCGTACAACAAACGTGTCGTTTGCGCTACGCGCAACAATTGTCTGTCGCGTTCGATGCCTTCGCGCATGACCGGGTCGGTAGCGCCGGGTGTTATGGGGAAATACCTGAAATCCTGGGGGATGGCACTGTTGCGGGCCAAAACCACAAGGACCTGCAGGGAAGGCCTCCTTTCTTTTTCAAGTCTTTTGGCCCATTCCCATTCCAGACTTGTTTCCTGCGTAAGGTAATCGGCAGAATAAATGACCAGACACAGGTCGGCCCAACGAAGCCATGCCTCACCACCCTGAACACTGTCTGTGCCGGGATACGTGCTCGACCGGTCGTAAACAGCCACTTCCATGCCGGCAAACGTTGCCAGAAGGTGTTTTTTGAGCCCTTCGGCTACGCCGGTATCGGCAAAATGGTAGGAAAGGAAAATCCGTACTGGGGCGGCCATGCGGTTGCTTTGGGGCAAATATGAAAAAATCCACGTTAATCCGTGTTCTTAATTGGATCAACCAACCTGGAATACGGACAACGCGGATCTTTTCAATGGGGTAAAACAGAAGCCTATTGTTTCACCACAGCTTTTCGTGTAGAGCGGTTGCCGGCAGTAATGACGGCGTAGTACATGCCTTTGGGCAATTCAGCGGTATTCATTTCCGATGTGCCCGATTGAATGGCTTTTTTCGAAACCAAATTGCCTTTTGTGTCGAACAAACGCAGGGTTGCTGCCGAAACTTCGTTCAACTCAACCGTAAGTTGGTTGGTAAACGGGCTGGGGTAGATGCGTACCTGCCGTTCGAGGCCGGGATCGTTGGCACTTACTGTGGCGGCAAACACAACCGTTTTGTTGGCGGTGAGCACGTTGTCGCCCGAGGTGTTTCCGTTGCCGTTTGCGGCGAGACTTGTAAAATAAAATTTGGCAAAATCTCCGGCTGCTGAATCCGGTGCCGTCCAGGAAAAGTTCCAGGATGTTGTGCCGGCGGAGAGGGTTTTGAACGTGGAATGACGAACATACTGGCGTCCTGAGGCGCTTGCCAGGTTGCTTCCGGTACCGGCCGCGAGGGTGCCGGCCCTAACGTTTAGACTGTCGAGACAAGTGATTTGAAAACCTGCACGTGTAGCGTTGCTGTTGTGCGTCAGGGTAAGGCTGTAGACTTGTCCTGCCACGATGGTATCGGGCAAACCGGTGAGCAGTACGCCGCCGGTAAAGCTGCCGCCACCGTGGCAACCGCTGCGCTGGCAGGTGTTTTCACCTGGAGCGCCGGTGCTTGCAAGGGGCGGATTTTGAGGGTTACGCATGCCTGTGGTAAGACCGAACCACAATGCCAGCATGCCCAAAATGTAAAAGCGTGAATGTTTTTTCATTTTTTTAAATGAGGAGTGTGATAAATGTTTGGATTGCAAAGATACAAATGATTGTAGGTACACTTGTTGTGTAAAGTCGTGTTTGCATGTTTCGTGCAAAGTAAGTGTAGATCGCGGGTGGGTATGATGGTTTAAAATTTGGCCTCATTTTAGGGTGTGTCTGAAAAATGCTCGCCGGGCTGAAAACGCATCTTTTAGAACCTGGCCGGCGCATCTTTTTAGGGCAATAGAACCCACTATTCCCCAAAAAAGTACACTTGTCCAGAACCTAAAATCTGCTGTTTTCATCTCCGGCAGCATTTTTCAGACACACCCTAGTAAAAACCGGGTGCATTCGCTGTACTGTATTGTGGAAACGAGTGTCTATCTTTGCGGCGCAAAAGCTAACAAAAAGCGCATGGTAACAACCGAACCCACACCCACTGTGGAAACCGCCAAAAGCCTGGGGCTGACGGCCGATGAATTTGAAAAAATCCAACAAATCCTCGGCAGGGTACCCAATTTCACCGAATTGAGCATTTTTTCGGTGATGTGGAGCGAACACTGCTCCTATAAAAACTCCATCCTTCAGCTCAAAACCCTGCCCCGCGATGGCAAACGCCTTCTTGTAGGCGCCGGTGAAGAAAACGCCGGACTTGTCGACATCGGCGACGGACTTGGATGTGCATTCAAAATTGAAAGCCACAACCACCCCAGCGCCATCGAACCTTATCAGGGTGCTGCGACCGGTGTGGGTGGTATCCACCGCGACATTTTCACCATGGGCGCCCGTCCCATCGCAGCACTCAACAGCCTGCGTTTTGGTTTGCCCGACAACCCGCGCATGCGGCGCCTCATCACCGGTGTCGTGAAAGGCATCGGCGATTACGGCAACTGTTTCGGCGTACCTACCGTTGGAGGTGAAGTGTATTTCCATCCGTCGTACAACCACGATATTTTGGTAAACGCCATGTCTGTGGGCATCGTCAAGGCCAATGAAACCGTAAGCGCCACCGCCGGCAAACCCGGCAATCCGGTGTTCATCGTTGGTTCAGCGACGGGTAAAGACGGCATCCACGGCGCAACATTTGCGTCGGCCGACCTTACCGAGGACAGCCATGAAGATCTGCCGGCCGTTCA
Organism: Saprospiraceae bacterium; assembly: GCA_020847915.1. GTDB lineage: Bacteria > Bacteroidota > Bacteroidia > Chitinophagales > Saprospiraceae > M3007. Next base: position 18,377 of record JADLBE010000410.1, on the reverse strand, counting down.
GGTGGGCGATCCCTTCCAGGAAAAATTGCTGCTTGAAGCCTCGCTTGAGGTCATTAAAACCAAAGGTGTTGTAGGCATGCAGGATATGGGCGCAGCAGGCATCACCTGCTCCACCTCCGAAATGAGCGCCAAAAGCGGCGTGGGCATGCGCATCGATCTCGACAAGTGTCCGCAGCGCCAAACAAACATGAAAGCATGGGAAATCCTGCTTTCTGAAAGTCAGGAGCGTATGCTGATCGTGTGCAAACCCGGCAAGGAAGACGCAGTGCGCAAAGTGTTTGAAAAATGGGACCTGCCCTGCGAACAAATCGGTGTGACCACCGCAGGCGGTATGCTTGAATATTTCTGGCACGGTGAACTGGTAGCCGAAGTACCCGCCGATCCGCTTGTTTTGGGCGGCGGAGCTCCGGTGTATGTTCGTCAGCAAAAAGTACCTGCCTACCTCAAACGTATCGCCCGATTCGACGCATCCAATGTTAAAGTACCGGATGACCTCACAAAGGCCGCCAAAAAAATCTGGAACTCGCCCAACATCGCATCCAAAAACTGGATCACGCGTCAGTACGATTCGATGGTGCGCACCGGTACCATGACCACCAACCGTCCGAGCGACGCAGCCGTGGTTTACGTGAAAGGTACCCGCAAGGCCCTCGCCATGACGACCGACTGCAACTCGGCTTATGTATACGCCGACCCGTACCGCGGCGCCATGATCGCAGTTTCGGAAGCTGCACGCAACATCGTTTGTGCAGGCGGCGAACCGGTGGCCATTACCAACTGCCTCAACTTCGGCAATCCCTACAATCCGGAAGTTTATTACCAGTTTGCACAAGCCATCAAAGGAATGGGCGAGGCTTGCCGCAAATTTGATACCCCCGTTACGGGCGGCAACGTCAGCTTCTACAACCAGGCCAACATCCACGGAAAGGTCACGCCGGTATTCCCGACGCCTACCATCGGTATGCTTGGAGTCCTCGACGATTACGACAACATGATGACGCTCGACTTTAAAAACGAAGGCGACGCCATTTACCTGCTTGGCGAAAGCCGCAACGACCTCGGCAGCAGCGAATACCTGCGCCAGGTACACCGCGTACATTTCAGCCCCTGTCCGCATTTCGACCTCGATGAAGAATACCACCTCCAGCAGGTTGTCCGCAAAGCCATCACGGAAAAACGTGTGCTTTCTGCACACGACGTGTCCGACGGTGGTTTGTTTGTAACCCTGATGGAAAAAGCTTTACCCCGCGGACTCGGTTTCGACCTGGCCTTAAACAGCAAAGTTCGAGCCGACGCTTTCCTCTTTGGGGAGGCACAAAGCAGGGTGATTGTCTCCGTTGCGACAAAACAGAAAGCCGACTTCGAACGTTTCCTTACTGCTGAAAAACAATCTTTTGAGTTGCTGGGCCATGTTGGTGGAAACACCGTACGTATCGGCGGAAACGACTGGGGTAAAGTAGATCGCTGGAAACGTACCTACAACGAGGTCCTGACGAAAATCATGCAATAATTGTCTTTTTATAAAATTTCAACCATGAAAAGTATTCGCGCTTTTATACTCCTGGCGATGCCGGTTTTGGCCATTATGTACGCATGCCAGGGCCAAAGCGGTCATGCCATCAAAGGCACCATTCAAAATGCGGGAAGCCTCCAGGTTGTCCTGGAGCAAGCCCATTTCGACCGCTCCAATGTGGCCATGGGCCGCGTAGCCGCCGATGCCAACGGAAATTTCAGTATCGAACAAAAAGAACCATTTTCCGAAGGACTTTACCGTCTTACCATCGGCGCCAAACGTATGTATTTCATGCTTGGCGGCGATGAAAATACCGTGGAAATCAAAGGCGACCTCAACACCATCGACCGCATGGACGTTGAAGTGACCGGTTCGAAAACATTCACCTGCTATGCCGATGTGATCAAAGGTCTCATCGCCAATCCGCCCCGCGACCCGCAAGGTGCACGTGATGCCGTAAAAAAAGGTTGTTCACCACTCATGCAGGCCTTCCTGGCTACCCAATTGTTGGGCAACAACGCTGCTCAATTTATGGATGATTTCAAAGCCGCCAACACAGCCCTGGCCACAGCCATGCCCGGCAGCAAATACGCCGCCGACTATGCCGCAATGGTAACTTCCATTGAAACACAGGCTGGACAACAAATGGCCGGTGAAAAAATCAAGGTAGGTGAAATGGCTCCTGAAATTTCCCTTCCCGATCCTACCGGCAAAACCCGCAACCTCTCCGACCTGAAAGGCAAGGTAGTGCTGCTCGATTTCTGGGCAAGCTGGTGCGGACCGTGCCGCCGTGCAAACCCACATGTTGTGGAAGTGTACAACAAATACAAAGACAAGGGTTTTGATGTTTTCAGTGTATCGCTCGACGGTGCAGATCCCCGCAGCGGCATGCCTGCCGAACAGGCCAAAGCCAAAGAAGCTGACGGTAAAAAGAAATGGATCGCTGCCATCGACCAGGATCAATTGTCGTGGAAAAACCACGTTTCCGACCTCAAACACTGGGGCAGCGCCCCGGCAGCAGTTTACGGTGTTACGGGTATTCCCAAAACGTTCCTGATCGGTCGCGACGGCAAAATTATCGCCATCAACCCCAGGGACAACCTCGAACAGGAGTTGTTGAAAGTGCTTTAAATCTTTCTTTTCATACGCCTAAACAGACAAAGGCGCCCTTTTGGGCGCCTTTGTCTGTTTAGGCGTATGAAAAGAAAGATTCTGGTAGGATAAACAGGATTAACTTAGCGCAATGCTTAAGTCTTTAAACACCACCCATACATGATGAAAAGCTACTTGTTTTTGTTGATTCCAATTGTAATTGCGGCTTGCCAAAAGCCACCCGAAGGCATTAACCTGCAAACTTACCACGCCCCTCAGGGGACAGGCATCCAAAGCGGAGGTATTCAAATCATTGATCTGGTGACCCCGACGGATACGTTTAAGATCTGGACCAAACGCATCGGCAACAACCCCAAAATCAAACTGCTGCTTCTGCAAGGCGGACCGGGCAACACCCACGAATATTTCGAGTGTATGGAGAGTTTTTTGCCCGCAGAAGGCATTGAATTCATCTATTACGACCAACTTGGAACAGGACATTCCGATAACCCGAACGATACCACGTATTGGGATCTAGACCGCTACGTGGAGGAAGTGGAAACAGTGCGCAAGGCGCTTGGTCTCAACAAAGACAATTTTTTCCTGCTTGGGCATTCCTGGGGCGGTATCCTGGCCATGCAATATGCATTGAAGTACCAGGACAACCTCAAAGGCCTCGTTATTTCCAACATGATGGCATCCTGTCCTGCCTACGACAACTATGCCAACAATGTTTTGGCGAAGCAAATGGATCCGGAGATTCTAAAGGAATTGATGGACATAGAACAACGCGGCGATTTTGCCAATCCGCGTTACATGGAGCTGCTGATGCCGCATTTTTACACCAAACACATCTGCCGCATGCCGCTGGAACAGTGGCCTGAACCTTTTGTCCGTTCCATGTCCAAACTCAATCAAAGCCTTTACGTAACCATGCAAGGCCCAAGTGAATTCGGCATTGCCGGTCGCCTGGCCAAATGGGATGTGCAAACCAGGCTTTCGGAAATAAAAACGCCTACACTTGTTGTTGGTGCAACACATGATACCATGGATCCTGAATACATGCGGTACATGGCGACTTTGGTACAAAACGGCACCTTCCTTTTGTGTCCCAACGGCAGCCACATGGCGATGTGGGACGATCAACAGGTATACATGAAAGGGTTGCTTGATTTTTTAAAAAAAGCAGGTAAATAAGAGCATGTTTGGATTTCTGTTTAATTTTTAAAAAAAGCGGCTACGGCATCGTGGTAGGTTTTACCTATGGGCAACACCACGTTTCCAAGGGAAATTTCTGTTGCAGAAAACGCGCTTATTTGTTGGGTATTGATCAGGTACGACCTGTGGATGCGCAAAAACTGTGCGGCGGGTAAACGGTGTTCCATGGCGCTCAGGCTCGACAACGTGAGCCAAAACTTACTTGTCGTATGGACCTTGCAATATTCTTTTACACTTTCCAGGAAGAGAATTTCTTGCAGCCGGATGCGAATTTGTTGTTTGTTGACTTTGATAAAAAACACCTCATCCACCGCATTTGGGCGGGAGATGAGGCGTTTCTGAATTTTTGCCAGGGCTTCAAGAAATCGTTTAAAATCATAGGGCTTGAGCAGGTAATCCACCACATCAAAACGGTAGCCGTCGATGGCATATTCATGGTAAGCTGTGGTGATGACCACCAGAGGCGGATTTTTTAAAATGGATAAAAAATCGAGTCCTTTAAGCTGGGGAAGATGAATGTCGAGGAAAATGACATCGGTGTGGTTGTTTTGCAACCAATCCATGGCATACAGGGCATCGGTACAAACGCCGGCCAGCTCAAGTCCAGGCGTCTGTCGAATGTAGTCGCCAAGCAGTTCTGCAGGCAGGAGTTCGTCTTCAACGATAAGGCAACGCAAGGCTTCAAACATGATTCGAAGTGCTGGTATGAAGTTTCAAAGATAACGTATACCTGTCTCGTGTTTCTTCGATCGTCAATTGATGGTTGGTTGGAAAAAGCAGTTCCAATTGTCGCCGCAGGTTGTTCAGACCAATACCCGGTTCCTCATGACTTTTGCTGTTTGTATGTGGTTCGCAACTGTTGCTTATCCGGAAAAACAGGGCTCCGGGCTGCTCTTTCAATTCCCAGTCCAGTTCAATGTTGAACCTGCTTTCACCGGCGCCATGTTTGAACGCATTTTCAAACAAAGGCAGCAATAAAAGCGGCGGAATGACAGCCGAAGGATCGGTGATGTTTACATCGGAAGTTACCACTAGTCTGTTGCCGAACCGTATTTTCTCCAGCGCGATGTATTGCTCCACGATGTGTAGTTCGTGTCTTATGGGAATGGTTGGGGTATTGCATTCGTAAAGGATGTAGCGGAGAATGTTCGACAGGCGCAACACCACCTCGGGTGTTTCAGGTGCGTTTTTGCGCGCCAGCGCGTAAATGTTGGTGAGGGTATTGAATAAAAAATGCGGGTTGGTCTGGTTCCGCAACGCGTGCAGTTCGGCGGTTGTTTTTTCCAGCAACAATTGTTGTTTTTGCGAAGCAAAATCCATGTACTGGCGGGCAAAACGCAGGGAAAGCACAAGAAAAAGGGTCAACGCGAGATCTAGGAAGGTTAACACGAAACGGTATTCGTTCCAAAACGTAAAAGTGTAATCGTTTTTGTAAAACAAAGGATGAATCACCTGGTACATGAGCAACCTGCCTGCAAATGTTGCAAGTGTAAGCAACATGGCCATTTCGGCAAGCCAGCGCCACCAATTCCCCTTTCCAAGAATGGGTGTACGTGCCAGCACAGCGTACACCAGCGCCATCCGGAGGGGCAATTCCAGTGCTTCCTGGGCATAAGCCCTGCCGAATTTCAGGTCGTACCTGCCGCCCACAAATCCCATGACAAGTAAATAGGCCAGCCAGAAAAACGTGTGCCGCAAAAAACGGTTGTTGATCCATTGCATGGTGCAAAGATACCGTTGAAAAAAACACAAACGTATTTCCGTACGTGGGGGAGCAAACAGCCCTTCGAACGGAGATGTGGCTCCATGGGAGATAAATGGTGTACAACCAGTGGATCAGCGCTTACTTGGACATCAAAAACAACCCATGCGTAACTTTATGTTTCCTGTCCTTTTGGTGTGTGTGCCACCGTTGTTGTACTGCCAGCAGTTTACACAACTTACCTCCCCGCCACTCACCAACACCCCTGGCGACAGCCGTAGCGTGAACATTGTTGATGTAAACGGTGACGGCCTCGACGACATTTTTATCTCCAACGGACTTGGCGGCGGACAAAACAACGAACTCTACCTCAACCTCGGCGGATTGCAATTCGAGGCGGTCCAGAATGCACCCATCGTTTTGGACAACAGTCCGTCCGATGGTGCCACCTTTGCCGATACCGACAACGATGGCGACCCGGATGCCTTTGTGGTAACCTGGTACGGAGAACCCAATTTTTTTTACCGCAACGACGGTATTTCAGAATTTACGCACCTTCCCGATGCCGTGACTGGAACAACCGGAACCTATTCTGAAACAGCAGCTTTTGCGGATTACAACAACGACGGATTGGTGGATGTTTACATCACCAACAGCGATGGTGACCTGCGCAACATGTTGTACAAAAACACCGGAAACAATGGGTTTGAAAAAATTAGCGCAACCTGGCTCAATGAAGCCAAACCAACCAGGGCTGCTGTGTGGAGTGATTTTGACAACGATTGCGATCAGGACCTTTACACAACCAATGAGGGCAGCAACTGGAACAGTTTTTACCGGAACGACGGCGGTGGCATGTTTGTTAAAATCATTGGTGACCCGTCGGTAGCGGAAACCATAGGTTCCATGACGGCAAGTTGGGGTGATGTAAACAACGATGGACTGCAGGACCTGTTTGTGGGCAATGCAGGTTATTTTCAGGAAAAAAACAACCGGCTTTTTATCAACAACGGGAATGGTGGATTTACGGCAGCGTCAACCGGGCCCATCAATACCGACGGTGGATGTACGTACGGAAGCGCTTTTGCCGATTACGACAACGATGGTGATCTCGACCTGTTTGTTGCCAATGGGTTTTGCACCGGAACCATCGTCAATTTCTTGTACCGAAACAATGGAGCAGGCATTTTTGAGCGCGATACCACGGCACTGCCGTCCTTTCAGACGCCGTGTTCGTTCGGTACTGCCTGGGGCGATTTGAACAACGACGGATTTGTTGATCTTGTCGTTTCCACCTGCAAAAACAACAACAACGCACCTCAGACCAACCATTTGGTATTTACAAACCAGGGAAATGGAAACAACTGGCTGAAAATCAACCTGGAAGGAACCAGTTCCAACCGCTCGGCCATTGGCGCCCAGGTACGTGTTACAGCAATCATCAACGGACAAACCGTAACACAACTCCGCGAAATCAGTGCTCAAACGGGGTATTGCGGACAAAACAGTTTGACGGCTCATTTCGGATTGGCCGACGCCGACAGCATAGAAAGTATGGCCGTAAATTGGCCATCTGGTCTTGAACAACTTTGGGGAAACATCGCGGCAAACCAAACGATTTCCCTTGTGGAAGGTCAGCCGTCGACGGTGCAAACCCCCAATGTTTTTATTCGGCTAAAAGTTGCTCCCAATCCGTTTGGGGACTCGTTGGAGTGCATTTTGGAAACTGAAAAACCGCTGACCGATGCCCGCCTCGTTTTGCAGGATGCACAGGGGAGGGTAGTGCAGGAACGCAATTTTGGAAAATTAGCGTCCGGTACGCACAACCTGCTTCTGGACGTACCAGGCCTTCCCGGCGGTGTGTATGTTTTACAGTTAATGGATAAAGGAAGTGGGCAGCAAGCAGCGGTTAAGGTTGTGAAGTAGTGGTCAGCAGTCAGTGGTCAGTGGTCAGTGGTCAGTGGTCAGTAAAACATAGGTCATCCTAAAAATATTTGGGATGACTCATGTTTTACTGACTGCTGACCACTGACCACTGACTGCTGACCACTGACCACTGACTGCTGACCACTGACAACTGACATCTATTCCGTCACTGGCGCCGGTGCACTTGCCATGGAGACGATGTTTTCGTTGATTTGATCTGATTCGATCAGGCCGTCGCGCATACGAACGATGCGGTGGGCGTGCATGGCGATGTCATTTTCGTGGGTTACCAGAATGATGGTATTGCCAGCTTTGTGGATTTGTTCGAACAGGCTCATGATTTCGTACGACGTTTTGGAGTCGAGGTTGCCTGTGGGTTCATCGGCGAGGATGATGGCGGGGTCGTTGACGAGGGCACGGGCTACGGCCACACGCTGGCGTTGTCCACCGGAAAGTTCATTGGGTTTGTGCGTCACACGGTCGCCCAGACCAACGGATTCCAGCACTTTGCGGGCTTTTTCGAGCCTGTCTTCGCGGCTGACACCGGCATAAACGAGTGGCAGCGCTACGTTTTCGAGAGCCGAGAGGCGTGGCAGCAGGTTGAAGGTTTGGAAAACAAATCCGATCTGGCGGTTGCGTACTTCAGCCAGTTCGCCGTCGTTCATGGTGCTAACTTCCGTACCATTGAGCCAGTATTCGCCGCTGGTTGGCGTATCGAGGCAACCCAGGAGGTTCATCAACGTTGATTTTCCGCTGCCTGAAGGTCCCATAAGGGCGACGTACTCGTTTTTGTCGATGTGAAGCGAAACATCTTTAAGGGCCTCCACTTTTTCGGAACCCATGATGTACGTTTTGTTCAGTTTGCGGATGTCGATGAGCATGTTGCTGAGTTGTTATTCAATCATTTTAGGAACCCTGAAATACTTGCCGTCCTGATCGGGTGCGTTGAGCATGGCTTGTTCTGTATTAAGCGAGCCCAGGCCCGACAACCGATCATCACGTTGAACATCACCCGCATCGTTGAGGTAGACCAACGGTTCGATACCTTCCGTATCGAGCCTTTGCAGGGTGTCAATCATGGATAAAATCCGGTCGAGATCGGTGGCGAATTGACTTCGTTCGTGGTCAGACAACCGGAGGCGTGCCAGTTTTTCAAGTTTCGAAATAAGCGATGTATCCATGATTGCCAAAAAAGGTTCGATGTACGTACGGGGAAATTCGATGGAAAGGTAAGGATGGCAGGTTTTCCATGCATCGGTGTGTTGTAAAAACCCGGGCGTTGCCTACCTTCGCTGCGCACAAAAATACAGGAATGAATTCAGCTTTGCCTTCCGACAAGACAGTAATCAAGCACATTGCCATCGCCGGCAACATCGGTGCAGGAAAAACCACGCTTACCGAATTGCTCGCCCGCCATTTTGGTTGGGATGTGCATTATGAAGACACACAGAACAATCCCTACCTGTCGGACTTCTACATGGACATGAAGCGTTGGTCGTTCAACCTTCAGGTGTTTTTCCTTTCAAGCCGTTACCAGCAGATGCTGAAAATTCAGCAGGGCAACCGTACGGTGGTACAAGACCGCACCATTTACGAGGATGCTTTCATTTTTGCACCCAACCTGGCCGACATGGGCCTTATGGAACGCCGCGATTTTGAAAACTATACCCACCTTTTTCAATCCATCGTCTCTCAGATCAAAGCTCCCGATCTGATGATTTACCTTAAGGCGAGCATACCTACGCTGGTTGATCACATCCAGGCCCGTGGACGCGACTATGAAGGCAGCATCAGTCTGGATTACCTCAAACGCCTGAACGAACGTTACGACAACTGGATCAGCGGTTACGGGGAAGGCCGTCTTCTGGTGGTTAATGTTGACCACCTCGATTTTCAAAACAACAAGGAACATTCCGCCAAAGTCATTGAAATGGTGCATGGTGAATTGCATGGTCTTTTTAAATAATTGAACCCGATGAACAAACCCGTTACCATCATCTCCGGCGCATCACGCGGCATCGGAAGGGCTGTAGCTACCCGGTTGGCGCGCGAAAACCATTTTGTACTGCTGCTTGCCCGCAACAACGAAGAAATCACTGAGCTCGAATTGGAGATCGATTCGGCGGGGGGTAAAGCATTGTCTTTTGCCGTGGATATCTCCAATGAAAAGCAGGTAAACGAAGTGGTTGAACAGGCAATGCGTGATTTCGGCCGCATCGACAACGTCATCAACAATGCCGGTATCGGAATTTTTAAAGAAGCGGACCATTTTTCCGAAGACGAATGGACTCGGGTGATGGACGTAAACGTGAAAGGTTCGTTCCTGCTGAGCAAAGCAGTATTACCCCACATGAAAGCTGCCGGCAAAGGCCACATCGTAGGTATTGCCTCCGACGTGTCTAAACGAACTTTTGCCGAAGGCAGCCTATATTGCGCCAGTAAATACGCCCAGCATGCCTTTTTTGAAGCCCTTCGACGCGAAGTGCGTTCCAAAGGCATTAAGGTAAGTGTGATTTATCCTGGCCTGGTGGATACTTATTTTCACGAAGGTGATCCCGGACAACCTCAGAGGGCACTTTACCTTCAGCCACACGACATCGCCGATGCTGTTTCGTACGTCATCAATGCTCCGCACCATGTCGTTATTGATGAACTGATGCTTCATCCGATGGTGCAGGAATGGTGACCTGGATTTTTGGTCCCACGCTTCGCTGGGATGACAAAAAAGGATTTGGATTGGATGAGATTTAGACGCTTTTAACTATGAAATCACCTGCTTTTTTGCTTGTCATTGCGTTGGTTCTGCTGGTTACGGCCTGTTCAACACCACATGCACCGCGCCCGGTCATTGATTCGGTGAAGACCAACGGCATTTGTTTCCGTCTTATGGACTACAGGCAGCGGATTGAATATTTTGAAAAACAAGGGCAATCGCAACGTGCTGAAGAGGAACGCCGGAAGCAACTGGAATACAACCGTTACGTACAAAAACTTTTCAGGGAGAACTTTGATTTCTGTCCCGTTTACTTTTTTTATGCAAGCGAAAACGAAGCGTTGCTGCAGGGACAAAGGGTGTTGCTGAACGAAAACATGGAAACGGATTCCAGCCTTTCACTGCCTTCAAAAATACATATTGCTGCGTACAGCGTGCGTGATGTGGGTGAAAGCGTGCATGGTTCTGAACGCTTTTACATTCTTGGAACGGGCATGGAGGTACGTCCGGCATTTTTTATGCCTTCTGCCGGCAATAAGGACTACGTCACCCCTGAAAATGCACCGGTAGAACCCAAAGGTTTTATTTTTAGATTAAATCAGAACACTCTTATTGCCAAAGACCTTCACAAGTTCAACAAGAAGTTGTACGCGGCCTACTCGAATCCAAAATAATGTAGTGATGGATCTTGAAGCTTTTCGCACCTATTGTTTGTCGAAAAAAGGAACATCGGAGGATTTTCCTTTTGATGAAGTAACCCTTTGTCTTCGTGTTGTGGGTAAAATTTTTGCCATCACCGGACTTGATTCCGAAACTTTTACCGTTGCATTGAAATGTGATCCGGAGGAAGCCATCGAACTTCGTGAACGTTATGAAGACATACAGCCGGGATACCACATGAATAAAAAACACTGGAACACCGTAACTTTTGATGGAACGCTCGATGACAATCTGCTTCGACGACTGATTGACATGTCGTACGACCTCGTTGTTAAAAGTTTGAAAAAAGCCGAACGCCAAGCATTGGAAGCGCTTTGATTGATACCTAAAAAAGTAAGCCCCCGTCAAGTTGAAATTGCTCACAATTTCAACTTGACGGGGGCTTACTTTTTTAGGTGGATTGCCCTACCTCAGCAGGGTAACATCCCCCTTGGCTTCGTAATATTCCCCATTGCCACAGGTAACTTTCAGGAACCATGCATAGGAATCGGGTGGAACAGGGTTTTCGCGGAAAATACCATCCCATGAATCCAATGGATTTTCGGTTTCGAATACTTTTTCACCCCACCGGTTCCAAACGATCATGTGTAATTCCGCGATGTCCACACCTCGGGCCCGGAAAACATCGTTTTCGCCGTCGCCATTGGGCGTAAAGGCTTTGGGAACGAAGATGAACGGATCAATACACGTTTGACTGATAACCCGTACGATGACCGACGCCGTGTCGAAACAACCGTCAAGTTCGGTGGTAAGTGTGTACACTGTTGTCTCTGTCGGACGGGCGGTGGAAATCCGTTGGTTAGGATCGTCTACGGTGCCTGCCGGCTCCCAGCTGTAGGTGATGTTTTTGTCTTCGGGGCCACCGATAAGCGTTGTGGTGTCGCCGGGCATAAACAAAGTATCGCGTGTTACCCATGCTGAAGCGGTCACATCGACCACATCAACCACAAACGTGGCCGTATTTGTACAGCCATCTGGATTTGAGACGGTTACACCATAAACCGACGAGGTGGTGGGTGTAATCGTCTGGGTTGGATCGTTGGGCAGCGGATCGGACCAGTCGAAGGTCAGGTTAGGCTCATCGCTGCTTACCATCAGGGTGATGGTATTTCCGAGACAAACCTTGTTTTCCGCCATTTCATTTTCTATTTCAAAAGAGGCATTGTCGATTTGTACGGTATCGATGTCAAAGCAGTTGGCGCTGTTGGCGATCATTGCATAGTACACACCGTTTGCTACCGGAATGACCGTGATGTTTGGTCCTGTAGCGAATGGATTGCTGAAGTCGGTTGTCATCGACCACAACACCTGGTTGCTGCTGCCTGTGACCTGTGCGGCGATGTTTACCGAGTCGTCGCTGCACACCACCATTTGGTCAACCGAAAGGTCCAGTTGAGGCGCCAGGTCGGGTTGAACTTCCACGGTATCGAGTACAGTACAGGCACCGTTGGAAATGCTTACGGTGTAGCTGGTGTTTTGCTGGGGCGATACCACCGGATTGGCGGCATTGGGATCGAGCGTTGGGTCGGCAGGAGTTGCGGTCCACACATACGTATAGCCTGCTACCGTATCAGGGTTAAGTGCAACATTTTCACCTACACAAATGAATTGCTCGTTGCTGATTGCATCGTTGACGATGTTGATCTGAACATCCATGGTATCCATGCTGCGGCAACCGTTCACATCGGTAATCACAAGGATAGCTTGTACGGTGCCTTCTGTGGTGAACACAGCCGACGGATTCTGGGTATTGAATGTCTGTGTACCGATGGTCCACATCCAAGTAGCGATTGGGTCGGTGTGGGCACTTTGATCGAAGAACTGAATTTGCGCATTCACGGCACAATTCACATATTCAGCGCCAATACCGGCAGTAATAGCCTGTGTGGCATCAAACGTGATGCTGAAGGTGTCGCCCTGAACACACAACGATTCCAATGGAATAAAGCTGACCGTGTAGGTTCCACCAGTTGCGTAATCGTGGGTTACCACGTTTAATGTGCTGGTGTCGCCGTCGCCGAAATACCAGGTGCCGTTAAAACCGCTGTTGTTGGTGAATAACACTGCCAAACCGTTGCACGTATCAGCAAGCAACTGGCCGGCCTGGATGATTTGTAAAGGATCCACATCCACCGCAACGCTGTCGACAACCGTACATGCTCCGTTGGTGATGGTGGCGAAGTAGGTAGTTGGCTGCTGCGGCGAAACGGTTGGGTTGCCGGCGTTGGCATCAAGTGTTGGGTCAACCGGGTTGGCCGTCCAGGCATACGTGTAACCTGCTACGGTGTCCGGATTGAGCGATACGCTTTGCCCGGCGCAAATGCTCAGAGCATCGGCGATGGCATCGTTGACGATGTTGATTTGAACGGCCATGGTATCCGAGCTGCGGCAACCATTAACATCGGTTACAACGAGGATGGCCTGTACGGTGCCCTGGGTGGTAAATACCGCCGTTGGATTTTGTGTGTTGAACGTTTGTGTGCCGATGGTCCACATCCAGGTTGCGATGGGAGCGGTATGTGTACTTTGATCCGTAAACTGAATTTGGGCCTCAACCGAGCAATCCACATAATCGGCGCCAATGCCGGCTACGACGGACTGAATATCGTCAAAAGTGATGTTGAATGTATCACCCTGTACACAAAGTACGTCGAACGGAACAAAAACGATGGCGTAGGTCCCGCCAGTAGTGTAATCGTGGGTTACCACATTAAGTGTGCTGGTGTCGCCGTCGCCGAAATACCAGGTGCCGTTGAAACCGCTGTTGTTGGTGAACGTAACCGCCAGGCCATTGCAGGTATCGGCAAGCAATTGACCGGGTTCAATCATTTGCATATCATCAACATCTACCACAACACTGTCCACAACGGTACAAGCACCATTGGTGATGGTTGCAACGTAAAGCGTAGTTTGTTGCGGGGTCACCGTCGGGTTGGCAGCATTGGCGTCGAGGGTCGGGTCGGGTGGGGTAGCTGTCCAGGCATACGTATAACCTGCAACGGTATCGGGATTGAGTGCTACACTGTTGCCGGTGCAAATGCTTTGCAAATTGGAAATTGCGTCGTTGATGATGTTTACCTGAACGGTCAGTGTATCCGAACTGCTGCAACCGTTAACATCGGTTACCACAAGGATGGCCTGAATGGTGCCTTCGTTCGTAAATACAACGGTTGGATTTTGGGTTGTAAAGGTTTGGGTGCCTATGGTCCATTGCCATGTAGCCAGGGGATTGTTGTGGCTGCTTTGATCCAAAAACTGAATCTCAGCTTCGGCCGCACAATCGATGTAATCGGCGCCAATGGCAGCCGTCAATGCCTGCATGCTATCTACCACAACATTCAGCGTATCACCTACTGCGCAGAGGTAATCGAATGGTAAAAAGATCACCGTATAATTTCCGGAGGTTGCGTAATCATGGGTTACGATGTTGAAACTGCTGGTATCGCCGTCGCCGAAATACCAGATGCCACCGATACCGCTGGTGTTGGTAAACGTGACGGACAAGCCGTCGCAATTGTCTACCTGCAAAGCACCTGGTTCTACGACTTGCAATTCCTGGAATACCACAACTATGCTGGAAGAATCGGAACAATTGAACTGGTTGGTGACCACTACACCAATGGTGTATTGTCCGGCGGGCGCTGTGATGAACGGATTGGCCGAAGTATTGCTTGGGGCAAACTGGACCAGCGGACTGTTTGCCGACCATTGGTAGCTCACAATATAATCAGCGTCAAAAGTCAAACCGTACTGAAGGGGTTTGGATTCACAAGGAAAATCAATGGAAGGAAGTGAAACTTCGATGGATGCATCAAAAACCCAGGCGGAATCGGACACTGTACAGCCCAAAGCATCGGCAATGGTCGCGATGTACAGGGTGCTGTCCCCGGCGGTAACATTTAAATTGGGTGAAGTCCCGAGCGTATCTCCGGCAGCATTGGTCCAAACAATGGTTTGATGGTTCGACGCTTGTGCCGACAGGATGGCAGAAGTCTGGCAAGCACCCAGATCGTCCACCTGGAGCAACAGATTACTGCGTGTTATGGTTATGGGAAATGTGTCTTTGCAGGTGCCGTTGGCGACTACAAGGGTATAGGTTTGCGACGTAGGCGGATTTACAACCACATCAAGCGAATCGGTTGTGGTCAGAAAATCCGTAGGTGTCCAGGTATACTGGTAGTTTGGGTTTCCGTCTACGCTGATCAATACCGGCAATCCGTCGCAACCTGAACCGCCTTCAATGGCTACATTCACGTCTACGATACCAGTCACATAAAAGGTATCGGATACTGTTTTTACACATCCGTTGGAGCTAACGGTTAAGATCGCAACACCAGTGGTATTGTCGGGTGCAATAAAGGCAGGAGGATTTTGCAGTGTGGATGTCAGGGTATCGTTGTTCCAGGCAATAAACCATTGCCAGGAATCAATGGCAGCAGTTGGGTTGCTGGACGCGTCAGTAAATTGTACTAGAATACCTTCGGCTTTACATTCAACAATGTTGTAGTTAAACCCCGCTTCGAGTTGGGATATTTCGTTGATGTCGGCAGCACCGTAACCTTCACAACCATGGTCGTCGACCACTTGTACAAGGTAGGAGCCTACACCAAGGTTGGTAATGGTTTGACCGTTGACGGTGCTGTTGTCCGGATAAGTCCACGTGTACGAATACGGAGGGTTGCCATGGGTTGCTGTAGCCGTGGCGCTGCCGGTGAGTTCGCCTGCACAGGCTACATCAACGTCGGTTACATTGACCTGGATTTGTGTGTGAAATGCTACCACGCCGGTGGCAGTAGCCTGGCATCCGGTGTTGGGATCGGTTACGGTCACCGAGATGGTTTGTCCACCTTCTAGACTGTCGATGATGCCTGTGGTGGATGTGGGAGGGTTCCAGACATAGGTATAACTGGGCCCCAATGGATTGGGTACGGCAATGGCGCTACCGTCTGCCACGCCTACACATTCAGCTTTGTTGATGATCAGTGAAACCGTAAATCCTGGTAGCGATGGTATGGTTACAAAATGTGTTTGCTGGCAGGCGTTGGCATCGGTAACCGTTACGGAATGTTGTCCGGGCGCCAGGTTGATTGCGGTAGGACCGGTATTGCCATTGGACCAGAGATACGTGTAAGGCATTACGCCGCCACTTGCAGTAGCGGTAGCACTGCCATTGTTGGCGCCACATGCGGGAGTTGTCGAAGCAATCGATACGGTAAGTTCTGATGGAGCAACCAACATAATGTTACCGCTTGACGTGGCGCCTGATGCGTCAGAAACCGTCACGGCATACGTCCCCGAAGGCAAACCCGTATTGTTTGGGCTTGTATGTCCGTTGTTCCAGAGGTAGGTATACGGTTGTTGACCACCGGAAACCTGAACATTGGCGCTGCCGTTCGTGGATGAAAAGCAGGTCGGCGTTACGCCGTTGAACGAGAGGTTCAGGGGCCCCTGAGCTTGCAACTGTGGCAAGATCAGCAACATCCCCAACATCCAAAGTGCAGCGAACAAGCGGTATTTCATGTTTTTAACTATTTTAGACCCAATGGTTTTTTCGATCTTCATGTCGTGGTTCTTTTTCAGCGTGAGAAAAAATCCACAGGTTAGGTGCCAGGTTTGCGACTAACTTCAACACCGATGACTTCGACGCGTCTTTCGCGCGAGGCGGGTATGCTGTAAATGGAGTTGCGTTCTTCGTTGATTTTATCACTGATGCCTTTGGGCGCCAGTTTTTCACCGTTTGGTTCTTCCACAATAATGAGTTGGCCGGATTCGACATAGGGTTTGTAAATACCACCGTCGAAAATGCTGAAGTGGTTGATGACGCTGGATACGCGCCGGGCCGTCAGGTTCAGGTTGTAATTGCTTGCGGCACGTGGTGAAGCGAAACCGCGCAAGGTGATTTTGATTTTATCACCCCGTTGCAACATTTCATACAAAACTTCGGAGAACGTCATCAGGCGAGTCCAACCACCACGAATTTCACCTTCAAAGAAGTTGTCGTAATTGTTGTAAGCTGATTCAAGTTCGTCTTTGGGCAAACCAAGAATGAAACGGTCGTAGAATTCCTGTTTTTTACGGTAATACGTCACATAAGATTCCCGGTATTCTTTTTTAGTAGACCGTGCCAATGTGCGCTTGTCCGGCTCGTCGTTGTCAAAAAACAACTGGATGGGCAAATAGGCGCTCAAATTGAGCGGGTGCAGGTACAATTCACGCGTAATCGACTGGAAAGCGATGCGCGGCAGGTCTTTTGTGGTAAATTCTAACGAGTCTGAAGAAAAATCGGGTTTGGAAGCGATGATCCGGTAACGGCGTTCGTAAAAAACCGTAGTTTCATACTTGTTGTCGTGCACGGCAGTATGGCTGTACGAGCGGTTACCACCCTCAACTTCAACCAGTTTGAAGGTTACACCGTGCAAGGTATCGTTGTTCAATG
This sequence comes from Saprospiraceae bacterium, assembly GCA_020847915.1. GTDB lineage: Bacteria > Bacteroidota > Bacteroidia > Chitinophagales > Saprospiraceae > M3007. The sequence goes on along the minus strand of JADLBE010000410.1, from coordinate 1,057 downwards.
AATTGTATACCAGCGCTTTAAAATTGATGCCTTTTTGCAAGTAAAGCGTTTTTTCAATAACGGCATTACCCAAAAGACCAGTGGTAGTTACTTCCAGGGAATCGGTGGTGTAACCAGGCTTGGAGGCAAGTATTTTGTACTGGCGGTCGAAATCAAGGTCGTAGTCGTACCTGTTGTCGTTGTCTTTCACGGCCAACAGAAATTCAAGCAAGGCAATGCCGGGCACTTTTTCGGCAAATTTTGAAGTGGCGCCTAAAATGGGCTCTTTGGTATCTTTATCCAAAACACGTACGATGAGTTTGACGTGTGTAGGTTCGAGGTACAACTTTTGAACGATTTGATCTTTCCAGATGGTTCTTGGTGTATCAAAATAAACGGTATCGCTGGCGAATTTGTCCTTCTCAGCAATGAGCATGTATTTTTTACCGGGCTGCAAGGGGAATGCAAAATGTGATCCAGGTACATTGACCTTAATTTCTTCCGCCACTGTGCCGTCGTCGTTCAGTTCAATCAGGCGCATGGATGTTTGGAACAAAGAGTCGCCGGTTGTTTTGTTGAAGGTAATGGCAACCATTTCCGGGCGAACCAGATCAGCCTTAAAAATATCGTAACAGCAGGCTTCTTCGGAAAGATTCTGAGCGCCATTGCGGTTGGACGAAAGGAAGGCCATTTTGCTGTCGGGCGTCATCGTGTAATACACGTCATTGGCGCCTGAATTGAGAACAGCGCCCATGTTTCCGATTTCGGTCCATTGGTTGTTGCGCAGCATGGCTTTGTAAATATCAAAACCACCCAGCGATCGCATGCCGGTGGTGCTGAAATACAAGGTGCTGGCAGGATAGTGGAAAAAAGGCGTCACGTCATCACCGGTGGTGTTGATGTCCGTGAGATTAACAGCGGTTTCAAAGCTGTCCTGGTTGATTTTACTGTACCAGATGTCGCGTTCTCCTTTGCTGCCCGGACGGTCGCTGACGAAGTACAAAACGTCGCCTTCTACGCCTGGAGCCCGACCGACACAAGGTTCGGTGGCTGTATATTCGGGTAGGTTTACTTGTGC
>JADLBE010000409.1 GCA_020847915.1 Saprospiraceae bacterium | reverse complement strand
CCGCGACATTGTGTGTGCTGTGTTTTGAAAAAAGGTAAGGAGAAACGGCGTCGTAGTTTTGCAGGCTGTCGGCGGGCGTACCCAGGGCATTGTTCATCGTGGAAATGATCATGCGGCCTTCACTCACGGCGCCACCGTTTACATTCCGTTTGATGTCGTTTTGCGCCGCGAGGTACAACCTTTCGATGTCGACAGGCGAATCGACAACAAAAACCCCGGAAGGTTGTTTGTCCGCCTTTGTTGAAGCCATGTGGTTGGAAAGCAGCAAAGCGACGTTGCCGCCGCTCGAAAAACCGCCGAGGTAAAAAGGAACGTTTTCGATGCCGCCCAGCACTTCGTTGATTGCATCGTTCAGGTCCTGTTTTTCCGTATGCGTCAAGTACAAATGTTGGTTGAAGGACATGAGCAAAACGGCAACATGGGCTCCCAGGGCATCGTCCACAATTTTTTTTGCCTCCACTTTGATGTTGTCCCTCGTTTCGAAATAACCCGGGAACAACACCAGCACTGTTTTGGGTTGATCGGGCAGGATCAGTTCGTAGCGGTCGTCGGCGATCGTACGGTATTCCGGTTGGGCGGAGCAGGACAGGCTTGCAGATAAAAGCAGGACAAAAAAGGCTAAGGTTTTCAATGGCAATTTTTTAAGCTGGTTCGATCAGATCCCACAAATTTTCATGGCTAAAACCGCATTAAAAACTCGGTGAGGTTTACTTCGGTATCCAGGCCCAGGCGTTTGCGCAGACGGTAACGGCTGGCCTCCACGCTGCGCAGGGAAATGTTCATCAGGGCTGCGATGTCTTTGCTTGACAGGTTTATGCGCAGGTAAGCGCACAATTTGTAATCGTTGGGACTGAGGTTGGCGAACTGTTCACCGAGTCTTTTGAGGAAATCGCTGTGTACCTCGTCAAAATTTTTGGAAAAATGTTCCCAGTCGTCGTCGATGCTGGCATCCTGATCCACCATTTTGGTGATGCGCGCGATTTCATCCTGGAGTTCCGTCGATGATGTTCCTTTTTCTTTCAACCGGTCGAGGGCTTCCCTCACCGAATTAAGGATTTCATTTTTTTGAACCAGGTGCATGGTGGCCGAAGCCAGTTCCTGGGTTTTGTGGTGTACTTCCGCTTCGAGTTTTTCATTTTGAAGCCGGTTGATGGCTTCTTCCGAAAGTTGGACTTGCAACTGGTGTTGGGCTTCGCGTTGCTGGTGTCTGCTTTGCAAAACGTGTTTTTCCTTTTCGAATTTTTTTTGCTGGCGGTAAATGATGCCTGCTACGATGCCCAGAAGCACCATAACATAGAAGGCATACGCCCAATTACTGGCGTACCAGGGGGGCAATATTTTAAAGGGAAACGACCGTACTTCACTTTCAACGCCGTATTGGTTTTTGGCTTTGACATGGAAAACATAACTGCCCGGGTTCAGGTTGTTGAACGCAACTTCCGGACGCGTGTCCCAATCCGACCAGGTTTGTTCGGCGCCTTCCAGGTAATGGGCATACCGAATATATTCACCACCCGGGTAATCGGTGGCCGAAAAATTGAAGGAAAGTGCGTTTTGATGGCTTTTCAGTACGATGTCAAAGTGTGTTGCCAGGCCGGAAGGGTGACCGCCGAACAACAAACTGTCGGGTTCTTTTTTAAGGCGCACTTCGTGCAAAACCAGGCGCAGGGTTGAGTCGGCCGATTTGTAGGCAGCGGGGTTAAAATGAATGAAACCTTGTCCTGTGGCAACAAATACGTTTTGGTTGCTAACTGGCAACAGGAAAGGAAACCCGCCGGTCAATTTGTCGTTGAGCTCGGGGATGGGCATTTTGCGCACTTTTTTTTCCAGGGCGTCGGATTCCACGAGAAGTACGCCAGTTTCGGCGTCGGTGACGTACCAGATGTTGCCGGCTTCGTCCTGGCGAAGGTATTTTACATGTGTTTGTTCGCCGAAATACTGGTTGAACTGTGCATTGGGCGCAAACCGCCGTTTGTTTTCATCGTAATCAAAAACGCCTTTTTCGCCGGTGAACACCATTTTTTCACCCAATTGAAACAAGTGGTTGCCCATGTCGGAAGGCAGACCTTGTTTTGCGCCGAGGTGCTCGGCCTTTACGGTTTTGTTTTCCGGAAACACTTCGATGCGGTAAATGCCACGGTATGGGTGGGCCATCCAGATGTTGTTGTGCCGGTCTTTGGCCAGAATGCGGCTGCTTTCTCCAAAATTTTTAAGGATGGTGTCGAATACCCATCCATTTTCCGAAGGGAGAAACAAGGCCATGCCGTTGTAGTGCCCGGCGATGAGCACGTCGTCGGACCATGGTACAAACCGCCATACGCCGGGCAGGTTTGTGAGTTTGTTTGCCGTGAGCCCATTTACTTCAAAAGCACCTTCGTGGTGACCGAGCAGCAGCTGGTTGTTCACATTGGTGAGGCTCCATACCTGGCCGTCGGAGTTTTGCACCGGTGAAAATTTTTCTTTTTCGCCGGGGGCGTAGTACGATTTCCAGTCGGTGGCATACAATCCGGTATTGGTACCGAAGTACAATTTTCCGTTGTTGATGCCGGCGGTGTATCCGGTGCCCTGCAATTCGCCGTCGGGGAAAAAGGTAGAAAAGGGGGAATGTACGTCCACAAAGTCGATGCCTTTGTCCAGGCCCAGCCACAGACCGCCGTTTTTGGAAGTAAAAAGGCTGAGGACCGTGTTGTTTTGCAGGCCACTTTTTTTGTTCAGGTGGTGGCAAATGCGGCGTTGCCTGTCGAGGATAACCAGTCCGTTGAGCGAAGTACCGAGCGCCAGTTTGCCGTCGGCGAGCAGGTCGGCGCAATAGATGCGGTTGTTGATGATGAGGTTGTCGTCCTGTGTTTTCCAGGGTTCGAACGTGTTGCCTGAGAAATAAAAGATGCCGTTTTGGATGGTGGTTACCAGGATGGTATCGGCGTTGAGTGGCAGGATGGCGGAGATGCGGCCGCCGGTGAATTTTTCGGGATGGCCCAGCTGGCGGAAACGGTCGTTTTCAAACACATATAGCGTTTCTTCACCATCCTGAACAAGCAATTTGCCTTGCCATTTCCCCATAAAAAACAGCGATTTTTCATTGGGGACCATGGGTGCAAGTTTTTCCTTATGGTATCGGAAAACCTGGTTGTCGGTTCGGAAAAAAACGCCTTCCCGGGTAACTTCCACATTCCACACATCATTGAATTTGCGTGCGGATTCGGGCAACAGGTTTTTCAGGGAATGGTATTGCAGAACGCCACGGGCATCGGGAGCAAAGAATCCGAAGTCGCCCTGACCGCCCACATAAACGGTTTCATTATCCCCTGATTTTGCGGAGCGCACGATCGTACCGTTGCTGATGGGATGCAGGCGCCAATGTGCGCCGTCGAATTCGATGAGGCCGTCGTTGTCGGCGAACCACATGACGCCGTTGCTGTCCTGGCTGATGCTCCAGGTTTGGCTGACGGCTTTGAAGTGTTTTTTGGAAAAATTCAACACCGGCGGATTGCCGAGGTTGACACCCTGAGCAGGCATTTCAACAGCACATAAAATCAACAACAGGGCAATGGATGCAGTACGCAAGGTGTGGCTATGTTACTCTCTAAAACGGCACAAAATACGCATTTTCTGCATTTTGGAAATAGGAAAATTGGCGGGTACAGTAGTAATGCAGTAGTATTTCACGCCGGGTATGGTAGTTTAACCGTATGGGTTTATTACAGGAAAACGTTTTTGGAATTCCACCTTTGTCCGTTCCTGATTTCCTCATCATTTAACTACCAGCCAGCTTTTTTGCGGAGCTGAAAACAAAAAAAATTATGAAACAGATGTTACGATTCAAGTGGCTGTTTGCCATGATCCTTGTTACGGCCTTTGCCGTTTCGTGTAACAAGGAGGACGATCCTACCGAAGTTATTTCCGGATTTTCTTACCAGATCGACGCTTCCGATTTCCTTAAGGTAACGTTTACCAACGCCTCTACCGATTATTCAACCCTTGCATGGGATTTCGGCGACGGCACTGCCGTGTCCAGTGAGGTAAACCCCGTTCACACGTATGCAACCACCGGCATGTATACGGTGAAACTCACCGCTACGGCTGCCGATGGTTCGGTAGACGTTTCGAGCCAGGACATCAACATCGCCGATCCCAATGCCGAGCTGACCAAATTGGCAGGCAACACTTCCAAAACCTGGAAACTGCTTCGCGTGGTGAACGCAAACCGCTGGCCACTTGAAGTTGGTCCCATCACGAAAGACCAGGTTTGGTGGGCTATGGGCCGCGACAACGATGAGATCGCCCTGCGCCACTGCATCATGAACGACGAATTTATTTTCAGCCGCGACGGCAGTTACGAATACAAAACAAACGGCGACTACTGGGCCGAAGGCAACGTGTTTGATCCCGCCAACATTTGCGCTTCTTCCGAAGCATCCAACATGAAAGGCCCGAACGGTGTAGATCTTTCGGCTTTCGGCGATGGTGTTCATACGTATGCCCTGAAAAGCAGTGAAAACAAACTCACCGTAAGAGGTTTGGGCGCCTTTGTAGGTTTGTGCAAAATCGGTACCGACGCGGAAGTAAGTCTTCCACAGGATTCGGTGACGTACGAAATCGTTAAACTTACCGACGGCGATGTGGACACGCTCATCCTGAATGTGGACTGGAAATTCCCGGCCAGCGGCACCGACGACGCTTACTGGAAAATGGTGCTCGTGCACTACGACGATCCAGGTCAGGAGCCCGGTTTGCCCGATCCGAAACCAAAGGCCAGCTTCACGTCGGTGACGAACGGTCTGACGATCGACTTCACCAATACTTCAGAATTTGCCTCCAGCTACAACTGGGATTTCGGCGACGGTGCAACCTCATCGGCTGCAAGCCCCTCACATACCTACGCCGCCGCCGGTATTTACGATGTTGTTCTGACGGCTACCAATGCCGCCGGCACAGCTACGGCTACGCAACAGTTTACACTCACCACCGGCGCAATGACGGAATCCGACCTGATCGGCGGCGCCTGGAAAGTACGCAATGCAGCCCTTTCGATCTTCGTTGGTCCGGGCCTTGGCCTGAGCGATTGGTGGAGTGTACCGGCCAACTTCCTCGACGGCAGCTCGACGGGTGTTGACGACTGGTCGTGCATCACCAACGACGAATTCATTTTCAGCTCCGGCGGCGTATACGAATACAAAACCAACGGCGATGCACGCAACGACGGCTACATGGGCGCCCCGAACGGTTGTATTTCCGATGCGCAACTTGCCGCCAGCGGCAACGGTGCAGCGTTCGGTTCGGCGGTGCACTCGTTCACCTTCACACCAGCCTCCGGTCCCAACCGTCCGATCATCACACTTACCAACGGACCGACCGGTGCAGCATTTATTGGTTTTTACAAAGGTTATTACGGCGGCGAAAACACCGACGGCGCCAATGCGCCCAACGGTGGCTCGGCAACAAACCGGTACGAAGTAATCAGCTACCTCAACGTGGGTGGTGTGGAAACACTTACCCTTTCGGTAGATTATACTGCTGCACACGACGGCTCGCAAGGCTGGTCCGTGGTGCTTACCCGTTAATACAAAAATTTAGAGTTTAGTTAGTGATTCCCGAGAGCGGGGTAAGCACCGCTCTCGGTTTTTTTCTTCTGAAATCCCCTTTTCGCATCAGGAATCCAGGTTCAAAACACTTCATCGTCAGCATACCAACTACTTCAACATTCGATTCAGCCACCACCCACATGAATAAACTCATTACAATGCTTACGATCCTGCTGCTGGCGGGACAGGCATCGGCACAAATTTCGGGAAAGGTCACCGACACCAATGGTGAAGCTTTGCCGGGCGTGTCGGTAATGGTGAAAGGCACAGCCCAGGGCACCTCTACCGACATCGACGGGAACTACCGCCTTGCTGCCACCGACGGCATCCTGGTGTTCAGCTATACCGGTTTCACACCGCAGGAAATCGCCGTCGGCGGGCGTACCACCATTAACGTTGTTTTGACCGACCTGGCCATCGTACTCGAACAGGCCATTGTGGTCGGTTACGGCGTTCAAAAGAAAAAAGACATCACCACGGCTGTGGTCACGGTGGGTGAAAAAGACATCAAAGACCGCCCCATGGTTTCGGCCGCAGAAGCCCTGCAGGGCAAAGCAGCAGGCGTACAAGTGGTGCAACCGTCGGGCAAACCGGGTGGCGACATTTCGGTGCGTGTGCGTGGCGCCACTTCGGTACTGGCCGGCAACGAACCACTGTACGTGATCGACGGTGTTCCCACAACCGACATCCGCGGCTTGAACCCTTCCGACATCGAATCCATGAGCGTATTGAAAGACGCTTCTTCGGCAGCCATCTACGGCGCCCGTGCCGCCAACGGTGTGGTGCTCATCACCACCAAACACGGCAAAGAAGGCGCTCCGGTAGTCAGTTTCAATGCCTATGCAGGCGTATCTCAATTGCGCCAAACCATCGACGTGCTTTCCACCAAACAATACCGCACGCTGATGGAAGAAATTAATCCGGGTTCTTTGGATCCTACGGAAACGGATTACACCGACTGGAGCGACGAAACGTTCGGTACCGGTGTCATCCAAAGCTACCAGCTCGGCTTTTCTGGGGGCAACGACAAATCGCGTTACATGGTTTCAGCCAACTACCTGAACAACGCAGGCATCGTTCGTCCGGCCCAATTCGACCGTTATTCGGTGCGAATGAACCTCGACAACCAGCTTAAAAATTGGCTGAAAATTGGCACCAACATCAACATCCTGCACTCCAAAACGCAGGATACGCCCGACAATGCCAGCTCGGGCCGTGGCGGCGTCATCATGAGCGCCCTCAATACCCCGCCATTTTTGAACATTTACAAAGACGACGGCAGCGGACAGTACGACCCCAACCCTTTCCAGCCTTCGTGGGAAAACCCCGTGGCTTATATGGAGGGCCCCGACCAGGAAGCGCTCGATACGCGCCTTTTTGGAAACATGTATGCCGAGTTGGGACTGTTTAAAGGTTTTACCTTTAAGACCAACGTGGGCATCGACCTCTCCGCGCACGAATGGAATTACTACCTCGACCCTTACCGCACCAACTACGGTCGCGACCAGAACGGCATCGGTCGCGCCGATAAATCCAATACCCGCTCGTGGCTTTGGGAAAATACGGCGAACTACGCCACCCATTTCGGCGATCACAACATGTCGTTCCTCGTGGGCAGCAGCTTCCAGCAATTGCAATGGAGCGATTCGTACACCCAGGGCAACGACTTCCCGGAAGATGTTTCGGTGAAAACCATCAATGCTGCAAACAATGTTTTCGGCAACACCACCGCCGAAGCCTGGGCTCTGGCTTCGTTTTTTGGCCGGGCTACCTACGACTACCAAAGCAAATACCTGCTAACAGCCACGTTGCGCCGCGACGGTTCCTCCAAACTGGCAGAGCACTGGGGTACCATGCCTTCGTTTTCAGCGGGCTGGCGTATTTCAGCCGAACCGTTTTTGGAAAACATCGAAGCCATTTACGACCTGAAACTGCGAGCAGGCTGGGGCAAAAACGGCAACCAGGAAGGTATTCCGAACTACGCCCGCTATGGCCTGATTTCGTATTACCGCACCGCCCAAACCAACCCGCTTTCGGGTCCGGCAGGCGTGCAAACAACTTACGGCAACCCCGATTTGCGCTGGGAAACCACGGCACAATCAAACGTGGGCATCGACCTTTCGATGTGGAAAGGCCGTGTCAATTTTAATGCGGACGCTTACATCAAAACCACCGACGACGTTATTTTAAACGTCCAGTTGTCGAACTCCCTGCCCATCACCTCCATTCAGACCAACGCCGGAAAAATCGAGAACAAAGGTCTGGAATTCAACCTCTCCACGGTGAACACAACCGGAGCTTTACGATGGACGACCGATTTCAACATCGCTTTTAATAAAAACAAGGTTTTGCGCCTCGACTACACCGACGTGTATTACTTCGGCCGTATTTACAGCAACAACCAGGACGTGGCCATCGTGAAGGAAGGTCTGGCCCTGGGTACTTTCTTCGGCTACGTTTCGGAAGGAGTAAACCCTGAAACAGGCGATCTGACTTTTAAGGACGTGAACGAAAACGGCATTTTTGATCCGGGCGACCGCACGACAATCGGAAGCGCACAACCGAAATTCACATACGGTTTCACCAACGTATTCAACTGGCGCAATTTCGACCTCAACATTTTTTTCCAGGGTAGCCATGGCAACGACATTTTCAATGCCACGCGCATCGACCTGGAAGGTATGTTCGACAGCAAAAACCAGTCGACCGATGTGCTGCGTCGCTGGACGCCCGACAACCGCAACACCGACATTCCACGCGCTGTGGGTGGCGGCAACGTCGACAACGTGCGCAACTCCACACGTTTTGTGGAAGACGGCTCCTACCTGCGCCTCAAGGCCCTCACCCTGGCGTACAATTTCAACCCGGAATGGCTGAAAAGAGCAAAGATCGGTCGGTTGTCGGTGTATACCACCGGACAAAACCTGCTCACCTTTACCAAGTACACGGGTTTCGATCCTGAAGTGAATGCATTCGGCCGCAGCGCTACGGAACTGGGCATCGATTACGGTACCTATCCGCAAGCCCGCACGGTGATTGTAGGCGCCAACGTTGAATTCTAAACAAGCAAAAACATGAAAAATATATTGTTTTACAGCCTTGCGGCAGGTTTTCTTTTTTCGCTTGCTTCCTGCGAGAAATACCTTGATCTCGAACCGGTATCGCAAGGCATAGCCGTGGAAAATGCCGCGGGTGATTCCATTTATTTCAAATCGGCCGGCGAAGTTGAAGCCGCGCTCGCCGGCGCCTATTCCGATTTTAAAAACGAGTACTACCAGCTCGATTATTTTGTGAACGGCGACGCACAAAGCGACGACGCTTACGCCGGCGCCGACAACCCCTCCAATTTCCAGATCGACGATTACAAACTCGACGCCACCAACTCCAACGTGAGCCGTGACTGGGCCTATTTGTACAGCACCATCGGCAAATGCAACACGGTGATCAACAATACCCGTGAAGTAACCGACCCTGCGCTTTCAGAAGGCCGCAAAGACGAGATCATAGCCGAAGCCAAATTCATTCGTGCGTTTATGTATTTCCAACTGGTGCAACTTTGGGGCGACGTGCCTTTGCAACTGACGGAAGTGACCAGCATCAGCGCCGACAACCTTGAAGCAATTTATCCCATCCTGTTTCCGGCGCGTTCAACCACCGCAGAGGTATATGCACAAATCATCAAAGACCTGGAAGAGGCGTTGCCAGATGTAAGAACGACGGCTACCCACAAAGGTTTTGCCACCAAAGGCGCCGTAAATGCGGTTTTGGCCAAGGTGTTTGCAACGCAAGAACCGCATGATTGGACCAGGGTGAACCAGTATTGCGACGCCGTTATCGGCGGCGGCTACAGTTTGCTGCCCACTTACGATGAGCTCTGGAACAACAGCGTTGAAAATTCCTCCGAGGCGATTTTTGAGATCAACTACAACGGCGGTGTTACCGACGGCAACTGGGGTACCAAAATGTGGCGGGGATTGGATTGGAAAAAATTCAACATCCCGTCCAACGATTTGCTCAAAGCCTTCGATGCTGAAAACGACGATATCCGTAAAAACGCTTCTGTTATTTTTCAGGATGTATCGGGCAAATGGTCCGACGCCCATTGGCCACAAACCAATTATCCGTTCGTGAACAAGTGGCGCACTTTTACCGAAGGCAGCAACCAAAACTACATTTTTATCCGCCTGGCCGACATCCTGTTGCTCAAAGCCGAAGCCCTCAACGAGCTGAACGACGTTACCGGCGCGGCCGGGCTTGTGGACCAGATCCGCACCCGCGTGAGCTTGCCCAATACGACGGCAACAACCCAGGCCGACATGCGCCTCGCCATCGAAAAAGAACGCAGGCTTGAACTCGCATTTGAAGGCCACCGCTGGTTCGACCTGAAACGTACAGGCCGCGCCATAGAAGTGGTTAACAACGCCGTAGGCCCCAACAACGAAAACCTCGGTTACAACCTGACACCCAACAGGATGTTTTGGCCGATTCCGCAGGCGGAGTTGGATAAAAACACCAAATTGACACAGAATCCAGGGTATTGAATGCGGAATGATGCCGGGTAGAAAAACGAACCTTTAATAACCAACAAAGTGATACCATGATCAAACATCGAATGGTTTCTTACCTGGGCCTGGCCGCGTTGACGGTTGTTTTGGGTTGCTGGCAGTGTGATGCACCCGACGACGACGACGACGGGCCCACCGTCGTTGAAACATATCCCGTTAAGGTGTGGACCACATCGCCTGATCAGGTGAACCTTCTTTATGCCAAAACGGTGGATTTTGCCGCAGGCAAAGACGACCGCTTTTCCATCATTCAAATCGATACTGCGCAGGTTTTCCAATCCATCGACGGTTTCGGATTTACCCTCACCGGTGGCAGCGCTACGCTTATCCATCAAATGGGCACAGCCGAACGCAACACCCTGCTGAACGAACTTTTCGGCAACACGGGCACCAGCATCGGCATCAGTTACCTGCGGGTAAGCATCGGGGCTTCCGACCTCAGTGCCGAGGTTTTCAGTTACAACGACCTGCCTGCAGGCCAAACCGATCCCAACCTCGCACAGTTCAATTTGTCGAAAGACACGGTGGATCTTATTCCGGTGCTGAAGGAAATTTTGGCCATCAATCCGGACATCAAAATCATGGGCTCGCCCTGGAGTGCGCCGGTGTGGATGAAAACCAACGGAAGTTCGGTGGGCGGCAACCTGAAGCCGGAGCACTACGGCGTGTATGCACAGTATTTTGTAAAATACATCCAGGCCATGAAAGTGCAGGGCATCACCATCGATGCCATAACGCCACAAAACGAACCCCAGCACGGCGGCAACAATCCGAGCATGGTGATGTCGGCTTTACAACAAGCCGATTTTATCAAAAACCACCTGGGCCCGGCATTTCAATCGGCAGGTTTGAACACCAAAATCATTGTGTGGGACCACAACTGCGACAATCCGGACTACCCGATCACCATCCTGAACGACCCGGCAGCGAATGCTTTTGTCGACGGTTCGGCTTTCCACCTGTACAACGGCGACATCAGCGCTTTGTCGACGGTACGCAACGCCCATCCCGATAAAAATTTGTATTTTACGGAGCAATGGACGTCTTCAACCGGTAGTTTCGACGGCGATTTGCAATGGCACGTCAAAAACGTCATCATCGGTTCGATGCGCAACTGGAGCCGGGTAGCCCTGGAGTGGAACCTTGCCAACGACCCTTCGTTTGGTCCGCACACGGCCGGTGGATGCACCCAGTGCAAAGGAGCGCTCACCATCAATGGCAATAATGTAACCAGAAATGTGGGTTATTACATTGTGGCGCATGCTTCAAAGTTTGTTCCTTCGGGTTCGGTGCGGTTGGGCAGTACGTCGACCACACAGTTGCCCAATGCAGCGTTCAGGACGCCTGACGGCAAAAAGGTAATGATCGTTTTGAACGACAGCAACCAATTGCAGTCGTTCAACATCAACGCCGGAAACCGGTGGATCGTAACCTCACTTACCGCCGGAACGGTGGGTACTTATGTTTGGTAAATCAAAACAACCATGAAAAATCAACTTTTTGCAATACTTCTGTCGGTTTCCTTAACCAGCACTTTATTTGCCCAGGGTACCAAACAAGCCGCTGTTTACACCACGGCATACAATACAGCACTACGCCTCAACAAAACGGGTTCCGTCGACTTCAAACCCATGGGCCAACCTCTGGAAACGCAAATTTGTGTTTTTGTGGATCCGGGTAAAACGTTTCAGGAGTATTTCGGCATCGGAGCGGCCATCACCGATGCTTCTGCGGAGGTTTTTGCCAAATTGCCTGTCGCGAAACAACAGGAATTCCTCAAAGCCCATTTCGACCCCATCGACGGCATCGGTTACTCCGTGGTACGCACCAACATCAACAGTTGCGACTTCAGCAGCGACATGTATACGTACGTTGCCGACCACGACAAACCACTCAATACGTTCAACATCAGTCACGACAAGAAGTACAAAATCCCGATGATCAAACAAGCCATGAAGGCTGCGGGTGGTGGTGTGCGGATGTTTGCGAGTCCGTGGAGTCCGCCGGCGTGGATGAAAACCAACAACAACATGTTGCAGGGTGGCAAACTGAAACCGGAATATTACGACTCGTGGGCCTTGTACTACACCAAATTCATCCGTGCCTACGAACAGGAAGGTTTACCCGTTTGGGGTATCAGCATCCAAAACGAACCGATGGCCACACAGCGCTGGGAAAGCTGCATTTATTCGGCCGAGGAAGAGCGCGATTTTTTGAAAAACCACCTGGGCCCCACCATGCACAAAGCGGGTATGGATGATAAAAAAATCATTGTGTGGGACCACAACCGCGACCTCATTTACCAACGAGCGCAAACGTATTTCAACGATCCGGATGCGGCGAAATATGTCTGGGGTATAGGTTTTCACTGGTACGAGGACTGGAGCGGCGGTACGCCCATGTTCGACAACCTGCGCCGTGTGTACGAAGCATTTCCAGACAAACACATCTTTTTCACCGAAGGCTGCGCCGAAAGTTTCGACGCCTCACGGTACAACGCCTGGGAACTCGGCGAAGAATACGGTCGCTCGATGATCAACGACTTCAACAACGGCATGGTGGGTTTCACCGACTGGAACATCCTGCTCGACGAAACCGGCGGTCCCAACCACGTGCAAAATTTTTGCTTCGCACCCGTACACGCGGATACGCGCACAGGCGAGCTGCTGTACACCAATGCGTATTACTACATCGGCCATTTTTCAAAATTCATCAAACCGGGCGCCAAACGCATCAGCGCCGCAGCCAGCCGCAGCCAGTTGATCACCACGGCTTTCCTGAACCCCGACGGTTCAAAAGTGGCCATCATCATGAACCAAAGCGATAAACCAATCCAAACGTTTGTGTGGGTAAACGGCGATGCGGCGGAGATTGAAATGTTGCCGAGGAGTATGGTGACGGTGGTTTTTTAAAATTGGTCCGAAGTCCGAAGGTGCCTT
>JADLBE010000408.1 GCA_020847915.1 Saprospiraceae bacterium | reverse complement strand
GTGTTGAAGTCGTCCGGCTATCTCCATGTATCAATCGTTGTGCCATGCGGAAGAATCTGACGGATTGACAGGCGAACGGGTCCAAAATGGCAGAATCGGGCAGGTGCGGGTGACAGAGCGGCGGGGTATTTTTACTGTGGTGTGTAAACAGTATATACATACCCTTAAGAGCCTACAAGGCAGAGCAGCAACCTAAGAAAAAACCAATTTGGGATAAACGGTAAAAAGTACAGCACAGCCATGAATCCTGCCATGGCCTGTCTGAACTTATCCTCCGAACTTTGTGGTTTCAACATACCACCATGACAAAATCCCTCTGGAACGACTGGAAATTGGTCGCCATAGCGTGCCTCACCCTGGGGCTTGCACCTTTTGTACCCGAACCACACCTGTTTGGCAAAGTCCGCTGGGTACTCGGCGGCGCCGTGGGTATGCAGCCTATGGATTGGTTTGATTTGGTTTGGCACGGTTTACCGTGGGTTTTGCTGTTGCGACTGCTTGTTCTGAAAGCAGCAACCATTTTTCGAACCTGATTTTTTCGCGATGTTGTATTCCAAACAACTGCTTGAGGAAAATTTTGCACAGCTCAACATTCTGGAAGCAGAAGAAATGCTTTTTGAGCTCAACGAGGGCGAGCACCACGCGGGTGTAGCCGAAGTGGTGCGGGTGTTGGCGGGGCGGTAACTTTTTTGAGGTCACCGTGACAAATATCACAGGACCACGGCTTTCCGCACCCCCACCTTTGCACCATCATTCAACACAACTCGTACCAAACGAACCCTTACAGTATGGAAATCGCAGGCTACTTCGCCTCAGCACTCATCGGCATTTCACTCGGACTCATCGGCGGCGGCGGCAGCATCCTCACCGTGCCCGTTCTTGTTTACCTATTTGGCGTGGATCCAGTTTTGGCCACTGCTTATTCGTTGTTCATCGTTGGCTCCACAAGTTTGGTAGGCGTTCTCCCCAAGTACCGTGAGGGACTTGTCAACTTGAAAACTGCGGTTATTTTCGGCATCCCTTCCATTCTGGCAGTGTATGCCACCCGTGCCTGGTTGGTGCCGCTTATTCCTGCCCACGTATTTTCGATCGGCGATCTGGCGGTTACCAAAGCCATGCTCATGATGGGTTTGTTTGCAATTCTGATGGTTTTCGCCTCCATCTCCATGATCCGTACCAAAAAAAGTGCGGCGGTAGCGGAGGTTGAAACCGGTCCGCAAAAATTCAACTACCCCATGATTCTGATGGAAGGCGCCGTAGTTGGCGTACTGACCGGCCTCGTGGGTGCAGGCGGAGGTTTTCTCATCATTCCGGCATTGGTGTTGTTCAGCAAACTTCCTATGAAACAAGCCGTGGGCACATCGTTGCTCATCATCGCAGCCAAATCACTCTTCGGTTTTACCGGCGACCTCGGGCACTACGAACTCGACTGGGCACTGCTGGGTACCGTTACATCCCTGGCCATCGTTGGCATCTTTATAGGCAACCGACTGAGCCGCAACGTGGACGGCGACAAACTTAAAAAAGCATTCGGCTGGTTCGTTCTCGTCATGGGTGTGTACATTCTGATCAAGGAACTGTACCTCAATCCGGCGGCCTTGGCTGTTGCAACCCACTAAAATTTAAACTGCCGTGACCTACATCACGGTAAGTCCAACCTGAACGGCCCTACCTTTGTTCTGTTATTAATAGTTCTCAAATCAATTCCTTTTTTTAAATGAAAATCGAACAAATCTATACCGGTTGTCTTGCTCAGGGCGCCTACTACATCGAAAGTGAAGGCGAGGCGGTGGTCATCGACCCGCTCCGCGAAGTAGAGCCTTACCTCGAGAAAGCCGGAAAAGACAACGCCAAAATCAAGTTCGTTTTTGAAACACACTTTCACGCCGATTTTGTGAGCGGTCACGTGGACCTCGGCAACAAAACCGGCGCACCCATCGTGTACGGTCCCAACGCCAACCCTACTTTCGACGCACACATCGCCAAAGACGGTGAGGAATTTAAAGTAGGCAAAATTACTTTCCGCGTGTTGCATACGCCCGGCCATACCATGGAAAGCACCTGCTACCTGATGCTGGACGAAAACGGCAAAGAAGCAGCACTTTTTTCGGGTGACACATTGTTCATCGGCGATGTTGGCCGTCCGGACCTGGCCCAAAAGGCCGCACACATGACACAGGAACAACTCGCCGAAACCCTGTATGACTCGCTGCGAACCAAAGTTATGACCCTGCCCGACGATGTGATCGTGTATCCCGCCCACGGCGCAGGTTCTGCCTGCGGCAAAAACATGTCGAAGGAAACATCCGATACCCTCGGACACCAAAAGGCAACCAACTACGCCCTGCGCGCCAACATGACGAAAGCAGAGTTTGTAAAAGAAGTGACCACCGGTTTGATGCCGCCCCCGGCTTATTTCCCGCTCAACGTAGCCCTGAACAAACACGGATACGACAGCATCGACGAAGTACTCCGCCGCGGTACACAAGCCCTTTCACCACGGGCTTTTGAAACGGCCGCCAACGAAACCGGCGCCCTGATACTTGACACACGCGACCCGCAGAAGTTCTCCGAAGGTTTCGTGCCCAACAGCATCAACATCGGCATCGACGGCCAGTTTGCCCCCTGGGCAGGCGCCCTCATACCCGATGTGAAACAGGAAATCCTGCTCATCACCGAACCCGGCCGTGAAGAAGAGGTGGTAACACGCCTTGCCCGCGTGGGCTACGACTACTGCCTGGGCTTCCTCGAAGGCGGCTTTGAAAGCTGGAAAAATGCCGGCATGGAAGTCGACAACATCAAACGTATCGACGCCGTCGAACTGGCCGAAGTCCTCGAAGCCCATCCGGAAGCGCTTGTATTTGATGTGCGTAAAAACAGCGAATTCGCCAGCGAACACATGGAAATAGCGGAAAATGCTCCACTTGACAATGTTAATGATGCGATGGCAAGTATTCCAAAAGACAAAACGGTGTACATTCACTGTGCCGGTGGTTACCGCTCCATGATTTTTACCAGCATTTTGCGCGCCCGCGGCTGGGACAACCTGATCGATGTGGCCGGTGGTTTCAAAGCCATCAAAGAAAGCGCCAAACACAAGGTGACCGACTACGTTTGTCCGAGTACCCTTCTGTAATCAACTTCTTTTTAAAAACAGTCAAACAACCCACATATGTATTTCCAACACGTTTATGACAAAAGCCTGGCCCAGGCCAGTTATTTTATCGGCTGTCAAAAAGCCGGCGTTGCCATGGTCATCGACCCCAAACGCGACGTAGACACCTACCTCGAGATTGCGAAACAAAACAACATGACCATCACCCATGTGGCTGAAACGCACATCCACGCCGACTTCCTCAGCGGCGCGCGCGAATTGGCCGCCATTACAGGTGCAAAAATGTACCTCTCCGATGAAGGCGGTCCGGACTGGCAATACCAGTTCCCGCACGAAGGCGTGAAAGACGGTGATGTGATCAAAGTAGGCAACCTCACTTTTGAGGTCATCCATACCCCCGGACACACCCCGGAAAGCATCAGCTTTTTGCTCACCGACCACCCGGCGTCGAGCAAACCCGTGATGCTTTTTACAGGCGACTTTGTGTTTGTAGGCGACATCGGCCGTCCCGACCTCCTGGAAAAAGCCGCTGGGCTCGTAGGCACACAGGATGCCGGCGCACGCCAGATGTACCAGTCGATCAAACGTTTCAGCGATATGCCCGATTACCTTCAGGTTTGGCCCGGCCATGGCGCCGGATCGGCTTGTGGCAAAGCCCTGGGCGCCGTACCAAGCACCACGGTGGGATACGAAAGAATCCGCAACTGGGCGCTTCAGTACGCCACCAACGAAACGGGTTTTGTGGATTACCTGCTGGCCGACCAGCCCGAGCCGCCCAAGTACTTCGCCATGATGAAAAAACTCAACAAGGTGGATCGCCCCTTGCTGACCGAAGTACCCAAACAGCAAAAACTCAGCACCGACGAACTGATCGCCAACCTGAACAAAGGCGTAAAACTCATCGATGCCCGCAACAAGGTTGATTTTGCAGCAGGTTTTATCCCCGGCAGCATCAACATCCAGGGCAACAACAGCTTCGCTACCTGGGCAGGCTGGTTCCTCAGCTACGATGAACCGTTCATGCTGGTGGCCAGTGAATCACAAATCGAAGACCTCACACGCAAACTGATGCGCATCGGTCTGGACCATGTGATCGGCTTCGTGGAAGACGTAAAGCCCTGGGCTGAAAAAACAGGAAAACCCCTGGAACAAAGCAAAGTGCTTTCGATCGATGAGTTCAAAGCGGTCAAAGCTCAAAACGGCCTTCAGGTGATCGACCTGCGCGGTGCATCGGAATACAAAGACGGTCACATCGATGGCGCCGACCATGTTTTTGTTGGTACCATTGAGAAAAACCTCGACAAGGTGCGCAAAGACAAACCGGTGGTTATCCTTTGCCAGGGCGGCGACCGTGCGGCCATCGGATACTCGGTACTGGCTAAAAACGGTTACACCAACGTCTCCAATTATTCAGGCGGCATGAACGAATGGGTAAAAGCCGGCGAACCAGTGGTTTCTGAGAATTAAAATAAAAGTTGGAAGGTTAGTTTTTTAAGTTGCAAACATGAGTCAGTCCGGGCCTTCGGGCTGGCTCGTGTTTTAAAAAGTCCGAAGTCCGAAGTCCGAAGTCCGAAGTTAAAAGGGCATTCCAGAAGAGAAGACAATTAAATTGAAATTTCCGATGCGTTAACTCATGTTTAGGGTTGACATGGGATACTTTTTTCAAAAAAAATCATAAGAAACTTGCTTTATGAATGGTTTCAAGAAAAGTTCTCGCTCCATTTCCGCGCTGTTCGCTGTTGCGGTTGTTCTTTTACTTTCCAACTGCAACCTGGAACACCAGGCAACCACCGATGTCCATACACCGGAAAGCGCACTTCAACGCCTGGAAGACGGCAACCGCCGTTTCCTGGTTGGCCAAACCAAACATCCACACCAAACCAAACAACGCATTCTTGAAACCCAAAACGGACAACATCCTTTTGCTGTGGTGGTGACATGTTCCGACAGCCGGGTTTCTCCCGAAATCATATTTGACGAAGGCCTGGGCGATTTGTTTGTCATCCGGACAGCCGGCAACCTGATGAGCGACCTCGAGCTGGGCAGCATTGAATACGCCGTGGAGCACCTGGGTGCAACATTGGTTGTTGTGCTTGGCCACACCGAGTGCGGCGCTGTAAAAGCTTTTGTTGAAGGCGGAGAGGCTTGCGGCCACATCAAAGACATTGTGGATGCCTTGGCTGATGAACAGGAAGAGCAACAGGTTTTGCGCCTGGAAGGTAAAAACTTACAGGCATGCATCGAAGGCAACATTTTGCACGGCGTAAAGCAACTTGAACAAGACGAGCCCGTTTTGGCTGGAAAAATTCGCCAAAATAAACTTGCCGTCGTGCCCATGATTTACGATGTGCACGACGGCAAGGTAACCAAACTCAACAGAGATGAGCTCCAGCTAAAACTCAATCCGGCATCGGCATCTGATGATGTTAATCCTGAATGATTGTTTTAACGGTTGCATTTTCAGTTTCCGTTTGCAAGGTCACGATGTACATTTTTCCAACAGACACATTGTCCAACTGGCGGGTAACGATGTTTTCGCCGGGATGCAGGTTTCCCAGGGCCTCCCTATTGATGACGGCGCCGTTGGTATCGGAAATGGTCAGGTAAACCTTACCCGTTTTGTTGAGGTTGAATTTGATGCCGAACACCCCGTTGTTGGGGTTTGGAAATACCTGCATGTGAAGTGATCCGATACTTTGGCTGTTGAGGTTGTGGACCGAAGTGGAGGCGTTTTTCACCACATATACCTTGAAAATTTGGCTGGTGGCGCTGCTTTCACCGCCCGTATTGATCCAGAAAATGTTGGGCGCCGAACTTGCGATGCCGCCGTAGATGTAACCTACGAGTGTTGAATCGGCATCGATTTCATCCAGTTTCAAAACACCGTTTGCAAACGAAGGAAGGTTTTCTTGCGGAATAAATTCGGCGCTTGCGCCCAGCAGGGCCGGCATGTCCACAGGCAGTTTGTACTCGGCCATGACGCCGTCGGCATTGCGGGTTACCCGAGCGATGGTTTTTACAAAAGGCACGTTGTTGTCCTGCACGAGGATGCCCAAACTGTCGTAAAACTGTGCAATACCCCCAAAAAACACCGTATGCATTGCGTTGTCATCCTCCGAATACATGGGTAAATACGCGCAGTGGTAATGGTTGTAATATTGCGAAAAAGCATTGTTCACCGCATAACCGCTGCTGTCGATGTTTACACAATTGAGGTACGGCAAGTCTGCTACGATTTGGAAAACGCCGGAAAACGCCGTAGCGCCCTCTTCACCGTTGGGCATGATTTGCGGCACCACGTTGTAATCGCGGCGGTGCAGGTTCACCGTGTCGGTAGCAGCAGGCAGGTGGGTGATGGCAAGCGTCGTTCCATCGTCGTTGATGTTGAATTTCCGAATCTGGTTGGTGTATTGCTGTATGAAGCCTGGTCCATGGGCCGGTCCCATCGGATTGTACCGTCCTTCAAAATATTGTCCTCCTACGAGGTAATACGTGTCGTAAATTTTCAGCAAGTGGCCTCCTGTGACGGCAAACCGTCCGTCGGCGACCTGTCTGAAATGGGTGGCGAACGCTGTTCCATTCACGATGGCGTCGATGGTAGCCGGTACATTGATGGCGGTGAGTTTGTCGTAAGTAATGTGATCACCCGCCGTTTCGCTGTAGCCGTAACCGCCGGTGATGTAGAGGACATCGCCTTCCTGGAAAAACTGCATGTTGGTGGAGCGCATTTGTTCCTGGATGGGTACGGGCAACGAGCTGATGGGTGCCGTCCATTTTTGCTGAGCCACCGGGTCGATGACCCAAATGACGTTGTTGTGTCCGGCGATGTCGAACGTTGCGAACGGCTGCCGGCGATGCAGTCCGTCGAGCCTGCCACCGATGATGAGCCATTTGCCGTCGTGCTGGCCAAAGGCGTATGCCTGCAGCCCACCCACGCCTGTGATGTTCATCGGTTCCAGGTGTATTTGGAATGGACTGGTTTGAGCAGTTGCCGAGAAAGCTGCGCCCAACACGAACAGGGAAATCAGGATGTATTTCATGTAAAAAATGAATAAGCCTGTAGTTGTCAGGGGTTTGTGCAAAAAGTACAATTCCTGAAAACTACAGGCATGGTTTATTGAAAAAGCATTAAAAGTGCATCTTCGGTGCCGGTAACCTTGTGGGTTTCTTTGGCAGGGATACGCACAAAGTCAAACTTGTCGTTGAGTTCTTCCCGGCGGCCATTTTCTTCGTAAACAGCTTTGCCTTCCAACAAAACAAGCAAGGCATTTACCGCGCTTTGGTGTTCGCGCAAAACCCCGTCTTTTTTGATGCGAAGCAACGTCGCCGAGCCTTTTTCAGAAAACACATTTTGGGCCGATACGGCCTTTTCGGTGTCTTTGATCAGATCGATTAAATTCATGATTCCTGGTTTATTGGTTCAATTGTTTGCTTTTCCTTTTCCCTGTCCCTGTCCCTGGCCCTGTCCATTTCCCTGGCCTTTCCCCTGGCCTTTCCCCTGGCACTGCGACTGGCATTGGGATTGGCACTGCACCTGGCACTGAGCCTGAGCTTGACCACCTTTGCGCGATCCATTCCAGCTTGGGTTACCCTGGTTGTTGCGCAGCACGAGTACATCATCGCCTTTAACAACCGTCATGGCTACGATGGCCGGTGCATTTTGGTAAGTGACACGCGATCCGTTGACAACGATCACATCGCCTTTTGCAATTTGTATGTCCTGGTTGTCGAGGTACCACGACGGTCCGAGGTGCACCGACATGGTTTCATTCTTGTCGTTTTTTACTTTCAGGTGGACGCCTTTGGACATGCCTTTTTCAGGCGTTATGTTATCGACGCTGACTACAGTGCCTTTAAACTCCTCCAGGGTTTGGGGATTGAAAGTTTTGTTGTAATTGTTGTTGTTGCACCAGCCGTTGCCGCCTTTTTGTGCCATAATGGCAATGGGTAAAAGGGCAAAAAACATTGCCCAAACAAACATGCGATACGTTTTCATGATTCAAGTGTTCGTGAATTGAAATCAATGGATAAAGGTATCGCCATACAATACCCATTTGCAATAACCAGAATCACAGGCGGGAATGATGTTGGTCTTAAGCTACAAAAATTTGTTTTACAAGTTTTTATAAATTATATAAATAAAATATTTAAATATTAAAATTTCACCGTGATAAATGTCACACCACT